>NZ_JAKKRL010000002.1:0-486675 GCF_025654335.1 Shewanella sp. SM21
CTTTAGGTAAATCTCGCCAAGGGATACCTGTTCTAAGGCGGTAAAGAATACCTTCGAATGTTTGTCTATGTTCAGGTTTGTCATAAACACGGCCTGTGCTTTTCATTAAATGAAATAGCTTTTCCCAGCGTGCATCGGTTAGCATAAGTCTTGGCATGGCTTGAGGTTATGGTTACTTTTGGCGAAGCAAATTATAACGTCTTGCCATGCTGTCTAAAAATCACTCTCGAAAGATCAACAGACCCTAGTCGTTATGACGTTTGCCTGAACGTTTAAGTCTCTCTGCTGCCAATTTGGCTTCTTTCTCTGCTTCTTTTTCGGCCATGATACGGGCGACTTCAATCTTTTCAAGCTCTGCCATCGCAGGCGTTTCTAGCGAGAGTAAGCCTATTTTTCCCGAGCGATATTCATGCAGTAATAACTCTGATGCTTTGTGCATATCGATGCGACCACCGGGACGCAGTGCACCACGTTTACGGCCTATTTCCTCGAGAAGTGCGACATCATCCTTTGGTAATTCACTTAAGTTATAGCGCTCACAAATCTCTTTTGGATAAGCGGTTAAGAAATACTTGGCGGCGAACAGGGCCACATCTTCATATTCCATCGCCGTATCTTTAATCGCGCCAGTGACGGCAAGGCGATAGCTGCTCGCTTCATTATCTACTTTGGGCCACAAAATACCCGGGGTATCCGACAGCACGATACCGTTACGTAAATTGATCCGTTGCTGGGTTTTGGTTACCGCAGGTTCGTTACCGGTTTTGGCGATAACACGGCCAGCTAAGGTATTGATGATGGTAGATTTCCCAACATTGGGTATCCCCATGATCATAGTGCGAATATCTTTTTCGGTTTTATCGCGACTTGGCACTAGCTTACGGCAGAGATCAGGGATTTTTTTCACCATTGCTGCTTGCAGTGTCGTGATCGCCGTGGCTTTGACGCCTTGCTCACGCTCTAAGTATTCAATCCATTGTGCGGTGATCTCTGGATCGGCCAGATCAGATTTATTGAGCAGTTTGATACAAGGTTTGTCGCCTCGAAGCTGAGCCACCATGGGGTTTTCGCTACTGTAGGGAATACGCGCGTCCAGCACTTCGATAACAAGATCGACCTGAGGCATTGCCTCTTCAATCTCCTTGCGTGCCTTGTGCATATGCCCCGGATACCACTGAATTGCCATGATAACGCCTTGTCCTAAATAACTTAAAGAACGGCTATTCTACCTTGAAGGTGGCGAATGTCATAAAAAAAGCGCCCTAAGGCGCTTTAATCGCTTAATCCTTGACAGTCTCTTGCGATTGTTGCTTGGATTAATAGGCTGAATTAAGGCTTAGATCACCCCGAGTTCGCGCAATCTTTCCATCAGATAACTGTCGGCGGTATAGCGATCCGATAGCACTACAGCAGGGTTTGGATGTAAAAATAACGGCAAAGAGATCCGTGACTTGGTTTTATCCGTACCTTCAGGATTGATGACGCGGTGTGACGTCGATGGGAAATAGCCGCCAGAGGCTTCCTGTAACATGTCACCGATATTGATAATAATGTTGCCAAAATCGCTTGGAACATCTAACCAAGTGCCATCTTTGGCTTTCACTTGCAATCCAGGCTCATTGGCAGCAGGTAACACTGTGATAAGGTTGATATCTTCATGTGCTGCGGCGCGAATGGCGCCCATTTCTTCACTGCCCGTCATCGGTGGGTAATGCAGAATGCGCAGCAAGGTTTTTTGGCTGTTGGCGATCATTTCTGGCAATGGCATCGAAAACTTGGCTTTTACGTCTTCTGGTGAGTAGGTTTCGATCCACTCTAATAGTTCTGCAGCCAGTGCGTTGGCTTTATCGTAATAGGCGAGAATATTGGCACGCAGTGAATCGGGGATACGGCCCCAAGGGTACACGTGGTAGTACTCTTTAATGTCTTTGACTGTGTTGCCTTTGGCGGTTTCAGAAATCGACGCAGGGAAGAAACCGTCGTGGGTTTCTTTTTTAAACATATAGTCGTTTTTGGCTTCTGAATTAAAAAAGGCTTGCCACTCGGTGTAGATGTCTTCAACTAAGCGCTTATCAATCGGATGATTAGATAAAACACCAAAGCCAGTTTCCCGAAGTGATTCAACGAATTGCTGGGCACTGTTTTCAGCGCGGTAATCAATGGTTTCTAATTTCATTTTGGTTTCTACTTGTTATATTTAGTTGTAATTTGACCCGCTGCAAGTGTAGCCGTGCGCTGATGTGGGTGCAAATACTCAGCGACTGTGATCTGGATCAACTGCCGTATTTTCCGTCATTTATGCAGTCGCTTATATGAGCACTTATATTAGTAGTTACTTGAGTGGTAAGATTTTAGTCACTAAATCCGTTAGTATGGGCATTAGATTTGTTGTGATTGGATTGATGTCAGCCGCATTTTGAAGCCGAGTGCAAGAAATCTTACTTGGAGTGGGTCTTATGTTGGCTTCCTTATAAATCAGCTTCTTAATCAAAGAATATCGAAATACACAACGACGTGAGTCGAAAGGGCATTAATATGAATAAACTGACCGATTTTGAACGCTATGTTATCGAAGAGAAAGGCACTGAACGCCCCTTTAGTGGTGAGTATTATGAGCACGATGCTAAGGGTTTGTATTTATGCAAAAAATGCCATGCCCCCTTGTATCGCTCTGAGCATAAATTTAATGCCCATTGTGGCTGGCCTGCCTTCGATGATGAAATTGCTGGCGCTGTAACCCGCCACATAGACGCCGACGGCCGCAGAACTGAAATTGTTTGTAGCCAGTGCGGCGGTCACTTGGGGCATGTCTTTGAAGGTGAAATGTTAACACCTAACAATATCCGTCACTGTGTTAACTCAGTTTCTATGGTGTTCAAAGGGATGGATGATGCTGTTGAACCAGCACCGAATCACTTTGCGACTTTGGGTGCTGGGTGTTTTTGGTGCGTCGAAGCGATTTTTAAAAGCCTAAAGGGCGTGGTGAATGTCACTTCAGGTTATGTCGGCGGCGAAGCCCATGATGCCGATTATAAATCTGTTTGCTCGGGCCAAACCGGCCATGCAGAAGTTGTGCATATCGAGTTCAACCCTGAGGAAATTGATTTTACGACGTTATTACAGGTCTTTTTTGAGAGCCATGATCCGACCACGCTTAATCGCCAAGGTAATGATAAGGGGCCACAATATCGCTCCGTGGTGTTTACCCATAATGCTGAGCAGATAGAGCAAACTACCGCTATGCTGACTCAGTTAGCAGCAGCCAAGGTTTTTGATGCGCCGATAGTGACCCAAGTTTCAGCGTTTGATACTTTTTATCCCGCTGAAAATTATCACAATGACTACTTCGCTTTACACGGTGAGCAGCCCTATTGTCAGATGGTCGTGCGTCCTAAAGTCGAAAAAGTAAAAGCCTTGTTTGCAAGATTGCAGAAGGTTTAAGTGAATAGGGTGTTAAATACAAAAACGCCACCGATAAAGGTGGCGTTTTTTATGGGGTTTCTAAAGTGCAAAACCTAGTTGTTCTCTTAACAAGCCGCTTAGCTATCGGTTTAACGATTAGCGTAACTTTTGATTCGCTACCGACGCAACTATCGGCTTTCAGTTAACCATTGGGCGTATTGTTTGGTGTAATAGCTGACAATCAAATCTGCACCCGCCCGCTTTAAGCCGATAAACGTTTCTGTCACCACAGCACGCTCATCCAACGCGCCCGCAAGGGCTGCAAATTTAATGCCCGCATATTCACCGCCGACTTGATAGGCGGCGAGTGGCAAGTGGGTTTCTTGTCTTAAACGGCTGAGCACATCTAAGTAGGGGGTGCCGGGTTTAACCATCAGGATATCGGCGCCTTCGGCTTCATCTAATGAAGCTTCTAACAGGGCTTGACGACCATTAGCATAATCCAGTTGATATCCCTTGCGATTTCCGCTGAGTTCACAATCAACCGCGGCTCTAAAAGGACCGTAAAAAGAAGAGGCGAATTTTGCCGAGTGGGCCAGAATCGCCACATGTTCAAAACCTGCGGCATCGAGCCCTTGGCGAATGGCTTTCACTTGACCGTCCATCATGGCCGATGGTGCTAACATATCGGCGCCAGCTTTGGCGGCCGTTATCGATTGCTTAACTAAATTTTCGACGGTGAGGTCGTTGCAGACTTCATTATTGTGTACGACGCCGCAATGGCCGTGATCTGTGTATTCACAAAAACAAATGTCGGGGATCACCATCATCTCAGGCACGGTAGCTTTAATGGTGCGAACCATACGGGCGAGTAAACCATTGTCGTCCCATGTATCGCTGCCCTTATCATCCTTAGTGTGGGAAATCCCAAAGGGCATCACATAACGGATCCCAAGGGCGTAAAGCTCGCGAACTTCATCCGCCAGTGCGCTCTCAGGTAAGCGGCTGATGCCAGGTAGCGTGGAGATGGGCACGGCATGGGTGATGTGCTCTTCAATGAACAGGGGATGGATAAGATCGCTCAGTGAAATATGGGTTTCGCGCAGCAGATCGCGCATTGCTTCTGAATTACGTAAGCGTCTTAGGCGACGCAATGGAGGCGTGTTTAACATGAAATGTCCTTATCGAAGGCGGGTTAAAGCAATCGTACAATACTAAGGGAATGGCAAGGGATAAATTCGCCCCATACTTTTCTGCTCTGACAATCAAAGTTGAAAAAGTTTCCCCAAGCGAGCTATATTCATTAATGAGTTTATTGATCATTGACTTAGATCACATAAATTCATCTTGTCCAGATTTGCGACTGAATATCATACGAGCGCTATTTTAGCTGAGTTGCTTGCTTAGCCCTTTGTTTTCGGGCATTTGATGTTATTATTTGCGCCAGTTTTCTCATGGCATATTCGCGCAATACAGATTATGTAAATTTGATGCGAAATATTGCCCGCTAATCCGGTTTTGAAATGACAATAACACACGAACACTCTGCTTGTATTCTTGCCTTAGACACTTGTACCGAATCCTGCTCAGCTGCGCTGCAATACCAAGGTCAGATTTATGCTGAACTTGCCGATGCACCGCGTGAACACAGTCAACGTCTGCTGCCTATGGTCGATTCAGTGCTCAAGCAAGCGGGCATTCGCTTAGATAAAGTGACTGCGATTGCTTACGGACGAGGCCCTGGCAGTTTTACGGGGATCCGCATCTGCACTAGCATGACGCAAGGTCTGGCACTGGGGTTAGATTTGCCTGTGATTGGTATTTCAACCTTAGCGGCAATGGCACAAATGGCGATTAGCCAGTATCAAGCCGAGCAAGTTTTGTGCGCCATTGATGCGCGCATGGGGGAAGTGTATTGGGGCCAGTTTGTGGCCGTTGACGGTATTGCAACGCTTGTCGGTAAAGAAGTGGTCAGTGCGCCTGCGGACGTACTGCTTCAGCTCGATACTCAAGCGCCAATTGTGGGCTGCGGCACAGGTTTTGATGCTTATCCCGATTTGCTGGCACTCGGCAAGGGGATTTTAGCTCTCGAGGCCGTGAAATATCCCGATGCAAAGGCTATGCTGATATTGGCTGAAGCAGGCATAAAAGCTGGACTGACAACCTCGGTCGATGAGCTTGAACCTGTGTATTTACGTGATACAGTCACATGGAAAAAGTTACCCGGCCGTGAATAAGCTGTTCTTTGCTTGAGTATCTGCGATAGAATCTCAGGCAATTAATGCTAAGCATTCTTAACTATGAATGGCTTAACGATGGATAGTGCAAACTTAAGGCTTCTTGATGCAAGTTAATGTGAATCAAATGAGTTTGACGAATGCTGTAGCGAGTAATAGACCCGCTATCGCTCAGGGGCTGACTGCGCCTGAATCGTCACGCCCAGTGATTGAGCAAGATGCCGTCGAAGCCCTTAGTTTAGATACTCAGCCTAAAAGTAAAAGCGCAGCAGGAAATTTACAGTCAAGGCTTGGTGCGCACCTCGAGTATGAGCAAGATACTCGCGGCCATCAGGGAGCGATTGCCCAATATTTACAAACCCAACATGCCGCCAAACGCGATGAAATTCAGCAAATGGTGGGTGTGGACTTGTATGCTTGAGCATCAAAAAACGTCTTCTAGTTCAACCTCGCGATTTTCCTCTTCTAAACTGACAGGCTTAGCCACAAGCGGTGTGCCAAGCCGTGGTTTGTTTATTATCGAGCTAGTTTTAGCTTTATTGATAACTCGAATTCCCTATTTGAGCGTGCCGTTTAAATGGCTTGAAAGCTATTTTCATGAACTGTCCCATGCCATTGCAACGATTTTAAGCTCGGGCGTGGTCAGTCATATTCAGTTGTTTCCGAACGGCGCAGGATTTTGTTTTAGCCAAGGCGGCTCGCCGATGTTTATTGGCTTTGCTGGGTATTTTGGTGCAGCCTGTTGGGGATATTTAATCTATTTATTAGCGACTTGGCCAAAGGGGATCCGCGTGAGTTTTGCCTTGCTAGGTGCCTTAGTTGTGCTAAGCGGCTTGCTTTGGGGCAGGGATATTCTCACGTTAGCGATTTTAGCTGTGCTGACTATTATTTTGTTGTTACCGCTTAAACTCAGTCAAAACAAAATGTTGACTCAGTTTTTGCGTATTATTGGCTTGATGATCATGCTTAATGCGCTTGCGAGTCCGACAGTGTTGCTCGGGCTTGATGGTCAAGGTGATGCAGTGATGTTGGCTGAGCGTTCTTGGATCCCCGCGTGGATTTGGGTGGGATTATGGTTATTAACCAGTGCCTGCGCTTTGTATTTTGCGTGGCGCCGCGTAGATAATGCCGCAAGTCGTTAGTTCTCAAGCTTGTTTAATGCCTCAGTCGTCTAGTGTTTTCCCCATCGTTTTTCTGCTTTGAACTTTGTTGATTTAGGTAAAGGTGATTTTGCTCATCACTTTGAGCTATAAACACTTATGTCGCTTAAAGCTTAGTTTTCCGACTTCTATTCCTTGGATTTTTGGCCATTGGCTGCTAGGTTAAGCCTTCGGTATCCATGGAGAATTACAATGAAAAAAGTCACCTTAGTTGCCAGTCTGCTGCTTGCTGGTTTATGTTCGAGTGTTACCTATGCCGATGAAAGCTTAGATAAAGTCTTAAAAAGCGATTTTCGTCAGGCTAAAAATGCCAGTCGTGACGTTTATCGTCATCCCGCTGAAACCTTAACTTTTTTTGGCATTACTCCAAAACAGACTGTGATTGAACTCTGGCCGGGTAATGGCTGGTACAGTGAAATATTAGGGCCTTATCTTGCTAAAGAGGGCCAATATATCGCAGCCAGTTTCGAAATGGCTCCTGCGACAGATACTCCCGGGAATCGTTATCGCGCGAACGCGGGCACTAAGTATGCTGCGTGGATGACGGCCAATAAAGACGTCATGGGCAATGCTAAGATTGTTACCTTCGATCCTCCACATAAGATGGATTTAGGCGCTGATGGTAGTGCTGATCTGGTATTAACCTTCCGAAATCTACATAACTGGGCATCAACAGATCAGTTGGAAAACGTGTTTGCCGCGTCTTATAAAGTGTTGAAGGACGGCGGTATCTTTGGCGTGGTAGAGCATAGAGCCAACGAAGGAATGAACTTCAGCACTGGCTATATGGATCAAGCTGCTATGGTTGCTTTAGCCAAAAAAGCAGGTTTTACCTTAGTTGAAAGTGCAGAAATCAATGCGAACCCCAAAGATACGAAAGATTACGCCAAAGGTGTTTGGACGCTACCGCCCTCTTTTGCCTTGGGTGATACCGATAAAGAAAAATACCAAGCGATCGGTGAAAGTGATCGTATGACACTTAAATTTGTCAAAAAATCATCTTAATTACCTGACATCAGAGGCATTATGTGGCAATCTTTCGCCCCCAAAAATCAAATCGAATTTGTATTACCTCATATTACGGTCGCGGGCCGATTATGGGGGGCGAAGGATAAACCTTTATTGCTTGCCTTACATGGTTGGTTAGATAACGCCAACAGTTTTGAACCTTTAACAGCGCATTTACTCGATTATCAAGTGCTCGCCATTGATTGGCCAGGACACGGCTTTTCTGCACATAGGCCGGGACACTATCCGCTGCATTGGATTGATTATTTGTATGATTTAGACGCGTTGTTAACGGCATTACCGCAAAAGCCAGCGGCAATGATTGGGCATTCGCTCGGCGGTATAATCGCCTCAGCTTACACGGCGACGTTTCCCGAAAAGGTTAACAAGCTGGTATTGATCGAAGCGTTAAGCCCCTTGTCTGAGTTGCCAACGCAAGCTAAGGCGCGATTGAAAAAAAGTTTCTATCAGCATGAGAAGTATTTAACTCAGAAGCATGGGCAGGTAAAGATTTACGACAGTATAGATACTGCGGTGCGGGCGAGGGCACATTTAACAGGACTTGCCGAACCTTGGTGTCGTTTGTTGCTCGATCGTAATATGCAGCCCGAAGGTGATGGCATAGGTTGGCGTAGTGATCCTCGATTAAGATTAGATTCACCCCAACGATTAACCTTCGCCCAAGTTGATGCCTTGATGCAGGACATCAATGTTGAAACCTTATTAATTTGTGGCAAACAGGGATTTAGCCAGTTGCAGAGCGCGATACCTAAGGCCAGAACGTGGTTCAAGCATTTGTCTGAGCACATAATTGAGGGCGATCATCATGTGCATATGGACAATGCCGAAGGCGTTGCACGTTTGATCCGCAAATTCGTTTAATAGGTTGCTTATATGGGTATAAAAAAGACGCTAGGTTTTTTGTTTTTTTTATGTGATGATGATCAAAATTAAAACGCTCGTATGATTTATGACGAGTAAATTAATAACTATAAAATGTAAGCCGGTATTTTAACTCGGTATTTATCGAGTCTTGACGCTTGTATGGATATTGTTTCCGCAGTTGTGGGGATTTAGGAGAGAGTAGTGGATCAGCCTTGGATTAATCATTTGCCAGAAGATGTGCCTGCTGAAATTAATGTGGAACAATACTCATCGCTTGTCGACATGTTCGAGACAGCGGTGGCTAAGTATGAAGATCAACCTGCATTTATCAACATGGGTGCCACGCTAACCTATCGTAAATTGGAAGAACGCAGCCGAGCATTCGCTGCGTATTTACAAAATGAATTAAAGCTTGAAAAGGGCGACCGTGTCGCTTTGATGATGCCAAACCTGTTGCAGTATCCCATTGCACTGTTTGGTGTTTTGCGTGCAGGTATGGTGGTTGTTAACGTTAACCCACTTTATACACCGCGCGAGCTTAAACATCAGTTGATTGACTCTGGCGCTAAAGCCATTGTGGTGGTGTCAAACTTCGCCCGCACTTTAGAAGAAGTGGTCGATCAAACTCCCGTTGAAAGCGTGATTATCACCAGTTTAGGTGATCAATTAAGTGCACCAAAACGTACCTTAGTGAACTTTGTGGTGAAGTACATCAAGAAGTTAGTGCCAAAATACGATTTACCCCATGCCTTATCAATGCGCGATACCTTATCAACGGGTCGTCGCATGCAATACATCAAACCTGAAGTCACTAACGATGACTTAGCGTTTTTACAATACACAGGTGGCACCACTGGGGTCTCTAAAGGCGCTATGTTGACCCATGGCAATATTGTCGCAAACGTATTGCAGGCCGATGGTGCATATTCTCCCGCTTTAAACGATGGCAGTGAGTTTGTCGTAACGGCCTTGCCGCTGTATCACATCTTCGCCTTGACCGTGAATTGCCTGCTGTTTTTGCACAAAGGAAGTCAGAATTTACTCATCACCAATCCTCGCGATATCCCAGGATTTGTGGCTGAGTTGAAAAAGTATCCTTTCACCGCATTAACTGGGGTGAATACCTTATTTAACGCTTTAGTGAACAGTGATGATTTTTCTCAGTTGGATTTCTCACGCTTAAAACTCTCTATCGGTGGCGGCATGGCGGTACAGAAAGCCGTGGCGGATAAATGGCAAACCATTACTAAAACCCGTTTACTTGAAGGTTATGGTCTGACGGAAGCCTCACCCTTATTAACCTGTTGTCCATATAACTTAGACGGTTATAACGGTTCAATTGGTTTTCCTGCACCTTCGACACTGATCCAAATCCGTAATGATGACGGCAAGGTATTAGCCCAAGGCGAAACCGGCGAGCTGTTTGGTAAAGGTCCTCAGGTGATGAAAGGCTATTGGCAACGTCCTGAAGAAACCGCCAAAGTGATCGACACTGACGGTTGGTTAGCTACGGGCGATATTGGTTATATGGATGAGAAAGGTTTCTTCTATATTGTCGACCGTAAGAAAGACATGATCTTAGTCTCAGGCTTTAACGTATTCCCTAACGAAGTCGAAGAAGTGGTCGCACTTCATCCCAAAGTGATTGAAGTGGCTGCCGTTGGTGTGCCAAACGACGCCAGTGGTGAGTTAGTGAAGGTATTTGTGGTGGCAAAAGATAAATCTTTAACCGCTGAAGACATCATTAAGCACTGCCGTATTCATTTAACGGGATATAAAGTGCCGAAGCTGGTAGAATTTAGGGACGAGTTACCTAAAACCAACGTGGGTAAAATCTTGCGACGAGAGCTTAGAGACGAAGCTAAGCGCGCGTAAGATTGAAGCCGGCATTTGCCGGCTTTTGTTTTTATGGACTGTGATTGACCCACAGGATCTGGAGAAGAATTTGTCAGCGTTTCAATATGTGAGTGATGAAGCAAGCCTTAATGCCCTCGTTGCCCAATATAAACAGAGTAAGATACTCGTGTTAGATACCGAGTTTGTTCGTACTCGTACTTATTATGCCAAGTTAGGTTTGATTCAAGCCTATGATGGTAAAACCTTAGCTTTGATTGATCCGGTCGCTTTACCTGATTTAGCCCAGTTTTGGGCGCTGTTATCGGACCCGAATATCGTTAAGCTAGTGCATTCCTGCAGTGAAGACTTAGAAGTTTTTGCCCACTATGGTAAATGTCAGCCTACGCCTTTGTTTGATAGCCAAATTGCCGCCTCTTTGTGTGGTATGGGCCACGGTGTGGGTTATGCCAAGTTAGTTGAAACTTGCCTTGGTGAAGTGATCGATAAAGGTGAGTCGCGTACAGATTGGATCCGTCGTCCTTTAACGGAAGCCCAGTTAAGCTACGCCGCCAATGACGTCCTGTATTTGTATCAGCTCTATCCTCAACTGGAAGCGAAACTCAGCGCCCAAGGGCGTTTAGCTTGGTTATACGAGGAAGGGGAAAGGATGACTCAGGGCAGGCTTGCCGATCCTGATCTTGATACAGCCTATTTGAAAGTGAAAAATGCTTTTCAACTCACTGAAATTCAATTGGCTTACCTTAAAGTGCTCGCCAAATGGCGCCTTGAAAAAGCCTTAGTCCGTGATTTAGCCTTAGGTTTTGTGATCAAAGATCATGGTCTTATTGCATTAGCGAAGAAGCAACCTAAAACTTCGGCTGATTTGTTTAAGCTCAATGACTTGACCGAACAGGAAAAACGCATCCACGGCAAAGATTTATTACGTGTGCTACAAACTGCGGATTTGGTTAATTTACCCGAGTTAGTGGATGTATTGGCGTTAAAATCAGGCTACAAATCGGCCTTTAAAGCGATTAAAAGTTGTTTGGTCGAATTATGCGAAAAGCATGATGTGCCGCAGGAAATGCTCGGTTCTAAACGTCATATCCATGAGTTTTTGCAATGGCGTTGGGATAAGCAACAAGGGGATTTACCGGCAGTGTTATGTGGTTGGCGAGGGGAATTGGCAACTGAGGCTTTAGCAAAGCTTGAGGTCTAGTGCTTAATATTTCGTACTTGAATCCATCGCGGAAAAACATCCACATCAAAATGTCATCTTCAATTGAAGATGACATTTTTTGTGTCATCGACTTATCTGTCAGGCAAAGTGACGTTAAGCTCGAGTACCGACAGGTTGGCGTCGTTTTGATCTAACTGCACAGAAACTTGATCATCAGAAATCGGCACATATTTGCGAATAACGGCAATGATCTCTTGTTTCATCTGTGGGAAATAATCGGGAGTGTCCCTTTGTCCACGTTGATGAGCCACGATGATCTGTAGGCGCTCTTTTGCCATTACCGCAGTGCTAGGCTTTTTCTTGCTTTTGAAATAGTCGAGTAAAGACATAATTAGCTACCAAATATCCGTTGTAAGAAACCTTTCTTTTCTTCCGTAATAAAGCGTACTGGTACATCTTCACCCAGTAAGCGTGCGACTGTATCACTGTAGGCTAAACCTGCATCACTCTCTTGGTCGATAATCACTGGTACGCCTGAGTTAGAGGCTTTCAGTACAGATTGTGACTCAGGAATAACGCCGAGTAACTCAATGGCCAGAATTTCTTGAACATCGTCGACACTTAACATTTCGCCCGATTTTACACGGCTCGGTGAATAACGAGTCAAGAGTAAATATTCTTTTATCGGCTCTAGATTCAGTTCTGCGCGGCGTGATTTGCTTTGCAACATACCTAAAATACGATCTGAGTCGCGCACTGAACTGACTTCTGGGTTAGTGGTCACAATAGCGATATCGGCAAAATACAATGCCATCATAGCGCCTTGCTCAATCCCTGCGGGAGAGTCACACAGAATAAACTCAAAGTCTTTGGCCAAATCGTCTAAAACACGGCCAACACCTTCTTTGGTCAGTGCATCTTTATCACGGGTCTGTGAAGCGGGTAAAACGAATAACTTATCGCAGCGTTTATCTTTGATCAGCGCTTGATTTAAATTGGCTTCACCATTGATCACATTAACGAAGTCATAAACAACACGACGCTCGCAACCCATGATCAAGTCTAAGTTTCGTAAACCTATATCGAAATCAATAACGACTGTCTTGTGTCCTTGCATGGCAAGACCGGTCGCAATTGCAGCACTCGATGTGGTTTTACCTACGCCGCCTTTACCTGAAGTGACAACAATAATTTGTGCCATGTTTCTCTCTATCCTTTGTTCTGCCATTTAGAGGGGCAATGATTCAACCATAAGCGACTCACCGTTTAGGCGAATGCAGCCGCTTTTATCTGAGCTATGTTGTTGTAGATTTTCAGCGAGCCAATATTGCCCTGCTATTGAAACGAGTTCGGCCTCCAGAGAGTGGGCAATGATAACGGCGCTGGTATCGCCCGCGGCGCCTGCCATGGCTTTCCCTCGTAATGCGCCATAGATATGAATGCTACCATCTGCGATGACTTCTGCGCCATTGCCTACCGCACCAAATATGATTAAATCACCATTTTTTGCGTAGACTTGTTGGCCTGAACGAATATTTTGCTTCACTATTTTAGTTTGGCGCGGGGCTGGCGGCGGGGTACTGCTCTGTTTTCCCGCTTTGACTATGGCAAGGCCTAAGTCTTTTGCTTGTTTACTGAGTACGGTTGTCGCGCCCGTTATGCCAACAATCACTAATTGACGTGAGATCAGCAGATCCTTTAACGCACTTAAATTCAAGCTGTCGTGCTGAATGGCACTCAGATTGACGACTAAAGGAGCACCCAGAAAAAACTGAGGAGCTTGTGCCAACTTACTGTCTAATTCAGTCATGACAGCTTGTAAATCGCTGCTATTAATATGAAGCACTGAAAGAGTAAAAGAAGCGCCTTTTAACTCTAAGCTAGGTTTTGACATCCCGGCACTATTCTCCAGAAATCATCAGTCGGTTCGCTGATTTTACAATTAAATTACTAGGCGACCATGTTATAGTGTGCCCCATTGACTGGCAAGTTTGAACTATTGGATATTTGATTCTTATGCTATGTGCCGTTTATAAAAGTAGCCGAAAGGCTGATACTTATTTATTTGTGAAGAAAAGAGATTGTTTTGACGATGTTCCAGTGCCTTTGATGGAAATGTTTGGCGTGCCAAAGTTGGTGATGGTGTTTCCTATCGCTAAACGCGACGCGTTAGGTATGGCAGATATACATAAAGTCAGAGCAGCAATGGCAGAAAATGGCTTTTATTTACAAATTCCGCCACCTCAGGTGAATTTATTGGCTGAGCATAAGCTGAGCCTTGGGATCAAAGATTAACCAGGTAGCATCAAGACGCTGCTAATGAGCTCTGGCGCGTCAAACCACACTCGTTAATCTCAGTGGCATTGCGTATCTGACGACAAATTAGTGTAAAATAGCCCGCATTGAGCGGGTTTTTTATTAAGAAGATATAGTTAATCATGGCATTTTGGCAGAGTAAAACATTAGCGCAGATGAGCACAACCGAGTGGGAATCCCTGTGTGACGGTTGTGGTAAATGTTGTTTAAACAAGTTGATAGATGATGAAACCGAAGACTTGTATTACACCAATGCAGCTTGCCTTTTGCTCGATCATCAAACGGCAGGCTGTCAGCATTACAGTGACCGTTTCACCCATGTCCCCCAATGTACAGTGATCACGATTGATAATATCCATGAGTTAACTTGGTTGCCCGACAGTTGTGCCTATCGCCGCCTAGCGGCAGGGCGTGAGCTACCGAGTTGGCATCCGCTGCTCACAGGCTCCAAAGAAGCGATGCATTTAGCGGGTATGTCGATCCAAGGCAAGGTGGTGGATGAAAGACGCGTGAAGGATATTGAAGATCATATCGTGCTATGGCCACTTAAAGACGTGGATTAACAGACGTGAATTCATTTTGCCGTAGTATTTTCGATTGAAAATTAACTTATTAATTGAAACGACACTTGTTGATTGGAAAGTGACCGTCAGAATGAAAACAACAAGGGAGCGATTATCGCTCCCTTGTGCATTTGGGGTGTTAAGTGAATTTAAATCCCATCAAATAATGCTCGACTAGATTTTTAATCCCACCATCAACTGATCAAGTTGACCAGCTGTTGCTTGCAGCTCATCGCAACCTGAAACCGACTGGTTGGCCGATTGCTCCACATCATGCGATTGGTTGCGAATTTCCATTAAGTTAGTCGCAATCTCGTTGGCCACTGCCGATTGCTCTTCGGCCGAGGTCGCAATTAGCACACTCATTTCAAACACTTTGTTGCTGTGGTGGGCGATAAACTCTAAGTCTTTACCCGTTTGCAGTACGTGTTGTTTACCTTCATTGGCTTGATTCACAGTACGCGACATCACTTGTGTCAGATTGCGAGTACCCGATTGCAGTGATTCGATCATGGTTTTGATTTCAACCGTTGCGGCCTGAGTTCTCCCCGCTAAAGTACGTACCTCATCGGCCACCACGGCAAAGCCACGACCTTGTTCACCGGCGCGCGCCGCTTCAATTGCCGCGTTGAGGGCCAGTAGGTTGGTTTGCTGGGAAATCGCATTAATGGTTGACACCACTTCATCAATTTTACTGGCGTTGTCATTGAGTACACCTACCGCATTTGAGGCCGCGGAGATTTCATCCGATAACACATCGATGGCCTTAACTGTGGTTTCAATATCTTTCCCGCCCGCGCTAACCTGTTGATTGGCTTCTTGGGTTTCAGCTGAGGATTGTTCGGCATTGCGGGCAACTTCTTTCACTGCGGTAGTCATTTCTTCCATTGCCGTCGCTAAGGAGTCCAGATGTTGTCTCTGGTTTACCGCCAAGGATTGACCTTGCTGCGCTGTGCTACGAAACGATGATACAACTTCGCGTATTTTAGCGGTCGATTCTGCGATTTGCTTTACTAAGGTATGTTGACGTTCTACTAAGGTATCTATGCTGATGGCTAAGATACTGAACTCGTCTTTTACTTCGAAGAAGTTTAAACGCCCCGTTAAATCACCCGATGCGGCCCGTTTTAATGCCATCACTGTCGTATAAAGTGCGCCGCCTACGAAGGTTGAAATGTAATAGCTGAACAAAAATAGCACAAACAAGAGTGCCGCCATTAGGCCATAAACCAGCAAGTTATCGTTGGCGAGCAAGGCATCAATTTCTTTGCTGTCTAGGGGAATAATCGTGATCAGGTTTTGATCGTTAACCTGACTCACAGCTCTAGGTTGCTTACCGCTATCATCGATACCACCGCCACTGCGAGCGATGGATTGCGCTTTGCTATCGGCTTCATTTACCGAAACAATGCTGACATTACCTTCAATTTCGCGACTAAGTTGATTAAGGATAATTTGGCGTTCTTGCTCTGGTAGTTTGTTATATAAGCTGCCAGTGACTAGGTTGATTTGTTGTGAAGCATTTTGCAGACTGTTGAGCTGTCCTTGAATTAAGGTTCGCTGGGATTGGTTATCTAGGAAAAGCGCCAGTCCAACAATCATCAACATGGGAACGATAGAGAGAATAGCGAATTTAGTTTTTAAGGTCATATGGATAAGATATTGATCTATCCAGCGAAATTGTACTTCTTTCATGAGTGCCTCGATAAAATGGGCCATGAACCGAATTTATATCGGTCAGTTTGCCATAGACTTTATAGTTTTCTGTTTTGTAATGATTTATATGGTTAATGTAGTCCAATTGCAGTCGTTATTGTGTTGTTTGCTGCAATTTTGGCAAGGTACAGGTGTGAGTTTACAGTTTAGTTACAAATGCTGCTAGTGGCTGAAAGCGGAAGTTGTTTACGTCAGAATCGAGGTTTGGGTTTCCCCTTGAGCAAAACTCAGGCTCTGAACTGGGGTAACACATGAATTTGCATGATAAAAACCCCCAATAAGCCCTAGTAATATGCCGCTCGCTCGCGTAAAATTTCTATCCTTTTATTTCGTTATAGCTAGCAAAGCGTCTGGCATTAACGCCCGATAACCTGAGCACCCAAATAGCCTGAAAGTTTGGCGCCCATAGCACTTGTTTATCAAGCGCGACTATGCAGTGGAAGAGAAAATGCAGCAGTTAACTGAGATCGTAGAACAAGCCTTAGTCATTATTGACCAGGCCAGTGATCTAAAAGCACTGGATGATATCCGTGTCGATTACCTTGGTAAGAAGGGTAAGATCACCGACATGATGAAAATGATGGGTAGCTTAAGCCCTGAAGAAAAGCCAGCCTTTGGCCAAGCGGTCAATGATGCTAAACAGGCTATTCAACAAAAATTAACTGAGCGCATCGATGGTCTGAAGAGTTCGGAATTGGAAGCCAAATTAATCGCTGAAAAGATTGATGTGACTTTGCCAGGCCGCACCCAAGAGATCGGTGGCTTACATCCTGTGACTCGAACCATTGAGCGCATCGAAACCTTTTTCGGGGAATTAGGGTTCTCGGTAAAGCAGGGGCCTGAAATTGAAGATGATTTCCACAATTTCGACGCACTGAATATCTCTGAGCACCATCCTGCGCGTGCTGATCATGATACCTTTTATTTCAATCCTAAACTGATGCTGCGTACCCAAACTTCGGGCGTGCAAATCCGTACTATGGAAACTGAAAAGCCACCATTACGCATTATTTCTCCGGGCCGTGTTTATCGTAACGATTACGACCAAACTCACACGCCTATGTTCCACCAAGTGGAAGGGCTTTTGGTTGATGAGCATGTTAACTTTGCTGAATTGAAAGGCATTTTGCATGACTTCCTGCGTAATTTCTTCGAAGAAGATCTGCAAGTGCGTTTCCGTCCATCTTACTTCCCATTCACTGAACCTTCAGCGGAAGTGGACGTGATGGGCAAAAATGGTAAATGGCTAGAAGTGCTTGGCTGCGGTATGGTACATCCGAATGTGCTGCGCAGCGTTGGCATAGATCCAGAAAAATACTCTGGTTTTGCTTTTGGTATGGGTGTCGAGCGCTTAACTATGTTGCGTTACGGCGTAAACGATTTACGTGCGTTTTTCGAAAACGACCTACGTTTCCTGAAGCAATTTAAATAACGGAGCTGTAATAGCATGAAATTTAGCGAATCTTGGCTTCGTGAATGGGTAAACCCTTCAGTCAGCCGTGAAGCATTATCCCACCAGATCACTATGGCCGGTCTCGAAGTCGATGACGTTGAAGCCGTGGCTGCCGATTTTAGCGGTGTCGTGATTGGTGAAGTGGTGGAGTGTGGTCAGCATCCCGATGCCGATAAACTGCGCGTGACCAAAATCAACGTTGGTGGTAGCGAACTTATCGATATCGTCTGCGGTGCACCAAACTGCCGTCAGGGTCTTAAAGTGGCCGTGGCTATGGTTGGCGCCGTATTACCTGGCGATTTCAAAATCAAGAAAGCCAAGCTGCGTGGCATGCCATCAGAAGGCATGTTGTGTTCGTACAGCGAGCTTGGCATCAACGTCGAAAGCGATGGCATCATCGAATTACCATTGGACGCGCCATTAGGCACTGACATCCGTGATTATCTGCAACTTAATGATGCCGTTATTGATGTGGATTTAACGGCTAACCGTGCCGATTGCTTAGGTATGGCAGGTCTTGCCCGTGAAGTGGGCGTGTTAAACCGCCAAACAGTGGTTGAGCCACAGTGGCAAGCCGTCACGCCAACGACAGATACACAGGTCACGATTAACGTTAACGCGCCTGCAGCGTGTCCACGTTACTTAGGCCGTGTGGTTAAAAACGTCAATGTGAAAGCGCCTACGCCATTATGGATGCAGGAAAAACTGCGTCGTAGTGGTATTCGCTCTATCGATCCTATCGTAGACATCACTAACTTTGTGTTGATTGAATTCGGTCAACCTATGCACGCTTTCGATCTGGCCAAATTAACAGGCGATATCCAAGTGCGTTTAGGCACTGGCGAAGAGAAAATCACCCTGCTTGATGGCAGCGAAGTGACCATCCCAAGCGATACCTTAGTGATCGCTGATGATGCGCGTCCATTAGCCCTTGCTGGTGTGTTTGGCGGCGAATATTCAGGCGTGAGCGACACGACCCAAGACATACTGCTTGAATGTGCGTTCTTCGCGCCGCTTGCCATTATGGGTAAGTCACGTCGTTTAGGTTTGCATACAGATTCATCACACCGCTTTGAGCGTGGTGTTGACCCTGAGATGCAACACAAGGTTATCGACCGTGCTACGCGTTTAGTTCTGGATATCTGTGGCGGTGAAGCTGGCCCTGTAGTTGAGGCTAAATCAGAGGCTGATTTACCCAAACCTGCACAAATCGTTTTACGTCGCAGCAAGTTAGATCGAATTTTAGGTCACCATGTACCTGATAGCGATGTCGTTGAAATCCTACAACGTTTAGGTTTTAGTGTGGTTGTTGGCCAAGATAGTTGGCAGGTCACTACCGCGACTTATCGTTTTGATATGGCGATTGAAGAAGATTTGATCGAAGAAGTTGCCCGTATTTACGGTTATAACAATATCCCGAATACGGCGCCTGTTGCCGCACTGCGTATGTCAGATCATAAAGAATCTGACTTAAGCCTAAAACGCGTGCGTGCCTTATTGGTCGCTCGTGGTTTCCAAGAAGCGGTAACCTACAGCTTTGTCGATCCAAAACTGCAAAATCTGGTTCACCCTGGTTTAGACGCTATGGTGTTACCAAACCCAATTTCCAGTGAAATGTCGGCCATGCGCCTGTCAATGTTCACCGGTTTATTGGCCGCCGTTGGCTACAACCAAAGTCGTCAACAGAGTCGCGTGAGACTTTTTGAAACTGGCCTGCGCTTTGTTCCTGATATCAATGCAGAATCCGGTGTAAGACAGCAAGCAATGCTCGCTTGTGTCATTACTGGGCTCCAAAATGATGAACATTGGGCTATGGAATCGAAAACTGTTGATTTTTTCGACCTTAAAGGTGATTTAGAAGCAATTATCGGCTTGACAGTTTCCGCATCAGAATTTAGCTTTAGAGGAGCGACGCATTCTGCTCTCCATCCGGGGCAATGTGCTGAAATATTGAGAAATGATCGAGTGATCGGTCATATAGGTGCAATCCATCCTAGTTTGGAGAAGCCTTTTGGACTCAATGGTAAAACCATCGTTTTTGAGTTGGAATTGGATGCTTTATTGCATACCAGTTTGCCGCTAGCCCAAGCTGTATCTAAGTTTCCAGCTAATCGTCGTGACATCGCAGTCGTAGTAGATGAGAGTGTATCTGCAGGTGATGTAATGAAATTGATAAGAAAAGTTGGCGAAAATCAGTTGGTTGGCATAAACTTGTTCGATGTATACTTAGGTAAAGGTGTTGAACCCGGCAAGAAGAGCCTGGCGATAGCACTTACATTACAAGACACTACTCGTACGCTTGAGGAAAAAGAGATTGCTGAGACCGTTGGTTCAGTCGTTTCTGCCCTTAAGTCCGAGTTCAACGCATCGTTGAGGGATTAAAGTATGGCACTTACCAAAGCCGAAATGGCAGAACATCTTTTTGAAACACTCGGAATGAACAAACGTGTCGCCAAAGAGATGGTTGAGTCGTTCTTTGAAGAGATTCGGGGCGCACTTGAAAGTGGTGAGCAGGTCAAGTTATCTGGCTTTGGCAACTTTGACCTTAGGGACAAGAATCAAAGACCGGGAAGGAACCCAAAAACAGGCGAAGATATCCCCATTTCTGCTCGTCGTGTCGTGACTTTCCGTCCCGGCCAAAAGCTGAAAACTCGTGTAGAAGCAGCAAACACGGGTAAGTAATTTCGTTTGTTTGATGGGAAAGCCACTCCTTAGAGAGTGGCTTTCCTGTTTATTTTTTCGTGCAATATCTCCATTGTTTTTATCCACTGTCTGAGGTGAATTCTTTGTCAAGACAGCCCAAACATTTTGACCGTCGTTTTAAACTCGCCTTATTACACCCTAGATACTGGGCCACTTGGTTAGTGATTGGTCTATTAGTAATTTTCGGACTCATGCCCGCATGGCTGCGTGATCCTATTGCAAGATTATTGGCAAAAATAGTGATGCCAATTGCCAAAAAGCCTATTAGCGTTGCGAGAGCCAACTTAAGGGCGTGCTTTCCTGAACAATCTGCCGCCGAGATTGAAGTGTTAATCCGTGAGAACGTGCAAAACTTCGTTTTGGTGTTGTTAGCACAGGGCGAATTGCTGGTGCGCTCAAAAGCGCATTTACGTCGTCGAGTTAATTTAATCGGCTTTGAACATGTGACTAAAGCGCAGGCTGCGGGGCAGCCGATCATTTTTATCATGCCCCATGTGTGGCCTATCGATTATGCTGGTTTACGCCTTAACCTTGAGTTGCCTATGGTGACTATGGCCAAAGCCCATAAAAACGGCTTATTTAATTGGTTTAGTAATCGTGTACGCAGCAGTTGTGGTGGCCATGTGTATATGCGCGAGGCGGGCATTCGGGCACTATTGGCCGAGCTTAAGCGCGGTAACAGTTTCTTTTATCTTCCCGATGAAGACTTAGGTCCTGAACAAAGCGTGTTTGCGCCTTTTTTAGGCACAGTGAAGGCAACGCTACCTGTTGTTGGGCGTTTAGCGCAGGCAGGGAATGCCCAAGTGTTGCCAGTAAAGATTGGCTACAACCAAACGTCACGCCAATTTGATCTCACTGTGATGACGGCCGTTGCGCCGGAAGACATGGTGGGCAAAGAAAACGAAGCGTTGGCACTGAACAAAGTGGTCGAGCAAGTTATCTTAGCTTACCCAGAGCAGTATATGTGGTTCCTGCGGTTGCTCAAGACGCGCCCAGAGGGTGAAGTTTCTATCTACAACTGATGTAGCGTGACTGAAATAGTGTGGTTTAAAATGGCTTTGAGCGCTGATTGCTCGAAGCCATTTTTGTGTTGAAGAGCGTTCTTTATTGAGCATTCTTTATTTATAGAGCGTTTTATCAATAGCGCTGTCGTTAACCATGCGTATCGTGGATGATTAATCCTCGTTCTGTTCCATCTCAAGTTGCATCAGTAACATATCTTCGCCATCGAGTACGCGAGTACGAAAGCTTTGACACGCAGGGCAGACGACCGTGCGCTCACTCAGTACGGATTCAGTCTGGCAGTCTTGGCAAAGTATCACTAGTGGCTGAATTTGCATATTGAGTAGGGCTTCTTTGCAAATCCCATCGAGCTTAAACGTATCGAAGGCCGTTTGCAGCAGGCTAGGTTCAACCCCGCTCATGACTCCCAGTTTGATATCCACTCGGGTGATTTTATCGGCATGATTGGCCTGAGCGTGCTGTTCGCATTGCTCAATCAGGGCACTCACAATCGAATATTCGTGCATCAGCAAATCCTTGGCAGCAGTTCACCTTGGGGAAGATCGAGATAACGCTTAGTATTCCAAGGCGTTCTTAGTACGACTTTCCCCACTAAATCTTCACTCACAGTGCCGATTATCGCTGCATGCTCACAGCGCCCAAAGCGTTGCATGATCTCGAGCGCACCTAAGGCGATGTCGTTGGGAACGGCGAGAATGAAAGTGCCTTCGTTGGCAAGATCCATGGCTTCGAAACCATAGAGTTCGCACAGACCTTTGACTTCATCGCTGACGGGAATACTGGCTTCATTCACTGTGATGCCAACATTGGAGGCGACAGCCCATTCGTTGAGCACCGCCGATAAGCCGCCGCGAGTCGCATCGCGCATCGCATGAATGGGAATATTGGCGGCGATCAATTGCTCGACTATGGGCCAGAGCGTCGCGCAGTCACTTTGCAATGCCGATTCGAGTGTGAGTCCTTCACGTGCCATTAAAATCGCTGCACCGTGGCAGCCAATATCACGGGAGACAATAATGGCATCGCCCACGGTGACATTCGCCGCGGAAATATTGGGACGCAAGATACGACCAATGCCTGAGGTATTAATAAATAAACCATCGGCGCACCCCTTGGGTACGACTTTAGTGTCGCCGCAGACTATCCGTGCACCACTGTGTTTTAATTCTTTCGCCATACTGCGGACAATCGTCGTTAAATCCTTGATAGAAAAGCCTTCTTCGATGATCACACTACAACTCAAATACTGAGGTTCTGCGCCCATCATAGCGAGATCGTTGACTGTGCCTGCGATGGCGAGCTTGCCGATATCACCGCCGGCAAAAAATAAAGGGGATACGGTGAAAGAGTCTGTGGTAAAGGCGTTGGCACCGTGCAAATCGAGTTTAGCAGCGTCTTCTTCGCTGCGAAGGATTGGGTTATCAAACTCGGCAAAAAACAGATCACGGATCAGTTTATTCATTTCTTTGCCGCCACCGCCGTGGCTGAGTTGAATGGATTTATCTTTAAGCGTATCAGCCATGATGTGGCTCCTTGATATCGACACCTTGATAGCGGTAATAGGCATTGCAGGCACCTTCGGAGCTGACCATGCAGCTGCCTAAGGGCGTTTCGGGATTGCAGCCGCGGCCAAAAACTTTACAGTCCTTTGGCTTAGCAAGCCCACGAAGTATATCGCCGCACTGGCAGGCTTTATGATCGTCAATTTCCTTCACGGGTAAGCGGTCTTTAAAGCGCAGTTCGGCGTCCCTGTGGGCATATTCGGGTTTGAGCTGCAGCGCTGAATTGGGGATTGGGCCTAGGCCACGCCAGCGAAATTGCGGTCTGACATTGAAGAATTGATTTACTTTGGCCTGCGCCGTGAGGTTGCCGTCCTGTGAAACTGCGCGGCTGTATTGGATATCGAGCTCAGCTTTACCCGCGGCTTTTTGGCGCACAATCCGTAAAATCGACTCCATCACATCGACGGGCTCAAATCCTGCGACAACCACGGGCGTGCCATAGTTTTCGACTGTGCTGCGATAGATTTTTGCACCGCTGATCACGCTTACATGGGCGGGGCCGATAAAGGCGTTGACCCTCGCTTTTGGGTCGTGCATCACGGCATCAATCGCGGGTGGCACTAATACATGATTGATATGAAACAGTAGATTTTCGAGTTTTTCTTGTTCGGCCAGTTGTAACAAAATTGCTGTCATTGGGGTTGACGTTTCAAAGCCAATGGCGAAGAACACTACGGTTTTATCGGGATTGTCGCGGGCAATTTTGAGCGTATCTAAGGGATCGTAAATTGGGCGAATATCGCAGCCCTTGGCCCTAAAACTGGCTAAAGAGCCTTGAGGACCGGGCACGCGGATCATATCGCCCAGGGTCACAAGAATAACATTTTCTTGGGAGGCAAGCGCCGCGGCTTGGTCGATGCGCTCTTTAGGCATAATGCACACTGGGCAGCCAGGACCATGGATAAATTCAATATTATCCGGCAGTAAATCTAGCAAGCCGTATTTCATAATCGTATGAGTATGGCCACCACAGACTTCCATGATATTGATTTGTTGCTTAACCAATTTAGCGGTTAACTGAATATCCCGTGCTAAATTGGCAATCGTTTGGGGATCGCGAAAGCCTTGATAGAGGTGTTTTAGTTCAAGCATGCTTTTTCCTCGGTGCACTCGATAGGGGTGCGCCTTGCGACTTAATCCTGCACTACTGATGGTCAGTGTATGGCTTCATTTTCAAGCTTAGTGACGATTTCTTTGTATAGTTCAATGCTTTGCTGCGCATCTTCCTTATCAATTTTGTTCATCACAAAACCAATATGAATAAGCACATAGTCACCAATCTCCAGTGGTTCATTCATTAAATGACTGCTGACATCGCGGCGCACGCCTAAGGTATCGACGGTGACACTCTGGCGCTCAATATCGACCGCCACCACTTGGGAAGGTATGGACAAGCACATTATTGTGCACCTCGAATATTGTCTTTAAGCCAAGCGGCTACAGCCTGCATGGAGTCGCCATCTTTAATTGAGACTTCAATAATTTGAGTTGCTGGATTGAGTTTTTTAAGCTGCGCTCTGGCTTCGTCCATCTTGAAATCAAAATAGGGCAGTAGATCGCACTTTGTGATAAAAACTACATCGGCGCGGCGGAACATCACAGGATATTTTTCAATCTTATCATCGCCTTCTGGCACTGATAGCAGCACGATATTTTTGTGAGTGCCCACATCATAACTGGCTGGGCAGACGAGATTACCGACGTTTTCGACAAAGCAAATATCGAGTCCTTCAAGCGGCAGATGATGTAGGGCACCGTGCACCATAAAGGCGTCGAGGTGACAGGCGCTGCCCGTTTGAATTTGATAGGCTTTAATGCCTTTAGCGATGAGGCGGTCGGCATCGCGGGAGGTTTCTAAGTCGCCTTCGATCACCGCATAGTTGAGCTGCGTGTATTCTTTGAGATTTTCTAATAGGGTGGTTTTGCCACTGCCCGGGCTACTCATGATGTTGAAGGCAGTAATGTTATGTGCCTCAAAGTGGGCGCGGTTATGACCTGCTTCGACATCATTTTTATCTAAAATTTTGTGGATGACTGACAAGGTTTTTTTATCGTTTAACTGAGGATTTGTGTGTAACTCTTGATGGCTATGCTCATGAGTATGTGAATGGTCATGATTATGCTCATGGCTATGGGCATGCGCGCCTAGATGATCATGGTCGTGGCGGGTAAGGGAGCAGCCGCAGTCTTTACACATTTTACCTCTCCTTGTATCGGCAGAGTACGAGGACTTTGCCTGACAAATAATGATTGATGTACGAATCGTTAATTTGGTTACGCTAATGTTGAGTGTGATACAAATTGCGCTACGGATCTTTGATGTTCGTCAGGTTTATGGGGATAAAAATGGCGAGCGAACATCAGGGGTTATCAAATAAGTAAGGTTATTGACTCTGATGAATGCCATACCAAAGTTGGCCTAGGGCGATGCCGCCATCATTGATGGGTATCTGTTTACTGGATAACACTTTATTTCCTTGGGCGCTGAGCTTGCTCAGGCAGTATTCCAATAGATATTTATTTTGAAATACGCCACCGCAGAGCACGGTTGGGAGGTGTTGATACTGGGCAGCATAATCACAAATAGCATCACCTAAGGTGTGTAAAAAGGCGCGGGCGATGGCATAGCATCTATTGTCTGTTAGCGGTTGTGCTGTAATCAATTCAACAATTTGCTTGAACATCTCACTGCTTCGCCACTGGTCGATGTCAAGAGGTAAGTTAAGCGAAATGACTTCAAGGGCTAATGCATCGGCGCGATTGGCCGCGGCTTCTATTGCCATGCCCGCTTGACCTTCAAACAGTGTGGTTTCGATTAAACCTAAGGCGCAGGCGAGGGCATCGAACAGTCGCCCGACAGAGGAGGTTTTTATCGCGCTGCCGTTCTGCCAGATCTTATGTAAGTTAGCCAGAGTGTTTGGGCGCATGTTGTTTAATATAGGTAATTGTAATGCGAGCACAGCATCGAGGCTCATTTGCTCGAACAATAATGCCAGTAACAACCTCACGGGTTGCTTAATGGCTTGCTCGCCGCCTAGCAGGGCTATAGGCTCAAAGTGCGCCAGTCGCTGCGCTTTATCGAGCGTAGTTAATAGCACTTCACCGCCCCATAAACTGCCATCGTCGCCAAGCCCAGTACCGTCAAAACTAAAGCCCAATACGGGATCTCGATATTGATTAACTGCCATTACGCCGAGCACATGGGCATGGTGGTGTTGCACCGATAAACATTGATTTTGACGGGTATCGCTGAGTTTTATACTTGAGTTTGAGTGCATTTCAGCCCAGCGCGAAGGGGTATAATCTGGGTGTTTATCGCAAATAATAAGATTTGGCGTAAAGTGATACAACCGAGCAAAAGTGGCTAAGGTGCGCTCAAAATACTGCTCGGCGCTGACACTGAACAGGTCGCCAATATGGGGACTTAAAAACACATTATTGCCAAAGCCTAAGGCAATGGCATTTTTTTGTTGTGCGCCCACGGCCAAAATTGATTGGGTCAGCGGTATCTCTAAGGGGAAACTTAACGGCGCATAACCACGGGCTAGACGCAGTACTTGTACCTCTGCAGGCAAATCCATGTTGGGCTGAATCACCTGCACCACACTGTCATCACAGCCATTAATAATCGGCCGATTATGATCGACTATCGCATCCACCACATGGCTTAAGTGACTAATAAGCTCATCACAATCAGTGATGATAGGCTCACCGGAAACATTGGCGCTGGTTGCAACTAATGGCCCTTTGAAGAGACCTAATAGCAAATGATGTAGCGGTGTATAGGGTAAAAATACCCCGAGTTTATTCAGATTTGGAGCGACAGCTAAGCTGAGATCATGTTCGGCTCGGCTGCTCATCAGCACTATGGGCCTTTCCTGCGAACTCAGCACTCGCCACTCGGCATCCGTCCCTGTGACATAGTGCTGCGCCATGGTGATATCCGCCATCATCACCGCTAGCGGCTTGGCTTGGCGCTGTTTTCGCAGCCGGAGTGCGTTGACGGCATAGTCACTTCGGGCATCACAGATTAAGTGAAATCCACCCAATCCTTTAATTGCCAGAATCTGCCCTTGGCGTAATCTGTCTGCTGCGGCTTGAAGCACCGCCAAATCCGAATTTAAGTCTGTGTCCTTAGGCGTAGTACATTCACCTTGAATGCACTCACTTTGAATGCTCTGCCTTTGGCCTTGGGGTGTTTTTAAACTGAGTCTGGGGCCGCAGACTGGGCAACTCACTGGCTGAGCATGATAGCGGCGATCGAGTGGGTTTTGATATGCTTTGGCGCACTCGGGGCACATGTCAAAATCGGCCATGGCGGTATTGTGGCGATCATAGGGTAAGGCATTGATTATAGTGTATCTTGGGCCACAATTTGTACAGTTGGTAAAGGCATAGCCAAAGTGGCGGTCATCAGGATTATGTATATCGTTCATGCAGTCTTGGCAGGTACTTTTATCTGCCGATACCGCCACCAGTGCACCTATCGGTGAACTTGGGTCATCGTCCTCATGGCTGTCGCTTTTTATAATCTCAAACGTGGTTTCGCTTAATAAAATTGGCAGTGGTATTTGGCTGATATTGTCGATACGAGCGAGTGGCGGTGGAGTGGTATTGAGTACAGTGATAAAGCGAGTGAGGTTTTCATCATTACCTTGCAGCTGAATGGTCACGCCCTTGGCATTGTTGAGCACAGTACCCGTCAGTTGAAACTCAAGGGCATAACGATAGACAAAGGGGCGAAATCCCACCCCTTGTACTATGCCAGTGACGTGCAACTGACAACGCTTTAACGTGGCTCCCTTGTGGACAAGGTATTCCAATGCCAGCCTTCGTTTTATCTGCAGGTCACTGTGCTTTTTGTGGCGACTATTGTGCCTATGTGGCTTCATACGTTGTGACTTAACTTTTGGCCTCCTAATCATGGGCATTTAGTTGTCGCTGCTTAACGTAAAGTGCCCCAACGGCTAAGTTATCGCCGTCTAAATCTAGGCTGCGATTGACCACTAAGGGGAAGTTCTTTCCTAAGCGCAAGCTGATGCGTTTGCACAGGGTTTCATTGATTAATTCATTGCCCGCTAAGGCTATATTGTGCACGCCGATATTTAAGTCGATATGCTCGATCCAGTTAGATAAATAGTCCGCCAGCGAGTCTTGCATCGCAAAGGCGAGCTGACTCGGATCGTCATTACCCGCAATACGAAAACTTAAGACAGTGCCTAAGGTTTTACACCAATTTAGGCTGCGGTGGGCTTCACCTTTGGTCAGCGGATAATCGATACGCGGTGCATTAGCACCGTGGTAGCGCATGGCGGCGGCCATGAGTGCATCGCTGAGCCTTGCTTGGCTTTGAGTCTCTTCTTGTGTATTAAGGCCAATTAAAATGGCAGCAATCGCCCACAGGCTTTGTAAGTTGTCCCGTCTGCCGTGAAGCTTCAGGCTTAAAAGTTTTAGGTAATCTTCGGGGAACAGGCTCTTAAATTTTTGCGCTACGGCTTTTTGCGGACTGCTGTCCAGTTGATGGAAGATTTCGTAACCGTTATCGGGCAGCTCGGGCAGGGCAAAGAAGAGTTCAGTGTCGCCCTTATTATCGCAGGTGACAATTTGACTGGCATGGGTATGGCTTAAGTAAATGACTGCGGCATTTTTTGCCTGTTTATGACTGGTAAACTTACCGTTGAGCAGCGCACTGAATAGCGCTGCGTCTGCAAGGGTGTGATTTTCTGTGTTGACTGTATTTTGATTATTATCGCTTAGCATACTAGTGCAATGAATATCACTGTCTTCACTTGACGGTACTTGAGTTAATACTGCCACACTCAGTTCGCCTTGGTGCGATCGTGAACGTTTCGCCGCTTGCCATTGGGCTTGATAGCCGTGAAAACTGACTTTTTCCCTTAAGGGTTCTGGAGCGATAAAGTGCTTGGTTTGAACCTGTGTTGA
The DNA here is from genome assembly GCF_025654335.1 of Shewanella sp. SM21. NCBI lineage: Bacteria > Pseudomonadati > Pseudomonadota > Gammaproteobacteria > Alteromonadales > Shewanellaceae > Shewanella > Shewanella sp. SM21. The sequence goes on from NZ_JAKKRL010000002.1 coordinate 28,988, forward strand.
GCTTAAATTGTGACTGGCGATTTGTGCCCAAGCACCATCGACCCAAGCTAGCTTCGGCCTATTATGCGGCCCTTTAATGTAAACCCAATCGACCCCTTTTTGTCGTAATACTTCCCCGAGCACTAAGATCACTCGGCTGTAGGCAAAGCAAATGTCGTACAGTGGCGCACTGAGTTTGTCGTGTTCTTGCGTTGGTCTCGCGCAGATAAGCGGCTTTTCAATACTCGAAAGCGCGAGTACCTGCGCATCGTTCAGACAAAAATGGGCATTCAGCGTATTGGGATTACAAATTAACAGTTGTGGCCGCTCGCCTAAGGGCTGAGCAAACGGTGTCAGACTAAGTTGCAGATTATCGGCGGCCGCTAATATCAGCGGGCCTTGTGTCAGCAGTCCCTGTGCCATGGCTTTAATATCTGACAAGGTTAACGCTTTTTGTGCGGACGTTAATTGTGTTTCGCCCTTGCAGCAAGGGCAAATTAAATCGAGTGTGCCAAACTTAGCCGACTGATTATCGCCAATCAACGGATAACAATGCTGGCAAAAAGGCACTATGGCAGGGCTTGATCCAGACTGTGGAAAGGGCAGTAAGGTTTTACTGCCCTGGGGCTCGTCGATGACTTTAATACTAGAGTCAATCAACCAAGCGGAAATCAAAAAGTCCGCTGCAATGGCATCGGCCAATTGTTCTAGTTGGTTTTGCTCGCCCTGAGCTTCAATAAAATAGCTTTGAGGGCCAAAGTCATGTTGGCCACTATATTGACCTGAGCTATGTTGACCATCACAGCCTATGCTGATATTTAGTTCATCATAATTTAGATATTGATTACATAAATGCGCGTACAAAGGCACCTGACGTGAGCAGGTAAAATCAAATCTGATGTTTTTCATCTTCTATATACTTTCACCAGTAGTAACGCCACGTTTATAAGAGTCAGGGATCAGCGAGTCGATACTATGCTCGGCAACACGCGTCGCAGTGAACCCAAGGGAGGCTAAGTGGGATAACAAGCTTGATTCCATTAAAGGTACCGCGGCGGCGACTTTAGGGGTCAAGCCTAGCACCATAGGTTCGAGCACGGTTGGGGTGACGCCAAGCACGAAGGTTTTAGGCCTGTCACCGACCATTTCCATCATATTGAGGGTTTGCAGCATTTCGACTTCATGGGCGCTGCCTTGCCAGTCGATTTCCTTCGGCGCTTTATCAAAATCGAAGAAATAGACTTCGCCGGCTTCTACGCCATTGGCGTTAACAGTATCGACCACGATTAAATAATCGTATTGGCAAATAATAGGGATAAGTCCCTGAGCCAAGGTGCCGCCATCGAGCAGCGTTAGCTGGTGGGACTCATGGGTAAACTGATAATTATCAGCTATATAATTGACAAAATGTACGCCGATGCCTTCATCGGCGTACAGGACATTGCCAATACCGAGTAGCAATATCTTCATTGGACTCCTAGTGGTGTGAGTCTGGCTTTGGGTAGTCATAGCCAGAGACAATCGAGTCAACTGAGTTATGTTTGAAGCGTATCCCTGACCAAACCGCCATATAGACGTGGATAACCACAAAGATAACAAATGCCCAAGTGAGGTAGTGATGCCAAATCCTAACTTGTGCTAGCCCACCCATTTGTGCCGTGATCCAAGCGGCGCTGCCCCAAAGCATGCCACCTAAACCTTGGTGATACACATTGGCATACAACACCAGACCCGTTATACATATCACAAGAGCGACCAGTGAGATTGCTACATAAGTCACAAATTGCAGCGGTCCATAGACACCGGCTTTATGTAAGTGCCCCATCCATAAGTAAGATTTCAGCTGAGTGATCCAGCTTTTTACGCTCATGACATCGCGAAATGAGCGCCGCTCAATGTCGCTTCGGCTGAAAAAATACAGGTAGAAGCGCACTAAAGTGATTGCGGTTAGTACAAAACCGCAGATCAGATGAGCAAAGCGGATCCAGCCTTGTACGAGTACGTCCGTACTTTCAGGCGCCACAAGAAACGGCCAAGCAATATAGAATCCGGTGATCACTAGCACCAGAATTGATAGTGCCCTGAGCCAGTGAAAAATCCGTATTGCCGGACTAAAAATTAGTGTCCGAATGCGGGTTGCAGAATGGTTCATTTTGCGTTCCCTCCCTCGATTATTGACCATTGGGACTGACACGGAACTCGCTCAATGCTTGGCCTTTGAAATCCATTACGTGTACAGAACACGCCATGCAAGGGTCAAATGAGTGAATAATACGTATCACCTCAAGGGGCTTAGTAGGATCTTCCAGTTTCAACCCAATTAAAGAGGCTTCATAGGGACCCATTTTTCCGTTGGCATCCACAGGACCTGCGTTCCAGGTCGTCGGTACCACGGCTTGATAGTTCTCAATCACTCCATTTTTAATGCGGATCCAGTGGCTTAACATGCCGCGTGGCGCCTCGATCATGGCGTGACCTACATACTCTTTATTTGGATCAATATTGGGTTTTACATAGGTAGATTCATCGGACTGGATATTCGTCAGCAGCGCATCAAAGGTTTTTAACCCTTCTTGGGCGACGATGACTGTCTGCAACATACGGGCCGCAGTGCGACCTAAAGTGGTAAATAGAGCCGCTACGGGTAGACCTGTGCGAGCGAGCAGGCCATTAACCGAATCCACGACCACCTTGTTACCGCGGGCATAACTTACCAATAGGCAAGCGAGTGGACCCACTTCGACAGGTTCACCTTGATAACGGGGAGATTTCACCCATGAGTATTTGCCATCACCATCCAGTGTTGGCAATTTGCCGTAGACGGTATCGCGTTCAACAAAACCCGTGTAATTAGGAATCGTTGTACCGTCATAGGGATGTTGTGGTGCATCGGCGCTATACCAAGCGTGGCTGACGTCTTCGGCAATCAGATCTGGATTCACATCACTGACGCCGGCAAGGTCGCCATTCATGATCACGCCTTGATTAAACATGTATTCGCCATTGGCTAACACAAAGTCATCGGTCGCCATGAAGTTTTTCACGTTTACGCCGCCCAACACGCTAGGTTCAGTACCAAAGGCTTCGGCCGCCATCACGATATCTGCTTGATAGGCACGCAGAATAAAGTCAGTTACTGTCGCATGTTTTTGCTTCCATTCCTGCAGGCGAGCAGGGCTGAGCATGTCGCGCACCGAAGTCACACCACCGACAACAACGGATTGTGGATGTGGTGATTTGCCACCAAAAATGGCTAGCATTTCTGCTGCAACACGTTGTACTTCAAGCGCTTTAAGGTAGTGAGATAGCGCGATAAGGTTTTGCTCTGGGGTAAATTTATAGGTGCCGTTGCCCCAATAAGCGTTGGCAAATGGACCTAATTTTCCCGTTTCGACAAAGCCTTTAACTCTTTCTTGTACCGCTTTTAAATCACCTTCCCCCGCCGCTATGGGATGGTCTGTGTATTTCAGGGCAACTTGTGCCGCTTTAGCAGGATCGGCGCTCAGTGCAGAAACCACATCAACCCAATCTAAGCCGTGTAGATGGTAGAAATGCACAATATGGTCGTGCATGTATAAAGAGGTTTGCATTAATGAACGTAAGTATCTCGCGTTCAATGGAATTTGAATTCCTAACGCATTTTCAACCGCTTCAGTACCGCAGCGGTAGTGGGAATAGGTACATACGCCACAGATACGTTGCACAATAAGGCCAACATCCATAGGCGTGCGGCCTTTGAGAATGACTTCAATACCGCGCCAAAGTGTGGAGGATGACCAAGCCTTGTTGATGACGTTATTTTCATCAACTTCGACTTCGATACGTAAGTGACCCTCGATACGTGTGATAGGGTCGATAACAACGCGCTTGCTCATGGGTTATTCCTCCAGCGGTTTGGCAAAAATACTGGCAACGGCATGGGCTCCAATGCCCACCACTGTCGCGCCTAAAATCACCGCACCAATAGTATCTGCGGTCGCATCCAATCCATGGAGGAGTTGACGGCCAAGGGGTTTTTCAAAGTCAGCCATATCGTCCCAGAAGTTAGGTTCTGAGCAACCCATACAACCGTGTCCAGCGAGTACTGGCCAGCTAGTGTGATGGTTAAAGCGCTCGGTTGGGCAGTTGTTGTAGGTGTAAGGGCCTTTACAACCGACTTTATAAAGGCAGTAGCCTTCTTTCGCACCGTGATCGCCAAATTCTTCAACAAACTCACCGGCATCGAAGCGGCCGCGGCGTTCACAGTTATCGTGTACCCGTGCGCCGTAAGCCCATTTAGGTCTATTAAACATATCCAGCGCAGGTAATTTTCCGAACATGATGAAGTACATCAAAGTGCCGACTATGTTCTTTTCACTCGGTGGGCAACCGCCTAAGTTAATCACGGGTTTACTGACCACTTCATGCACGCCTTTAGCCCCCGTTGGGTTTGGATAAGCGGCTTGCACCCCACCAAACGCCGCACAAGTGCCGACAGAGATAATCGCGGCGGCGCCTTCTGCAGCATGCTTGATGATTTCTAACCCTGTGTGGCCTTTACAACCCACAGTTAAGAAACTGCCGTTATTTGCAGTCGGAATCGCCCCTTCAACGGCCAGTAAATAGCGGCCCTTGTAGGTTTCGAGTGCATGTTCGAGGTTTTCTTCGGCTTGCCAACCCGCTGCAGCCATTAAGGTTTCGTGATATTCCAAGGAAATATGATCGAAAATCAGTGAGTCTAGATTGGGGGTATCGGTACGAATTAAAGATTCGGAGCAGCCAGTACATTCGGCCATATGTAACCAGATTAAGGGTACACGATCGGCTAATTCGGCAGCTTCGGCCACTAAGTTACTAAAGGGGAGGGGTAATGCGAGCATGCTCGTCACCATGGCACTCCACTTCATAAAATCACGGCGACTAATGCCGTGCTGTTGCATTTTTTCAATCAGCGATTGTTGTTGACGGGGAGCGAATTGGCGTAACGCATCTAAGCGCGCCTTTCCCTGTTCATATAGGGCTGCATGTGTGTCCATGGGTCAACCTTTTTTGTTATTTAAATGTAAATTGGTAAGGGTTTACATAATTGACAGTGTCAGTTTAGGCCGTTGGAGTGTAAAGATTATTGATGTATATCAAGAATTTTTAAGAGATGTGACTGAACTGATTTTGACATTTAATTAACATGACACAGATCTAATTTCACTTTTTCTAATGGGACAAAATGTCTCACATTTGACATTTTGGATGAAATCGGTCACTTAATCAGCACTCATGTGATTAAGGCCATGCAGATGACTATGGTTCATTCGCGTGGTGAGTCTGGGCGAGCAGGTTAATTAAACTTATATAAGCTTGTTTAAGAAAACCTTAAGATTCAGTTAATAGATTCGAACGTAATCGTTAATGCGGAATATGCTATGAAGAAAATATTATTGTTACTCAGTTTATTGGCCGCAGACGTACAAGCCGCGCCATCGCTGGACTATCAAGTGTTTAATGCGCAAAACCAAGCCGTTTCCCTGAGTGGGTTTAAAGGCAAAGTCGTCTATGTCGATTTTTGGGCATCCTGGTGTGGCCCTTGTCGTAAATCGTTTCCTTGGATGAATGAAATACAAAAAAAGTATCAAGATCAGGGATTAGCTGTCGTGGCAATCAACCTAGATACAGATAACGAGTTAGCCCAGGAATTCTTAAAACAAGTCCCTGCCAATTTTTCAGTGCGTTTCAATCCAGAAGGTGATGTCGCGCGCAGTTTCGATTTGCTGGGCATGCCGAGCAGTTTTATGTTCAATCGACAAGGTCAGTTAGTACAGCATCATGTTGGCTTTTATGCCGATAAAACCGCTGAATACGAGCAAGAGCTCGTCAATTTACTGAAGGAGTAATTTATGCTTAAACCCGCATTAGTCGCAGTAACGCTCATCATAGGTTTGAGTGGATGTTCAAGTTTAGGAGTGCAGCCGTGGGAGAAAGGCCAGTTGGCCCGCAGCGATATGGCGCTCGACAGTGAAAAGCTCGATCTTGCACTCGATGATCATATTTATTTTAGTAAAGAAGGCAGTAGCGGCGGTCGTGCATTTGCCGGTGGCGGATGTGGCTGTAACTAAACTCTCCGTTGGTGTTATTTGCCCTTAGATGTAACGAATAGATGTAACGCACAGATGTACTAAAACAAATGTGACGAGCAGATGTTCTAAAATCTGGGGCGAAATCCCGCGGTATTGAATAGATTGAAGTGACCTACAGGTGTTGTCAGTTATGACCCAAAAAAAGAACCCAATAAATACAAGACAATCGAAGCAGATAGCGGGTGCTCTCGCATTAGCCAGTTGTGGACTGTTTGCAACAAGTGGCCATGCGACTGAATTATCTAAAAAAGCTGACGACTGGAAGATCGATGCTGCGTTAATGTATTACGGTGAGCAAGATAGAGTACAAGCCATCGAAGCCATAGGCACAGCGCAAAAAGCCTTTGGCGATGACAGTGTGCTGGATCTCAAACTCGTGGTTGACAGTCTAACGGGTCCTTCAGCATCGGGCGCCGTGGCCCAAAGTACCAGCCAAACTTTTACTCGACCATCTGGTAATGGTCAATATCATGTTTCAGCGGGGGAAACGCCGTTAGATGACACCTTTCACGATACTCGCGTACAAGCCAATGTCGGTTGGAGTGAAGTGCTAACACCAGATTGGAAACTCAATGTTGGCGCATATGGCTCGAAAGAGTTTGATTATATGTCAATGGGCATCAATGCCGGAATTGAGCGAGGGTTTAATAAAGACAACACCACTTTATTTTTAGGTACGGCTTATAGTTTCGATGTGGTTGACCCCGTTGGCGGTCGTCCGGTGGATTTATCTTCGATGGTCATTCGCGATAACTTCACCAGTGAGGAAGCTTATCGCAGCGCATTCGATGCGACTCGTCAAGGTGGCAGTGATAATAAGCAGACCGCGGATGTGATGTTAGGTATCACCCAAGTGCTTAGTCAGCGCTGGTTGTTGCAGGCCAATTACGGCTTGTCGAGTGTGAATGGCTATTTAACTGATCCCTACAAGGTGCTCAGTGTGGTGGATAACAACGGCATTACTCAGGATTTATTGTATGAGAGCCGCCCCGATTCGCGCTTGAAGCACAGTTTTTACGTGATGACCAAAGGCGCATTAGATGCGGGTGTGGTGGATTTTTCCTATCGTTATAATACCGATGACTGGGACCTCACATCGCATACCTTAGAAACCCATTATCGGTATTACTTTACCGGCAATTTCTATGGTCAATTACATCTGCGCTATTACCAACAAACTGCGGCTAACTTCTATCAACCTTTCTTGATGGCTGATACGCCACTGCCAGAGTTTGCCAGTGCCGATTATCGTATCGGTGATATGTCGGCTTATACGATTGGGGTTAAATTTGGCCATAGATTATCGGGCGGTCATGAAATGTCGTATCGCTTAGAGTATTACCAACAGGATCCGAAAAATAACGGCGCTACAATTCCTGGAGAGCTGCAAAACTTCGATCTGTTTCCGACTCAGAAGGCAATTACAGCACAGTTTAGTTATTCTTTTTAATACGAAATAATGCTACTGGCTCAGATAGCAAGGCGTTAAACTGTATGGGTAGCTTAGCTACCCATACTCAATTTACCCCTGAACTTATTCAATCGGAATCCCAGTGGGATGCCATGTGAAGAGGTGATTTATGATGTCGACATCGTCCCTAAAGACCGCGCCTTATTCGTTGCAACGCCGTGATTGGGGTTATGTGGGGGAATTTAGGGCCATGGCGAGTCCCTGTGAAATACTCATTGGGTGCGATCAATTTGATATTGCAGACGATATGTTGGATATGGCTGTCACTGAGGCGCTGCGTATCGAACATAAGTACAGTCGCTTTATCGCGCAGAATTGTCTGTGGCAATTAAACCATGCCAATGGTCATAAGCAGCTTATCGATGAAGAAACTTGGCAGTTATTGGCTTTTGCTAAACAATGTTTTCAGCTCAGTGATGGACTCTTTGATATTTCTGCAGGGCCGTTAATGGAACTGTGGCGCTTTGATCCCAAAGCCCAATTGCCCGAACATGGCCGCATACTTGCCGCGAAAGCCTTAGTGGGGTTTGAGCGTATCGAGTTTGATTCGCGTCATATTGAGATGCCAACAGGTATGAAATTGGATTTTGGTGGCGTTGCTAAGGAATATGCGGTCGACAGAGTCGCCTATGAGTTAGCCGAATGTTATCCAGACATTCCAGTGTTAGTGAATTTTGGCGGTGATATCGCTTGTCCCGTGTCTAAAGTGACGCCATGGCAAGTGGGAATTGAAGATCCACGACACCTTGACCACGCTGCGAGTGTACTGGCGATTAGTCAGGGTGCATTAGCGACCAGTGGCGATACGCGGCGCTTTTTTGAAGTCGATGGAAAGCGTTACGGCCATATTGTTGACCCACGCACTGGCTATCCCGTTATCCATGCGCCGCGCTCTGTGACTGTGTTAGGGCCAAACTGCGTGACTGCAGGTATGCTCGCCACTATGGCTATGCTGCAGGGGCGAGACGCGGAAGATTTTTTACAGCAACAAGGTGTTAAGTTCAGTATTTTCCGTTAGGGCTCAGTTAAGGACATTGAATGCGTATTATGTTGGTTGAAGACAATGAGTTATTAGCCCAAGGGATTTGCTTGAGTTTGGCAAAGCTGGGCATGCAAGTTGATCACCTTAATAGTTATCAGCAAGCCTTGCTGGGGGTTAAAAATGAAAGCTTCAGTGCCATAGTGCTCGATCTGGGATTGCCTGACGGTAATGGTAAAGAGTTGCTTAAAGCTTGGCGCCAGCAGGGAGTGTCAATTCCCACAATAGTTCTGACCGCTAATACGGATTTTGACACTAAGCTCGAATGTTTAGACATGGGCGCCGATGATTATCTCGGTAAACCTTTTGATGTGCGTGAATTAGCCGCGCGCATTCGTGCTATCGTCAGGCGTCAGTATGGGCTCGATCACAACAGTTTGATTATTGGTGCTTTGTGTATCGATTTAAATACCCGTGAAGTGACCTTTCGCGATCAAAATGTGCTGCTTTCACGGCGTGAATTTCAATTACTGCTCGAACTCGCTCAGTCGGCAGGGCGTGTATTGACCCGCAGCCAGTTAGAACAGTTAACCTATGGCTGGGATGAGGTCGGCAGTAATTCAATAGAAGTGCATATCCACCATCTGCGCAAAAAACTTGCCAATGAATTAATCAAAACCGTGCGTGGAATTGGCTATACCTTGATTGAAATAAATTAATTTGAAGAGTTAAGTGACAAGCTCCACGTTTGTGGGTACTGATAATGCAGTGATGACTTGAAGCATAGTCGTTAGGAAAAAGAAGTGATTCGATTAAAGGGGCTAGATGTGTATTCACTGCGTTTGGTACTGACATTATTAATTTTGTCAGGTATTTCAGTATCCGTCGCTGTATCTAGCTGGTTGAGTACTCGGGATTCTAAGCATCAAATCGAAGAACTCTTCGATGCGCAAATGCTCCAAACCGCTAAAATGTTGGAGTTGTTCTATCATACTGAGCCCAATGCAACAGCTCAGGATCTCGTCATACCCCAAGTGCTCCACGTTCCCGATAGCCAAATCAGTTCCTTTGCCGAAAAGGCCGATGCGCTGAAACTGGCCTATGAGCATAAATTGGCGTTTCAAATCTGGAGTGAGGCGGGTGAAGCCTTAGTTTTATCGGATAATATTGGTCATCAACCTATCAGTCGATTCGTACAGGGTTATCATAAGAAAGTGTTCGAAGGAGAACTCTGGCATGTGTTCAGTTTTTTTTCGGTTAAAAATCATGTTTGGATTGTCACTGCTCAACAGGATGAAGTACGCCAAGAGCTCGTATCGCAAATCATGCATAACGCCGTGATCGTGCCTTTAATGGTAGTGCCTTTAACATTAATTATTGTTAGCTTCTTGTTTTATCTCTTGTTTCGGCCATTAAAAACCTTTGAAAGAGAATTAATTGGACGTGCGCCCAACGATTTGACCCCGTTGACTATGTCATTGCCTAAAGAATTAGTCCCTGTTCGGCGCGCATTGAACTTATATATCAATAGTATCGCGCGATTTATCGCCCGTGAGCGTCGTTTTAGCGCCGATGCGGCCCATGAGCTTAAAACGCCATTATCTGTGATTAAATTACATCAACATGGCTTAGAGAGTCTGATTGATGATGATCCGCAGCAGAAATTCCATTTAGCTGCGATAGATGCTGGCGTAGTGCACATGAGTCATACCGTTGAACAATTACTCGTATTAGCAAGGGTGGACTCGATTAATGAGCTTAATGTGTCATCCCACGCCATTTTGCCTATGGTCGAAGATGCGCTTAATCAATTAATGCCACAAATCACAGATTATGAATGGAATATCGATATCGCATCCAATCTAACGGTGACCTGTGATCGTTTTTATTTGCTACTTGTACTGAAGAATATTATCGAAAATGCCTGTAAATACAGTCCACAGGAATCGGAAATTTCAGTGTCGGCCCATGCTTTGGATGATGAAATCTGTATTTGTGTCGCGGATCGAGGCCAAGGCATGACAGAGCCGCAGATTGCCAATGCGACAGAACGTTTTTATCGTGTGAATGAAAATGAAGGCATAGGCGCGGGATTAGGTTTGTCTATCTGCTATCACATCATAGAATTGCACCAAGGTCGTTTAGTGATTGCGCCTAGGGATCAAGGTGGATTATCTGTGACACTTTTTTTGCCAAAATAGTTCAGGCAATGAAATGTTAAAATAGATCCGCAGTTTAAGTGACATCAGCTCAGTTGTTTTGATACATTTAAGCGGGTAAAATTTTGAATTTTCCTGCTGTCTTAGTGTTAATCCTTAGGCTTACCAACGGATTGATTCGCTTATTGTGATATTTCATCTAAGATCATCAACACTTAGTTGAGGCGTAAAAAGGCTCATTTTACTTTCAATAATGTAGCATTTGGATCACTTAATTTGTTTTTGTAACTTTGAAAACAGAAATAAGCATGATAATGTTATTTTAATATTCATTTTTGGTATAAGCTTATTCTCAAATAGTATTGTGTAGAAGGGGTTAACTGCATCTTTATTTATGAGTTTTTTTCTCCTTCTGATATCTTTCGCGATATGTAAGCAACTGTTTTTTTTCATCCCTAAATCAGAGTGAAAAAAATTCACTGTATACATAAAAAACATTGATTTCTTAGTTTATTTTTTAGGTTACCTATCTATGGTTAGCTTGTTGCGTTGCCCATCGTCCAAACCTTATTCGTCACTCATATGTTCACTGACGCTAGGCGCTGTAGTCGCCCTGTCTGGTGTCGCGTACGCTGAAGAGACAAAACCCGCCGAGGCAGTTCCTGTGGTTACTCCACCGAAAGTGATTTCTCAGCCCAGTACAAAAAATCAAATCAGATTCACTAAGACAGGCGCTTTTGATAGCGAAACTGTCGTGAAGATTGCAAAACGTTTGGCAGCGAAACCTTATGTGACCCTCAAAGATCCTTTGCCAGCTGGCCTTGCTAAACTGTCATACGATGAGTACAGAGATATTCGTTTTAACCCGACTGCGTCTATTTGGCGTGATCAGGGCGTGCCATTTCAAATGCAAATGTTCCACCGTGGTTTCTATTTTCAAGATCTGATCGAGATTGCGATTGTAGAAGGTCAGAATGCAACGCACTTAGCTTATGAGCCTAAATATTTCACTGCGGGTGAAGTGATTACTCAAGCGCTGCCGAATGATGACATTGGCTACTCAGGATTTCGTATTCATAACCAATTGAATACGAATGGTGTATTTGACGAGCTTATGGTATTCCAAGGTGCGAGTTATTTCCGCGCTTTAGGTAAAGGTAACGCCTATGGCTTATCTTCCCGTGGTTTGGCGTTAAAAACGGCTGACGCTGAAGGGGAAGAATTCCCGATATTTCGCGCCTTCTGGGTTGAGCGTCCACACAATGACAGCAACTTGATTGTTGTGCATGCCTTGTTAGATAGCCCAAGCGTAGCAGGTGCCTATACTTTCTCTGTCCGTCCCGGTGATAACACCTTGATTGATGTAGAAGCGACACTGTTTCCTCGTGTTGAGCTGAGCAAAGTCGGTTTAGCACCAAGCACTAGCATGTTCTTACATTCACTCAATGGTCGTCACGACACCGATGATTTTAGACCTGAAGTACATGATTCTGATGGTTTATTGATGTTAAATGGTCGTGGTGAGCATTTATGGCGCCCATTAGCTAATCCACGTCAGTTACAAGTCAGTGCGTTTTCTGACAATTCGCCTCAGGGATTTGGTCTGATCCAACGTGAGCGTGACTATGCGTCATATCAAGATTTAGAAGCCCATTACGAACGTCGCCCAAGCCTATGGATTGAGCCTGTGGGTAATTGGGGGCAAGGTTCAGTGGTGTTGACTGAAATTCCGACAGAGTCTGAAATTCATGACAACATTGTTAGTTATTGGAAACCACGTCAGCCTATTCCTGCTGGCGGTGAATTTCATTTTGCCTATCGCATGAGTTGGGGTGAAGAACCTGCTGCGAAAGTCGGTGCCGTACATATTTCTCGCTCTGCCAGTGGTCGTGCCGATATTGCTAAGGCGACTCCAAGACGTTTATTTGTGGTCGACTATCAAGTTGAAGGTCCGATGACAGATGAAATGCCAGTCGCTAAAGTTGAAGCTTCTGGTGGTGTGGTCACAAATGTGGTGATTGCCCGTAATGCCGCTAAAAATGGCTATCGCTTAGCTTTTGAATTAGAGCCAGAAGATAAAGATCTTATCGAACTGCGCGCTGAACTTAAGTTCCCAACTCCTCGTCAGGTTGAAACCTGGCTCTATCGCTGGACGCTGTAAGGTTCATGACGGAGCAACATGATATGACTGTATCCGATAACTCGGTACTCGAGACGGAAGTCCTCGTGGGTGGTAGTGCTATGCCAAATGAACGGCCTGGCGCTATGGAACCCCAAAATTTAAGTAAGATGCCAGAGGGATTCCCTCGCCGTAGCACTGTGGCTGATGGGGTACGCTCGCGTACCTACCGTCGTGTGTTTGTGGTGGGTGGGGCTTTATTATTATCTTTGTTTGCTATCTATGAAATGGGGGCGGTATTTAGCATTGGCGGAATTACTCCTCTGGAATATTTAGTGCTAGTGCTGTTTGCGGTTAACTTCTGCTGGATTGCTTTGGCGTTTTGTAGCGGTATTGCAGGTTTTTTAATTTTACTGCGAAAACCGCGGGCAAAAGATTTGCAAGTGACTGAACTGCATACGCGCACCGCGATTTTGATGCCGACCTATAATGAATCTCCTGATAGGGTATTCTCGGCGGTTTCAGTGATGGCTGAAACCTTGTCGCAAACGGGTCATGGTCATGCTTTTGATTGGTTTATCTTAAGTGATACTACCGATCCCGATATTGCTTTACTCGAAGAGCAGGCATTTCTGGTGCTACGTCAAGAAACCCATAAGCATTCGCGGGTGTATTACCGTCGCCGTCGTAAAAACGTCGCCCGTAAAGCGGGTAACGTAGCCGATTTTTGCCGTCGTTGGGGGTCGCGTTATGATCACTTGTTAGTGCTTGATGCCGACAGTTTGATGGAGTCTTCAACCATCACTGGCTTAGCTCAGCGCATGCAGGCCGATCCTGATGCGGGTTTGATCCAAACGATTCCGTCGTTGATCAATGGCACCACTTTAATGGCCCGTTTACAGCAATTTGCAGCGCGCATTTATGGTCCCGTAATTGGTACCGGTTTAGGCTGGTGGGTACAAAAAGAAGGTAACTTCTGGGGCCACAACGCCATTATCCGCACCGAAGCCTTTATGACCGCGGCTGGATTACCCAACCTTAAGGGTAAGCCACCTTTTGGTGGTCATATCATGAGCCATGACTTTGTTGAAGCTGCGCTGATCCGCCGTGCTGGCTGGAGTGTGGTCATTGCCTATGACTTACCGGGTTCATACGAAGAATGTCCACCGTCGATTATCGACTTAGCCGTGCGTGATCGCCGCTGGTGCCAAGGTAACTTGCAGCATTCGCGTATTTTGCCGACTAAAGGTTTGCACTGGGTAAGCCGTTTACATTTACTGACGGGTATCATGGCTTATTTGTCATCTCCTTTCTGGTTGATGTTGATTTTGACCGGTTTGATGTTGGCTTTGCAGGCACACTTTATTCGACCTGAATATTTCACCGATCAATTTTCACTGTTCCCGACTTGGCCCATCATGGACTCGGATAGGGCATTAAGATTGTTCTACATTACTATGGGGGTTTTGTTTGGCCCTAAAGTATTCGGGGTCTTGTTGCTGCTTAAAGACGGTGAGTTTGCTCGCAGTGTTGGTGGTCGAATTAAAGCGATATTCAGTGTGATCTTTGAGGTCATACTTTCAGCGCTGATTGCACCTATCATGATGTTTATCCATTGTGGTGCTGTGATGTCAATTCTGATGGGGCGGGACAGTGGTTGGTCGCCGCAACGTCGTGATGACGGCAGTATGCCTTGGATGACGTTAATCTATCGTCACCGCTGGCATATGCTGGCAGGTGTGATGTTAGGTTATGCGGCTATTTTGGATTCTTTGACTTTGTTAGCTTGGATGAGTCCGGCGTTGATCGGTCTGTGGATTGCTGTGCCTATTTCGGCATGGACAGGTTCAGTTAAAATTGGCGAAGTGTTCAAGCGTGCTGGTATTCTTGCAACACCAGAAGAACGTAACCCTGCGCAAATTTGTCTGCAAGCGCAAGAAGCGCGCGCCGCTTACCAAAGACACATTGCTGAGCCTTGGACGTTAGCACAGGTACTTAAAGACCCTGCGTTGATGGAATTGCATTTAGCCATGGTGGATAAACAGCCTTTGCGTGCTGCGGGTACACCAATTGAAGCGATGGAAGCCATAGTGCATGTGAAGGTGCATGAAGCTCGTTGTCAACAGAGCGCATTAGCTTTACTCAATCGTCAAGAAATGGCGATGGTGTTGGCAAATCCTTTGATGTTACGTAGCCTACAGAAATTACCAGAGCAATTTGTCGAAGAAGATCTCGTGTCTTTTTGCTAACGAGCACTTGCTCAGCATATTTATGCGAGTTTGTTTGATATCAATGCCACTGACGACCTCAGTGGCATTTTTCTTTTCATTATCTGGAGTTAACCCCTAGTAATTAATTGATCTCCATGGAATAGTCATATAACAGTGTTGTTAACTGATATAACCGCTGGCTCTCAGGTGACCTTAAAAATAGCTAAGGGAGTATTTATGATATTGAAAAAGATCATTCGCTATTTGCCCCCATCCATGCGTGTAACGCTAAACGTGAGAGAACTCGAATTGATAGAGCAGGAGTTCCACATCGCGAACTTGAAAGCATTGCAGATTAACCCGATGCCGACGAGGCGTTATCTAGCGCAACTATTACTCAGTCTTTTTTTCTGTATTCCAATAATTTTAGTGCCAAAGGTAAGTGCAGCTGATGGCGCTCAATCCCTGACATCAAATTCGAGTATTGCTGCGCAGCCAAATCTTGAGGGTAAAGCTGAAGATCTTACTGCTGTGCTGCCGCTTGCGGCCTTAGTGCCAGAGGTGTTGCTATTGGATCTCGCCGGCGTTAATCCAGTATTTGGCCAGCATTATCGTGACTTAACACTTTCTCCTAATACCTTATCTACTGCTGATTTAGTACGAATCCAAGCTGATGTTACCGGTTACTGGCATTATGTGATGACATCCGCTGAATGTAACAACGCTGGAGCCCCAGGGACGGTTTCATCCGTTATTCCAGTGGATCCCCAATATCAAAGGGTGCTTAAGCAAATCGCCCATTTAGTGCAATTGGACACAATTGAACCATGGGAAACTTTAGTGCTAGATGAAAAGTTAACCTTAGGAATGAGTCATCAGATCGTTGATACCATAGCAAAGCGTATGTGGATATTGGGAGACTTAGCCACTGAGCCTAGAGTGAATCAAGTTTATACCGAAGAACTTATGATTGGCATTAAGCGCTTTCAGCAAAAGCATGGGCTAAAACAGGACGGGGTGATAGGTAAGCAGACCTTATTTTGGGTGAACCAATCGCCAAGGGCGAGGGCGGTACTATTAGCTAAAAACACTATTCGACAAAGAGTGTTTGAACGTAAATTAGAGCCGAGTTATTTGCTGATTAATGTGCCCGCTTTTGAGATGACGTTGGTCGATAATGGTACGCCAGTGTTAAGTTCCAAGGTCATTGTGGGTAAATCTTCTCGGCAAACACCGATTTTGGACAGTCAGATTTCTAGCGTGGTGCTTAACCCTAGTTGGCGAGTGCCTAGCAGCATTTTACGGCGGGACATTCTGCCGCAAATTCAGCGAAATGGTCATTATCTTAATGAACGTCAATTTGATGTGTACGATTATAACGGTCAACGGGTACAACGCATGCCAGAGGAATGGCAGGCCTTAGCCAGCGCTTCGTTTCCCTATCAGCTTGTACAACGCCCTGGGGCGAAGAATGCATTAGGTAAATATAAGTTTCACTTTGATAACAGTTTCAGTGTCTATTTACATGGAACTTCTGAGCCAAGTCTCTTTAAAAAGGACGATAGGGCACTATCATCTGGGTGTATTCGTATTGAAAAAGCCACTGAATTAGCCCAGTGGTTTAAAGAGCATTTAGTAAAAGACAAACGTTTATGGGACAAGTTAGCCCCTGGTATTACTGAACCTCAGTGGTTTTCACTTTCCGAAAAGTTGCCCGTGCATCTGGTTTACTGGACTGCATGGTTAGACGATAGTGGGCAGGAGCAATACCGTCGCGACATTTATGATTTGGAACCTGAGCTGACGAATGCTGTGCCTGCCACGGTTTTGGAACAACATTAACGTTTTTGTGCTGTAAAGTTGAGCAAGATAAGCATCTCAACTCGCTTGGCATTTTGAAATCCTACTCAGAATGGGGTTGGCAAAACTTGATCTTAGGGCTTATTCAGTATAATTTGCCTTACTAGTGACCAAAAAGCATACAAAAGGTGATCATGTGACTTTAATATGTCCTGCCCGTAGGCAGTTATTGTTAGGCCTTAGTGGTGTGGCATTATGTTCCTTTATTCCCTCAAAAGCGGTTGCCAGCCGTTCAACCAAAGGGATCCGCGAGTTAAGTTTGTTTAATCGTCATACTGGCGAGCGTGATGACGGTAGTTATTGGGTAGATGGTCATTATCAGAGCAAGGTGTTAGACAATTTTAATCATTTGCTGCGGGATCATCGTCAGAATGTGGCAGCGCCTATGGATAAGCGCTTATTTGATTTACTCCACTCACTCAAAACAACCTTGAATACCAATGATGAAATCCATGTGATTTCCGGTTACCGTTCACCAAAAACCAATGCCATGCTCGTGAGCCACAGTGGCGGAGTTGCTAAGAAGAGTTATCACATGCGCGGCATGGCGATGGACATAGCGATCCCTAGCGTTAAACTAAAAACCCTCAGAGAAGCGGCTTTATCCCTGAAACTCGGTGGTGTGGGTTATTATCCTAATTCTGGCTTTGTGCACGTCGATTGTGGTCCGGTAAGGCACTGGTAGCAATGATCTGTTGTTGGATCTGCTGATAAAAATCTTGTTCCAAGGCTTGCGATTCGATCAAGTAATGTCTGAGCAGCGGGATAAATTGTTGATTGAGTTTGTTCATTTCTCTATGTTGTTGCCAATCACAGATCAATAGGCTGAGACGTTGTGAAAATTGATATTGTCTTTGCCTCTGCGACTCAATATCGACGGACTCAATAATTTGCATAAGTAAGATCAAGCTGCGGTTTTTTTGTTGGGTACAGGCAAGCAATTCTAAGAATTTTAATTCGAGGGTATTTTGCTGATAAGGAACGGTTTCGATAAGAGAGACGAGTTCACGGGCCAGTTGGCATGAAAGTCTATTTTCTTGTTGTAACTGGTATAGCGCATGACGCATTTTTTGACACAGCAGTTATCGAAATTTGCCCGAGCTTAACAGGCTTCTCAATTTCCCAGTGTGATCTAGATCTCGTGTTTTTTGTTTGAGATCAAAGCCTTTTCTCTGCCGTAACAGCCAAGATACAAGTTCCTCAATTTGATAAATAGCGGTCTGTTTTGCTAACGCTGAAGCCGATAAATAGAGGGCTTGCGGTATTCTTGTGTGCCTTGGGTATCTATGTTAGTATTCGCGCGCTTTATATGAGCCGTCATTGGTCGAAAATGCCGGCAACTTTTTACTCTAAATTTAAGTGAGAAACACATGTCTTACACTATCCAAGCACAAACCCGCACTGAAATAGGGAAAGGTTCGAGCCGCCGCCTACGCCATGCTGGTAAAGTACCTGCTGTTATTTATGGCCAAGGCAAAGAGCCAGTTTCTATTGTTTTTGATCACAAAGATATCATTAACATTCAAGCTAATGCTGACTTCTACACTTCTACTCTGACTATCGTTGTTGATGGTAAAGAAGTGGGTGTTCGTGCACAAGCTATGCAACGCCACGTGTTCAAGCCAATCATTGAACATGTTGACTTCGTTTACGCTTAATTGTCGTAACTGAAGCAAAAAGCGCCTAAGGGCGCTTTTTTTGTGACTAATTTTTAGTTGTTTGTATTTATGGGTAGACACTTAGGCTTTACCCAAACAACCTCAACATACTGTAACCCGTATTTTGAGATTGTTTGGTTAGAGTGATTGGATGCTAATTTTGTAGTGTCAATATCTTGGTATTCATATGGTTACTTGATATTGAAGTTGTAATAGATATCAAGTGATTGGCCTAAAGTGCCTGACACGGTTTCTAGATAGAGTTGTGAGAGCAAGTAATACCTGACTGTCATTTCGTAACCAGGGTTAAATACACCTACTCCGTATTTCACCATTAAGTTATCGCCGATAAAGCCACTGATCGCCACACGCCCTTCATCATTAGTGTCGAGTTGCACGTTAGAGAAACCAAACTCTTCAATGAGTCCTGTCGCGGTATTCCCTAGGTTGTTAATTGCGCCGCCGCCCACTTGTGAACCTAAACCGAGTGCCGCGCCCATCATCAGCGAGTTATTTTGCTCATTGTTGGCGCTGTTAAAGCCACTGCCTTTGATAATGTAAGACAAGATTTCGGCCTGCTCTTTGGCGGGATTGGAGAATAAGGTCACTACTGGGCGTGATGGCGTGCCTGTGACGCGTACACCTGCCACTAAGTCTTCAGTCTTAATTTCCCGTATTGCTTCAATATTCAGGTTTGGTAATGACGTTGGCCCCACAAATTGCACTTCACCAGTGCGGATTTTTAGGGTTTGGCCCATAAACTTGTAGCTACCTTGATTGACTTTGATATTACCGAAGAGCAAAGGAGGACGGAAAGCTTGCTGCTGTAGCTTTAAGGTCCCTTGGAGTTTACCTTTGAGGCCCATACCATCAATTCTGAGTTCGTTCCCCACACTGATATTCAGATCTGCAACGATGGCGTAGGGGCTAGTTTTAGGCTGAGTGGCGGCAATGGAATCGTCAAATACCACGTCTTCGGAGGCTGCGACACCGCCTTCCGCTAATGGCACAATTTTAATGTTGCCCGAAGGCACAGCTATTTTTCCTTTTACTGCCAGTTGCTTACTGTTGAAGGTTAAGTTGATATCGGGGGAGACATCGAGAATAGCCAGTGGCGGTTGGATCACGGCGAGCTTATCGCCTTCGAGGGCTAACTCGCCACTAAATTGACCTTGGGGCCATTGCAGTTGACCATTCACTCTGCCTAAACCATTGCCCATCATCCAGCGTCCCTTAAGCTGCGCTTGTTGACCCGCAAATGACATCGACATGTCAATTTTGTCGATTAATGTTGGGTTTGCTGTTAGGGCTAAGGCGCCCTCAGTTAAGGCCATGCTCCCCGATACTTCAGGCGCATCTAGGCTACCCGCAAAGTTAAGTTGACTCGTCAGCAAACCTTGCACTGTATTTAATTGAGGGAAAAACTCCCCAAGTGGCTGCAAGTTGATTTGCTTGATATTGGCATAACCTGACAGGGTGCGATCGGGTGTGACATTGACGTTAATCTCACCCTGCCAACTGGCCACGCCTTCTGATTCAAAATCTAAAACCGTCGCCAGCCGTTTTGCATCTAAGGTCGCTTTTAATGACAGGTTTTGGTAATTAATGGTGACTTCACGATTTTTATCCCGTTTTAGCATAATGCTGCCGGGAGCAAAATCAAAGTTCACATCGGCAGTAGGCTTACGGCCAGCAGCCCATGCAACATTGGCTAATAGCGATGCAGGGCCATTCCAACGCATATTTGTTGGTAATATTGGGACAAGTAATTGCCCTGGATTACCTGAGTAGCTCACCTGTGCACTGCCTTTTTTACCTATTGGTGTATTACTGTTTAGGCAGATACGGCTATTGGGATTCATGAGGCAAAAGGGCGTAATGCTGCCTTGATTCTTGATTTGGTCCCAAGCCAGATTAATGGTGTTATCAAGCTGCCATAGGCCTACGGGCGTGTTGAGATTTAAACGATCAACATCGAGCTGTAGTCGTGACTTCTTCACATCGTATTGGCTGCTCATCGTTGCATCGAGCCCAAGATCGCCCGTGGCGTTGAGTGTGAGTTTTTGAGCGTTAATGGTACCTTTCGCCCCGAGTGTCACTGTATCTAAATTTTGTTCTGCAATCTGTAAGGTTTTTGATTTTAGCGAGATAGCAAACTCATGTTGATCTAGCGGTTTGTAATAGGCCTTTAAATTAGATTCCTGCAGTTTAATGTTTTGATAGTAAAGTTCTGCCAGCTGTGCTGTAAGCTCGACCTGGGGGTGTTTCTCGTCACCAGTGACATTGATCTGCGCCTGTAGTTGGCCGCTAGCCTTAGGTAACCACAGGCCAAAGTCGGGCACTTGTAATTCACCTTGGAGATCCCAGTTGGCATTGGCTTCGCCTTTGAGTGCCAGAGTTGAACCTAGTACTTTGGCGTTCAGCCCCTTAGCACTGACATACAGGGAATCATTCACACTGATATCCCCTGTAATGTCGAAGGGATAACCTTGCAAAGTGCCAGTGAGCTCAGTATCGCTCAGGGATACTTGCCAACGGGGGTCTGCAAATGAGCCTTTAGTGCGTAATTTTCCTGAAATCAAACTGTCCGGTAAACCCGTTGTACTTTGCGCTGTATCCGTTTGTGGCAGCTGTATTTCTTGTAATTTGACGTCATTGATCCAGAGATTGGCGTTCCAGCTAATGGCTTTTTGATAATCGAGTTCGCCTGTGAGTTTGACCTTACCAATCGCGCCCATTACATCAAGGTTATTGATGGTTAACTTAGCATCTTGATGTTGGATGTCAGTGTCTATGTCGAGTACTTTGTGAAAGGGTGTGATCAGTTGGCCAGTAAGACTCGCCTCTTGCCGATTAAGGTCGCCTTGGCTATCGAGCGTGGCATCGCTTACCGAGTATTCAGGGTTCTTCAGTGGCCACTGAAGCCGTGTCTGTTCAAGTCTCACCTTGTAGGGCAGGTTAGGGTCTTGCAGTGTTATTTGGCCATCTAGCGTAAAGTCGGCATCGCCCTTGGCGACGGCATTCACCTGAAGTTGCCCTAAACTTTGGCTCAGCTTTAACGTTAATACTTGATGAGTGAGATCTGGCAATTCGACTAGTTGGTTAAGGGTGAGATTTGCCTCTAAATCGAGTGGATAATCTTTATCAAGTGTTAGGCTGCCTGTGATATCGACGCTGCCATCGGTGTGGCTGATGGCGAGATGGTCTAAGGTCAATTGGTATTCACGGAAACTGCCTTGTAGTTCTGCATGGCTAAAAACATCTTTACGATCGCCGATTTGCAGTGTGGTGTTGTCTAGCGTTAGGGCATTGACTGTCACAGGGAAAGGCATAAATACTTGTGGCAATTGCGCTAAAGCCCATTCAGCCTCTTTTGGTAGCGACGGACTGGCCGATGGTGTCTGTGTTGTTACCGCGGCAGTGCTGGGATCTGCTGCATTCGTTACCGCTGCCGTGCTGGCTTGCGTTGCTACATCGGTTGATGCAGGGATCAGTATGAATAATCCTTCGCTGGATAGCTGTTTAACCGACAAACCTTCGGTAAACCATTGTGCTTCTGCGTTAAGACGATTAGCGGTAAATTGCATATCATCCACTTGGATATTAACGCCATTGAGTTCAGCAGAATCTAAAACAATATCAAAGGGTAATAGGAGCTCACTGGGTTCTTCATCAAGTGGCGCGACTGGCGCTTCGTTTGAGTCTGCAGAAAGCGCTAGGGTATCAATAGTGACATCGACTTTGGCCGCAGATAAGCTATTCACGCATAAGCGTTTTTGTAGCAAACAGGCGGGTTGCCACAGTAAATGCAGATCCTCAAGTTGCACGTTCATTCCGGCCATAGACCAAGCCGCGTGAGATAGGGCTAAGTCTTTGTTAATGGAACCAGAGGTATAAGTCAGTTCAAGATCGGGTACAAATTGATCGGCTAAACCCACGGTAATGCGCGAGCCAAATTCAGTGCCGAGTAATAGGGCGATTAACACTAAAAGCCCTAATGGCACATAGATAATAATCCGAGTCCAGAGTTTGAACTGCCGCCACAGTCTTTGAATGAATGACACCGATGGGGTGACAGAGGTCACTACGGTTTCAGTGGCTTCGGCTTCAGTGATGGGATTATCAACGATATCTTGTTCGTTTGGCTTATTATGCTCTGGGGGCTGGCTCATAGATCTGTCCCCATGGTTAGGTGAATTCGCCATGATCTTTCAATGGTCTCAGTTTCTTTCAATCCGACCCCTAAATCTAATTTGATTGGACCAATCGGGGAGATCCAATGGATACCGCCACCGACAGAGACGACAGGTTCAAATTGATTATTATCGAAGGCGTTACCCGCATCGATAAATGTGCCGACCCGCCAAGTGGGGGTCACATAATATTGATATTCCAAACTACCAACCATTAAATAGCGGCCACCGATAACCTCGCGATTGGTTTTTCCATCGTCAGCAACATAGTCTAAATAGGGGCCGAGTTCTTGATAACCATAGCCGCGCACACTCTGATCGCCACCGGCAAAATAGCGTAGTGATGGTGGGATAGAGGCAAGATCATTCTCGTTAGCTAAGTTGGCAGCTAAATCAATACGAGCAACGATTCTGTGGTTATCGAAGAAGGTATCAATCCATTTAAATTTAGCTTGCAAGCGGGCTAGGCGGGTTTCTGATCCTAAATAGGGATCGGCATAGTCTAGGCTGTAAATTTGTCTAAATCCGGATTTAGGATCCAGTGAGTTATCTCCCCGGCTAGTCCGAGAAAAGTTAATTCCTGCCAGATAAAACGACGGCATATAATCGACGTCAGACTGAGTATATTCTTCGCGTATAGCCTCCAACGAATAACTCATTAGCCATTGATTTTCTAGTCTTTGCTGACGTAATAGTCCCAGAAGGTACTTAGTCGACTCGAGCTGGCCTGTGTTACTAAAATCACGATTCTCGGCATCATATACTTGAGTCACACCGTATTTGTCCCGCAGCAAACCGAGGCGGATCTTTAATTGATCGTCTAAGGGATGTGTGAGCGGAATCGTATAAGTGGTTAATAACTTTGGTCTATCGGGCGACCATTCGAGACTGGTTTCTTGGGAATGCCCATATTTATTGATTTGTGGTGTACGCCAAGTCACGCGCACCCTCGGATCAAAGGCTTGATCTGTTTTGCCAATATCACCACCAAAACCGAGTTCAATTGCGTGACTTGCCTTAGGCGTTAATTCGACTCGCATTGGAATATGGTTATCTTCGACGTTATCGATTTGCGGGATCACTTTGATATTGGCGAAATAACCAGTATCTAATAACTGACGATTCAAGGCGCTTACACGGCGAGTTGAGTATGAAGCACCTTCTTTAAAGGGGATAAGATCCTCTAATATATCGGGTTCTAAGCTATGGCCATCGAAACTGACTTGGCCAAATCGGTAACGTTTGCCTGAATCAAAATGCAAACTTACCTGCGCGGTATTAATATCGCGGTTAACTTTAATTTGTGATTCAGTAAATTCGCCATCGAAGTAACCTCGTGCCAAGGCTAAGGTGACGAGTTGCGATTTTACGTCGCTGTAAACACCGTGATTTAACACATCGCCGGGTTTAATGTTGACCTTTGCGAGCCATTGATCGAAAGCTCGGTCATCAAGCATTTCACCACTAAAATTAATATCAACCCACTGAACAATGGTTGGCTCGCCGGGGCTGATTTCAAGTTTTAATTCCCACGGTCCCTTGTCATGCTCAATCAGCTTTTCTTCTACTTCACCGTGATAGTAGCCCATGGATTCTAAGGCGGTGCTGATATTGTCATCGACATTAAACAAAAAGGCACGGCGCTGCACCTCAGATTCAGGTAAAGCGCCTAAGTGAGCAACTATGTTGCTTCGAAGCGCTTCATTCACGCCTGTAACAGATAATTTGATAAAATCATCTGCTGCCGCGACTGATGTGACTGAAATCAGACTCAGAAACAAGCAAAGACGAATGTAATGTGAGGTGATTTGCAAAAATGGCTGCACTTTATAGTCCCTGTGATTTGGCATCATTGTCGCCAGAATAAAACCAACAGGCAAGGAGATGATTGAAATTACACGATGAAATGGTTACAAAGGACGCTACTTTTTAAGGGGATGTAAAGAATGAAAACAAAATTAGCCACCTTTAGTTTAATTATTTCGGGCCTACTTTTTATGTCACATAACACCTTTGCCAATGATAAACCGTTCGCCATTGCGATCCACGGCGGCGCAGGGACGATTTCTAAAGCTAATCTCACCCCTGAACAACGCCAAGCCTACAAAGATAAGTTAAAGGAAGCGGTCGATAAAGGCTCAAAAGTCTTAGAGGAGGGGGGTGACAGCTTAGTGGCAGTACAAACTGCAATTAATATCCTTGAAAATAGTGCTCTGTTTAATGCTGGTATAGGCGCGGTTTACACCTATGACGGCGGACATGAATTAGATGCCTCCATTATGGATGGCAAAACGATGAATGCCGGTGCTGTCGCTGGAGTGCGTCATATTGCCAATCCAATTGACTTAGCCTTGGCCGTGATGAATAAATCTGAGCACGTGATGCTCTCGGGCGCAGGAGCAGAAGAATTTGCACTGACTCAAGGTTTTACTTTAGTGCCAAATCATCATTTTGATACTGACGAGCGTTATCAGCAATTACTCGATGCACGGCAAAAACTGCAAGCTGCGGCTAAATCTGAACAAGTTGCTAATGTTGAGATGAAGGACCTCGATTACAAATTTGGTACCGTTGGTGCTGTCGCCTTAGATAAAAAGGGTAACTTAGCTGCAGGTACATCGACCGGTGGTATGACGGCAAAACGCTTTGGTCGTATTGGTGACTCTCCTGTCATCGGTGCTGGCACTTATGCTGAAAACGGTGTTTGTGCCGTATCGGCAACGGGTCATGGTGAATTCTTTATCCGTTACCTCGTCGCGGGGGATATTTGTGCCAAGGTGAAATATCAGCAAAAATCCATCATTCAGGCTGCAGATGAAGTTATTAATCAACGTCTTATCACTGCTGGCGGTTCAGGTGGTGTGATTGCAGTCGATCAGCGTGGCAATATTGCTACGCCATTTAATACCGAAGGTATGTACCGCGCTACCCGTAGTAATGGTGAGCCAGCCCAAGTGCTAATTTGGCATGATCAATAATGTCATTGGTAGAAGCATCTAGGTTTATAACTGACATGACTTAGAAACGTTAAAACTTCGAAACCTTAAAAAGCGAGTGCCGCAAAAGTGGACTCGCTTTTATTTTTATATCTTAATTGTACTAATATATTGAAAAATAACCAGATAAAGATCATTAAGCAGTATGGCTTATGATGTTTATCTGAGTGGTGCGGTTTGAGTTGGCCTAATAATTACCGCTGTTTTACCCTTTGAAATTCAAATCTAGCAGTATAGAAGCCTAGATGTCTATATATCTAAATGATCTATTATTACTGTTTAATATATCAAATAGTTATTAATTCATTATCCATCGACCCATAAAGGCATAGAATCCGGCTCAGACAATGCATTAAATGGGAGTCATTGATGGAACAATTACCGATATTGAATTTAAGTGA
Organism: Shewanella sp. SM21; assembly: GCF_025654335.1. Lineage (NCBI taxonomy): Bacteria > Pseudomonadati > Pseudomonadota > Gammaproteobacteria > Alteromonadales > Shewanellaceae > Shewanella > Shewanella sp. SM21. Next base: position 55,123 of record NZ_JAKKRL010000002.1, read on the forward strand.
TTGGCATGCGGGTGGACAACGTCGTAACGCTTTTATTACTAAGCTTGCCGATGCTGCCAGAAGAATAGGGTTTTTCTATCTCACCGGCCACGGCATTGAGCTTGCTAGACAGCAGCAAGTACTTCAGTTAGCGGCAGATTTCTTTGCGCTGCCCGTCGTAGATAAACTTGCGGTGAAAATGGCTAATACACCGCATTTTCGCGGTTATACCCGTTTGCAAGGTGAATTGACCTTAGGGAAACCGGACTTGCGGGAACAGTTTGATATCATGCAAGAAGAAGTGGCTAATCCTCAGCAGTCTGATGTGCCTATATGGTGGCAGCTACAGGGGCCTAATCAATGGCCGTCACAATTACCACAGATGAAATCGACTTTATTGGCATGGCAACAGGATTTAGCCGATACCAGTGTCACACTATTGAGGGCTTTAGCTGTTGCGCTAGAGCAGCCAGAAAGCGCCTTTGATGCCACGATCGAAGCGGGTCCTTATCAGCATATGAAGCTTATTCGCTATCCCAGCGCGGATGGACAGACTTCAGGCCAAGGTGTAGGGGCACACAAAGATCCTGGCTATTTGACCTTAGTGCTGCAAGATAAGCAATCCGGTTTAGAGGTTCAGACTGACAACGGTTGGTTAAGCATACCGCCATTAGAAGACGCCTTTGTGGTGAATATAGGTGAATTACTTGAGTTGGCTTCTAATGGGTATTTAAAGGCAACCAACCATAGGGTGACGAGCCCGCCTGCTGGGGTCGAGCGCTACTCGTGTGCCTTTTTTATGGCGGCGCAGTTGAATGCGACAGTTCCTTTGTTACCTTTGCCAAAGCATCTGGCGAACCAAGCTCAAGGACCGGCAAGCGATCCATTAAATCCTCTTTTCCACCAAGTGGGCCAGAACGTATTAAAAGGGCGTTTGCGCTCTCATCCCGACGTTGCTCAAGCACATTACGCCTCATTCGCTCATGCCATTTAATGGTTATTAGGATCTATTATGCAATTTAAAACTAAATTACTTCACACCCATTATGCCGCTGATAACTCGACGGGCGCGCTTACAACTCCTATCTATCAAAGTAGCACCTTCGCCTACGGTAGTGCCGAGGATGGTCGAGCCCGTTTTGCAGGTGAGCAACCGGGCTTTATCTACAGTCGCATGGCGAATCCGACAGTGCAGGCGCTTGAATATCAATTAGCACAACTGGAAGGGGCTGATGAATCACTCGTTGTTGCGAGTGGGATGGCGGCAATCAGCAGTATTTTCTATGCCTTAGCGAGTCAAGGTGATGAAATCGCATTTATCGACCCCGTATACGGTGGCACTGCGGCATTTTTAATCCAAACGTTAACCCGCGCGGGTATTACTGTGCGCCGTTATCAAGATGATGATCATTTATTGGCAGAGATTACCGCCGAAACAAAAATTATTTTATTTGAGCCCATCACCAATCCGACCTTAAAAGTCAGTGACTACCGTAAGGTTAAGCTTGCCGCCGAAAAAGTGGGCGCTATAACCATTTGTGATAATACGTTTTTAACCCCGTATTTATTCAAACCGCTGGAACATGGCATTGATATCGTGATGCACAGTGCCACTAAGTATTTAAGTGGCCATGGCGATTTAATCGCAGGTGTTGTCGCTGGACCTAAGGCATTAATGCAACCTATTCGCACTATAGCGCTTAAACATATCGGCGCCGCGATTGGGCCACAGGAAGCCTATTTATTACAGCGAGGCTTACGTACCTTAGCACTTCGAATGGATGCTCATCTTGCGGGCGCGGCTAAGGTCGCCGCTTTTCTTGCAACCCATCCGAGCGTTGCAAAAGTTTATTACCCAGGGCTAGCAGAGGATCAAGGTCATCAAGTTCTGAGTGAAACCATCAACGCCTTTGGCGGTATGGTGAGTATTGAGCTCGAAGGGGGCTTTAATCGAGCGGCGCAGTTTTTAGATCATTTGAACTTGTTTACTCAAGCGGTCAGTTTAGGCGACTTAGAGAGCCTTGCCTGCCACCCCGCTAGCACTACCCATGCCGCTATGGATGCTGCGAGTCGGCTAGCTTCAGGGGTGAATGACAACCTGATTAGATTGAGCATTGGCGTCGAAGATCCTCAAGATTTGATTGCCGATCTTGAGCAAGCCTTAGCCATTTAAGCATATTGATACTAGCCATCCCCAGTTAAATTGATTGGGGATTTCAAAAGTATAATGTTATTAATTTCGTCTATATAAAGTTAATTCCCGTAATTTTTTACGTTTTTTTTACGCGTCAGAATTGTTTTCGTCTGTTAAAGTGAAAATCTGTATGACATAACGACTTACATTTTGATGGACAAACTAAGTGTTTTTAAACTCTCTGTTAGGTTGAGCTTTATTTCTGAGTGCTTACTCGCTATTTGCTTGTATTTACCCTCTTGGAGGGTGTCATCTAAAGCATTATTATTGTACTCCAACTCGTTGTCGTTATGATTACACTTCAATGTTGTTTTCAATATGCGTATATGGCTGCATTTTTTGAAGCTATTCGTGTTCATTTTTTATTTAACGCTCCTTATTATTCCCTCCCAATGATAGATGTGGCTGTTTTTATCAATCTAATCGCTTTTATTGTCATAACCATTGTCGCGACGATAAGTCAACTTGCAATCCACCTTAGACGACAACAAAGAGTATTAGGGGAAGATCTATTTCCTAACCTAACTCTGTTATCGATTGCATATGATTTTAGAACAGGACGTGAGCGCTTGTATTTTATGATGCCTAATAAATTATTCATTAAGTCTTTCACGATAAATATCTAAAGGTGAGTTGGAATGATTGCAGTCAGTGGAATACAGAAATTTAGCTCTCGATTTCATACCATAATTCATCTATGTAGCTTTTTGATTGTCATATATAGCTTCACCATGTTGATGCCTATCGCTGTTGCATTATTTTATAAAGATGGATATATCACTCCATTTTTAATCACATTCCTCCTTTCCCTTTTTATTGGTGTGGTCGGTTGGAAGATTACAAGTGAGGAAAATAAAAATCTGCAAAAACGTGATGGCTTCATGGTCGCTTGTTTATTTTGGCTGATATTTTCCTTAATGAGTGCATTACCTTTTCTTCTTGATAGACGATTGGACTTGAGTTTAACCGATGCCATGTTTGAAGGTGTGTCTGGCATTACGACGACTGGAGCCTCGATTTTTTCAGATATTGATGAACTACCCAAATCGATTTTATTTTATCGAGCACAGCTTAATTTCCTCGGTGGGTTAGGGATAATTGTTTTGGCCGTTGCAATTATGCCATTTCTTGGTATTGGTGGCGCAAAATTATATCAGTCTGAGATGCCAGGTCCCATGAAAGAGGAAAAGATGACGCCCCGCCTTGCGGATACGGCTCGAAATTTATGGGGGCTTTATAGCGTACTTGCCTTAGGTTGTGCAGTTGCTTATAAACTTGCAGGAATGAATTGGTTTAATGCCATATGTCATAGTCTATCTACCGTTTCATTGGGTGGATTTTCCACACATAGTGACAGCTTAGGATATTATAACAGTGCTGCAATTGAGCTTGTGGGTGGTGTGTTTTCAATACTTGCAGCAATCAATTTCGCCTTATACTACATAGTGTTAGTTCGGCGAAGCTTCAAGCCTATTTGGTATAATGCGGAGGTTCGATTTTTTATTCTCATATTATCTATCGTTGTTGGGATCGCTTGTTTAGAGCTGAATCGTACTCAAACTTTTGATATTAAAGATTCATTGGTACATGGATTTTTTCAAACAGTTTCAGTTATGACGGACAATGGATTAGGCTCTGCAGGTTATCCTAATTGGCCCAGTCATATTGTGCTTTTATTATTAGGCGCGAGCTTTTTTGGTGGATGCTTTGGTTCTACTTGTGGCGGTATTAAAGCTGTCAGATTTTTACTTTTGTACCGTCAAGGGATCCGAGAAATTCATCAATTGGTTCATCCTAATGCCATTTTAACAACAAAGATCAGTGGTCAAGTCGTTTCAGACAGAGTCATTCGTTCAGTATGGGGATTATTTTTCCTGTACATATTTTTTACTTGCGTTTTTGTATGGGGATTGGTCGCCATTGGACATGATTTTGCCACCGCCTTTGGAACCGTCGCCGCGTGCATTAATAATATGGGGATTGGTTATGGTGACACTGCATCTGGATTTGGCACGTTAAAAGATGCGGCTAAATGGCTGATGTGTGTCGCTATGCTTTTTGGGCGATTAGAAATATTTCCTGTACTCATCATTTTCTCACGGGCATTCTGGCGATTTTAATTTTAAGTGTATTTTATGGTTAATTTGTCGAATTGACTGGGAGGGTCATTAAATGAAATGGTTATTGAGATGTATATTACTCATTATGCTAGTAGGGTGTCAGAAATCGCCAGTTTATACCAAGTTAGAAGGCCTTGCGCAGGGGACGAGTTGGCATGTGACATTTTGGAGTAAAGACAAGTTAAATAGTACAGAGATAAATCGCGAGATTGAGCGGCAATTGGCAGAAATAGATCTTTATATGTCTACTTATCGTTCAGATTCAGTGATTTCTCGTTTTAACAGTATGCACTCCGCTATGGCGGTCGGGGATGATATTTTAGGGCTCATAGGGATAGCCAAGGAGGTCACTTCAAAAACGGAGGGTTGTTATGATTTGACCATTAAACCATTATTCGATTTGTGGGGATTTACCCATAACCAATTAACCATTCCTACAGAAAGTGCACTTCAACAGACATTAACCTATGTAGGCTTACATCATTTAAGTATTGATAATCAAATGTTAACTAAAGATTTGCCAGAGGTACATCTTGATTTATCTTCGATTGGACAGGGATATAGCGTAGGCAAAGTTGCAGATGTGCTAAAGCGATACAATATCGATAATTATTTGGTAGAGATTGGCGGCGAAATGGTCGTACACGGCAGTAAGCTCGATGGTTCTGCTTGGAAAATCGCGATTGAAAAACCGCTGCCCGAACAGCGAACAATGCAAAAGGTTCTGCTTATTGATTTCCCTCAAGCGATCATGACATCGGGTACATATCGTCATTATTTTGATCATTTAGGGCAGCGTTATTCACATATTCTTGATGCGCGAACCGGTAAACCCGTAACCCATAACACAGTATCTGTAACTGTATTGGCAACGGATCCGGCTAGAGCAGATGCTTGGTCTACAGCGCTATTATGTTTAGGAAGTCAAGAAGGATTCGTCGTCGCTAATCAGAATGATATAAAAGCATTATTTATTGATGACAATAAAGGTGTACTTAAAGAGATTAAGACTGATAGCTATAATAAAATGAAAAATATAGAGCTTAATTAATCTACAATATCATCGCTTGGTCATGTGTTAATGCCAGTTAGTATTTCTAGCTGGCATTTTTATTTTACTTTTATAGCTAATGCCATGGTTTATTGTGGCCTTATTTACCACTGATTATGATGACTTTTACGTATTCTTTACGGGATTAGTCATTTGAACTCTAGAGACTTTACGCGGTTAATTCATATATTTGTCCTGTTACTCACTTTCTTAAGGACAAATTATATGGACTGGATATTTCTAATACTTTCCATAGCACTTTTCATCTACTTAGCAGTGGCAATGTTTGCCCCTAATAAGTTTTAGGAGTCGTTATGTTTGAAATTACCCTTATTTTTACTACTGCGCTTGGGCTCGCATGGCTGTTGGGATCCTATATGACAGGAGTTTTCTCTGGTCAGTCCCATTTTTCAGATCGTTTATTTAATCCCATTGAAAAGTGGATTTATCGGGCTATAGGCGTAAATGCCCATTCGGGGATGACATGGAAATCTTATGGTGCGGCGTTTCTTATCAGCAACTTGGTACTTGGCATTTTGGCGTTTCTTATCCTTAAATTCCAACATGTGTTACCACTTAACCCCGATGGTATAGGACCATTATCTTGGGATCTGGCGTTGCACACTGCGGTGTCATTCCTCACCAATACCAATCAACAGCACTATTCCGGGCAGGCTCAGCTCAGTTATCTATCCCAAGGATTTGTCATTGTCACGCTGCAATTTGTCACTCCAGCCATGGCGCTGGCTGTTTGTGTGGCGATTTTGCGGGGAATGTTAGGCGGGTTGAATAATGACAGCGCCAAAGAGGGCGAGGCTCGAAATCTGGGTAACTATTATGTTGACCTAGTGCGCGGTGTACTCAGACTTATGCTGCCATTAGCGGCTATTGTGGCGCTGTTACTGACTTGGCAAGGCGTACCGAGTAGTTTTGACGGTGCGCAAAAAGTGAACACCTTAGATTCTGCATCACCTATTACTGAGCAGGTCGTTCCGATTGGCCCCGTTGCATCTATGGTGGCCATTAAGCAGTTAGGTACTAATGGCGGGGGCTGGTATGGCCCCAACAGTAGTAACCCGCTAGAAAACCCAACGCCAGTCAGTAATGCAATCGAGACCATTGCCTTAGTGCTGATCCCTATGGCCGTCGTCTTTATGGCTGGTGGAATGCTAAGACGCAAAAAATTTACCTTGATGGCTCTGGTGGCTATGGGTTTATTAAGCGTCAGTTTTCTTGGGGCAACTGTGTACAGCGAGTTGCAACCCAACGCTGCCTTTGTGGGATTAAGCGCCCAAGGGCCTAATATGGAGGGTAAAGAAGTTCGCTTTGGACCTGAGCTATCGGCGCTATGGGCTTCTTTTACCACACAAACCTCTAACGGTTCGGTCAATGCCATGCACGATTCCTTCAATCCAATAGGGGGATTGATGACGCGATCAGGCATGTTACTCAATGCGATATGGGGCGGTATTGGCTGCGGTTTTGTTAACTTTATCGTTTATGTGTGGATTGCTGTTTTTTTATCGGGATTGATGATTGGCCGTACGCCAGAGATATTTGGTCGTAAGCTCGAAACCCGTGAAATCACCCTTTTGGGAAGTCTATTAGTTTTACCTACCTTGTGTGTCTTAGGTTTGACGGCGATCACTGTGGCTATCCCGAGTATTACGGGCAACAGCAACCCCGGCTTTCATGGAATTTCGCAAGTCTTTTACGAATATACCTCCGCTTTTGCTAATAACGGTTCGGGTTTTGAAGGTTTAGGTGATAACACGCCTTGGTGGAATATCAGTTGCGTTATCGCCTTACTGCTCGGTCGATACCTGCCGCTGTTTTTACCGCTGGCAATTGCGGGGATGATGTCGAGTAAAAGAGTGAGCCCCGATAGTAACGCGAGCTTGAAGCTCGAGAGTCCCACCTTTTGTTTCACCCTTATTGCCGTGATTTTAATCATTAACTTCCTGTCTTTCTTACCTGCAGCTGTATTAGGGCCTATTGGCGAAGCTTTAGAACTTGCCACTATGAGTCTGGAGAAATAGTCATGCATAAACCTGCTCAAATATTAGATAGCGCCGGCGTGAAGCAAGCTGCCTTTGGTGCTGTAAAGAAAATGTCCTTAGTGAGTATGGCTGGTAACCCTGTGATGTTCGTAGTGATGGTCGGCGCTTTACTTGCCGCTTTGATCACAGGACAAAAGTTCTTCAATGGCGAGACTGTTGGTTTTGAGCTAGCCACGACCCTTATTCTTTTGCTTACCGTGTGGTTTTCTAACTTTGCGGAATCCGTGGCAGAGGCAAGGGGGCGCGGACAAGCTGCTAGCTTAAAGTCGGCGAAAGAGGCCTTGCAGGCTCGGCGCATACGCCACGGTGAGTTGGAATCAGTATCCGCAACTTTGCTTGTCAAAGGCGATAAGGTGAAGGTTTTACAGGGTGATTATATTCCTGCCGATGGTGAAATCATTGAAGGGATAGCCACTATCAACGAATCGGCGATTACCGGTGAATCTGCGGCTGTGCTGCGTGAAGCAGGCACAGATCATTCCGGTGTGATTGGCGGCACTAAGGTACTTACGGGTGAAATTACCGTGCTGGTTGCCAACGATCCTGGGAATAGCTTTTTAGATCGTATGATAGGGCTGGTCGAAGGGGCGAAGCGTCAGAAAACACCGAACGAAACGGCGTTGACTGTGCTACTTGCATCATTGACTGCGGTTTTCCTTATCGTGGTGGTGACTTTGCCACCCATGGCGGGTTTCGTCGGTGCAAGCCTTGATTACACTATGTTAATTGCGCTGTTAGTGTGTTTGATCCCAACGACGATTGGTGGCTTGTTACCCGCCATTGGTATTGCAGGCATGAACCGCGCCTTAGCCGCCAATGTGGTCGCTAAATCGGGTAAAGCCGTGGAAGTTGCGGGGGATATCGATACGTTACTGCTGGATAAAACTGGCACTATCACTTTCGGTGATCGTCAAGCGACCGCATTTTTACCCGTGAAAGGCATTGCAGCTGAGATGTTGCGTGATGCGGCGGTACTGTCTTCCCTCGATGACCCCACCCCTGAAGGGAAATCTGTACTCAAATTGGCCATAGATTTGGGCGCGGTATTGCCCGTCAAACCTACGGATGCAACTTTTATCCCATTTACGCCGGAGACTCGGGTTTCTGGGGTGATTTTAACCGATGGTATTCAAGGCATTAAAGGCGCTGGCGATGCGATGCAGTTTTGGGCGCAGCAGCATCAAATTCACTGGCCTGAATCAGTTAACGCGCTTATCCGCAAAGTGGCTTTGCAGGGGGGGACTCCCTTAGTCGTCGCCAGTGGCACGCACATTTTAGGGGTTATAGCCTTAAGTGACGTGATTAAGCCAGGCGTTGCGGAGCGGTTTGCCCGTTTAAGAGCGCTCGGTGTACGGACCATCATGGTGACAGGGGATAATCCGCTAACGGCTGGCGTGATTGCCGCCGAAGCTGGGGTTGATGATTTTGTCGCTGAAGCTAAACCTGAGGATAAACTTGCCCTTATTCGCGCAGAGCAGGCCAAAGGTCGATTAGTGGCTATGGTGGGGGATGGTACTAACGATGCGCCGGCATTAGCGCAGGCCGATGTAGGTCTTGCGATGAACTCAGGTACCCAAGCCGCTAAAGAAGCTGGCAATATGGTGGACTTGGATTCAGATCCCACTAAATTACTGGCTATCGTTGAAGTCGGAAAACAATTGCTGATCACCCGCGGCGCCTTGACTACATTTTCTCTCTCTAATGATGTGGCTAAGTATTTTGCCATTATTCCAGCGGTATTTGCGGGGGCTTTGCCTGCGATTGGTGCACTGGATCTGATGCAGCTTCACAGCCCAACCTCAGCCGTACTCGCAGCGCTCGTATTTAACGCTCTTATCATTCCCGCCTTAATTCCATTGGCATTAAAAGGCATCAAGCTCAGACCCATAAGTGCAGAAAAATTACTGCGAAATAACATGCTGATTTATGGCTTAGGTGGGGTGATTTTACCCTTTGTCGGCATTAAAGCACTCGACTCAATCATTGCACTTATGCTCTAGGAGACAGTAATGAATTCAATCGTATATACCACTAAAACCCAGCATGCCGTTATGGGATTGAGAGCCAGTCTCGCCCTGTTATTTGTGTGTGGTGTTGTCTATACCGGCACTGTGACTCAGCTCGGTGGCGCTTTATTTCCCGTACAAGCTAAGGGCAGTGTGATCCACAGGGATAATGTTGCTATGGGTTCTGAGTTCATCGCTCAGCCCTTTGTTAATCCGGCCTATTTTTTTAGTCGGCCGAGCGCTGTCGGTTACGATCCTATGGCGACAGGTGGTAGTAACCTTGCGCCGAGTAACCCGGCGTTACGTGAACGTGTGATGGCAACAAGCCAAGAAATCCAAGCCAGAGAATCCGTTCAGGCCGCTGATATCCCTGTGGATTTACTCGCCACATCGGGCGCGGGACTGGATCCCCATATTTCACCCGCAGCGGCCAAACTGCAAGTTGCGCGCGTGGCTCAGGCTCGACAGTTAGCCGAACCACAAGTGTTGACCTTAGTGGCGCAATTTATCGAACCACCGCAGTGGGGCATTTTTGGGCAAGCGCGCGTCAATGTGCTCAAGCTTAACCTCGCTCTCGACCAGATTGCTAAACACGCTCAATAAAACAATATTCTACTGAATTTAAGGATAAATTTTTATGTTACCGATTAAGTCAGCTCCTTGTTCGCGCCTCTGTGCGAGTGTGATCATGGCATTATCTTCACTCTCTATGGGCGCGCTTGCCAGCACTGAGACTCATGGGGGCAATGCCTCTTGGCAGAGTCAAGGGAGTGTGATGCTCATAAGTGATTATGCGTTTCGCGGTATTTCTCAAACTGATGAAGGACCTGCAGTTCAAGCAGGGTATACCCTAAGCCATGATTCTGGCTGGTATGGCTCGCTTTGGGGCAGTAACATCGAATTTGGGGATGGAAGTTTAGAACTCGACTTGTCCGCTGGCTGGGCTAAAGATTGGGATAATGGCTTAACAACGGACCTAGGCGTGATACGTTACCAATACTCTCAGGACGATACCGACCTGAGTTATAACGAAATTTATGCTGTGGTAAGCTACGCCGATGCTAAGTTAGGGCTGGTTTATTCTCCTGATTATTTTGGCGAGAATGTGGACGATTTTCAGTATGTTTACGCCAGTTATGAACCGCAGCTGTTCTCTAATGTAAGTCTAGTACTGCATCTTGGGAGCAATTTTTTTGCTTCTCAGCAAGATATGGCACTGTTTTTAGGTTCTATGGCCGCTAGCAATAGCCACTATTTAGATTGGCGAGTTGGGCTGAACCTCAATATGACTGAGCAGGATGTGTTGAGTGTCGGTTATGTCGATACGGATTTATCGCAGAGTCAGTGCCAGTCCCTGTGTGATGCGCGCTGGATAGTGAGTCTTTCAAGGAGTTTCTAATCGTGGTACCAATCAGTCAAACACAGCAAGCCAATGCGCTCTTAAGTCAGATACAGCAAAATGATAAAGGTAAACTGACGGTTTTTCTTGGGGCGGCACCTGGCGTGGGCAAGACCTATGCAATGCTCAGTGCGGCAAGGGAAATGGCCCAGCAAGGTGTCGATTTGCTGGTTGGACTGGTGGAAACCCATGGGCGTGCCGATACCGAGGCCATGGTAGCGGGTTTTGAGGTATTGGCACGTAAACCCATTGATTATCATCATAATCGTTTAACGGAATTCGATTTGGATGCAGCGCTGCTTCGTCGGCCTAAGCTTATCTTAGTCGATGAGTTGGCCCACACGAATGTCCCCGGTAGTCGCCATAAACGGCGCTATCAAGACGTCGCAGAATTATTAGCTGCGGGCATTGATGTCTATACCACAGTCAATATCCAACATTTGGTCAGTTTGAATGATCTGGTTTTGCAAATTACTCAAGTGCGGGTACGGGAAACCGTCCCCGATCGCTTCCTTGATGAAGCCCATGAAATTATATTTGTTGATTTACCGCCATCAACACTCATCGAACGCTTACAGCAAGGCAAAGTTTATCTGCCAGAGTATGCTCGCTCGGCTTTAGATGCTTTTTTTTCGGTCTCGAATTTGACTGCACTGCGCGAATTGGCAATGAAAAAAGTCATAGAGCGAGTCGATGCAAAACTGATTTGTGAACTCGATGCCAAAGCACAGGGAACGGATTTTGTTCTCAAAGACAGATTGCTGGTTTTAGTGAGTAACAGCAGTGATCATCAGTATTTGATCCGCATAGGTCGGCAGATTGCCGAGCGGCGGCAAATTCCTTGGTTAGTGCTTTGGGTCGATACTGGCAAAGCGCTGGGCCTTTATCAGCGGAAAAGGCTAAATGAGGCCTTTGCTTTAGCGAAGGAACTTGGCGCGCAGACTGAAGTATTACGCGACACGAGCAGTTATCAGGCCATTTTACCTTACATAGCCCTGCATCGAATTAACACAGTATTAGTCGGCGCGGGTGTGAAACGCACCTATCCTTGGTGGCGTAAAAGGCTGTATCAACGTTTGATTGAGTCTGGTTTACCTGTTGAGGTGAGTGTCTATCACGCACCCGAAAACCAAATGCAAGTACGAGATCCCATTACGCCTAAAGCCAGTTTTGGTGATCTTCGAGGCCATATTCTTGGGCTGATTGGCGTGGTGGTTATTTTTCCGCTGGTGGCATTTTTAGATACTTGGCTCAGTAATGGCAATCTGGTGTTGTTATATGTTTTCTTGATTGTCAGCATTGGTTTAACCTATGGCGCTAGGCCTGCCATGGCAACCGCGGTGTGGTCTTTTTTCAGCTTTAATTTCTTTCTTACTGATCCCAAATTTACTATGAATGTAAATAGTCAGGATGATATTGCCACTTTAATCTTTTTGATGTGTATAGGGCTTATCAGTGGACCGGCGGCATCTCGGATCCGAAATCAGTTTATTTTGCTGCGTGAGTCAAATCGTTATGCTGAAACCTTAAAAGATGTTGCCCAAGAATTATCGGTCGCCGATGATGAAAAAGCCCTTTGGCAAACGATAGGGCGCAAGATTGCTGGTTCAGTGAATGCCGATTGTTATATTGTTTTGCAGCGTAAAGACGGTCAGCGATCCTATTTACCGCTGCTGAATACGCCATTTAACGACCTTGATTTAGCCGCAATCGATTGGACCTTGCGCCATGGGCAAGCGGCGGGGCGTTTGAGCGATACCTTGAGCGCATCGGGTGTGAGTGTGTTCCCCATTGAACTAGAAGGTACGACGATTGGCGCGGCGATTTTAGATTGGCAACCTACGGTCAACGAACTCAGTCCGTTTGATAGAGAGCTTATTCTGGCCATGTTACAGCAAGGCGCTAATACATGGCGGCGTATTCAGTTAGTGTCAGATCTTGAATCAGCACGGGTGAAAACAGAAATTGAGCAGTTACGTTCCGCATTATTATCGTCAGTGTCTCACGATCTAAAATCACCACTCTCAGCCATGATGGGGGCGGCGGAGAGCTTAAAACTATTGAATAAACAATTGCTAGAGGCTGACCGCAACGAGCTACTTGATACTATTTTGCAAGAAAGCCGTCGCTTGGACAGCTATATCCAAAATCTACTCGATATGACACGCCTGGGTCATGGCACTTTGAGCATAGAGCGTGATTGGGTTTCGGCAGATGACATTATTGGCAGCGTACTTGGCAGGCTTAAACGCTATTTCCCTAATGCAATCGTTGAATATCACAGAGAAAAAGAACCCCCACTCCTATTTGTGCATGCGGCGCTGATTGAACAAGGATTATTTAACATTCTAGAGAATGCTGTTCGATTTTCACCACCAGAAGAGCCTATTTGTATTGAATTAACCATTTCTAATCACCGTTGCTGTATTGCCATTGAAGACAGAGGGCCGGGGATTCCCGCCAGTCATAGGGATCAAATTTTCGATATGTTTTATGTGGTTGCCGATGGCGATCAGAAAAAACAGAATACAGGTATGGGGCTGGCTATTTGCAAAGGCATGATAGCTGCACACGGCGGTAGTGTTCGCGTTACCGATTGCCTACAGGGGCAAGGTACTCGTTTTGAAGTTGAATTGCCGTTAGACTATCCCGTTCCTGGCTAATCATTTTTAGCCAAAATATCCTTAATAAACCACAGAATGGACTAGAGACGTGGCAATAAAAATCGTGGTTATCGATGATGAGACCCAAATACGCCGCATGCTGCGGATTGCACTCACCAGTGAGGGCTATGACGTTACCGAAGCTGAAAATGGTCAGCAAGGGCTCGCAGCTGTCGCTCGACAGCAACCTGAATTAGTCATTTTGGATTTAGGCTTGCCGGATATGGAAGGACATCAAGTGCTACAGGAGTTACGGGGATGGTCCGATGTTGCTGTGATTGTATTGTCGGTTCGTAATCAAGATAAAGAAAAAGTCGCAGCATTAGATGCAGGCGCGCAGGATTATGTGACCAAACCCTTTAGTGTGGAAGAGTTACTGGCAAGGGTGCGGGCGATTTTAAGGGACCATATCAAACCTGAAAAATTACCCATATTAGATGATGGCAAGTTGCAGATTGATTTAAGTCGCAGGCTGGTTAAAGTTGATCATCAAATTGTCGAACTTACACCCAAGGAATACGCAGTATTGTCTAAATTGGCGTCGTCACCTAACTGCGTTGTCACTCAGACTCAGTTGCTCAAAGAAATTTGGGGGCCCGCTCATACAGAAGACACACATTATCTACGAATTGTGGTCAGTCACTTAAGGCAAAAATTAGGCGACTCCCCGAGTGAACCTCAGTATGTGCGGACTGAGCCCGGTGTGGGCTATCGCTTTTATATCGACTTATAGCTTGTATCAATAGCGAATTAAAACGCGTTGGAATGACAAGTAAAATGATCACCGAAGACTGATGGCATGACCTGCCATCATTGAAGCTCAATCGGATACTTGCCTGATTTCAGTTTGTAGTGTTCGCTTCAGTTAACTCTAAGTCGCTATTTCTGGCTGCCTTTGTTGACGCTATTTTTGTCCTGTTAGCTCTTGTTGACATTGGGTTTATGCACTAGATAAGCCCAATCGATATAAATCGCACATTCTTGCCGATATTTTGACTAGACTACAAACGTAGGGTTAATTCGAGGGAAAGACTATGGACTTAATTAAAATCCGCGACCATATGGATCGTCAGCCCGTGTTGCTGCGCGCTAATATGTCGCTCGCGACTGCGGTCGAAAAGTTGTTAGATAATAATAAAATGGGCGCAGCAGTGGTTGATGATGCGGGCGATTTGGTGGGCTTTTTATCCCAGCAGGATTGTTTGGCTGTGATGATCAAAAGTAGCTATCACTGTGATATGACCTCAGTGGTGAAGGATTGCATGCGAACTGAAGTGCTGTTCGTTGGGCCAGATGACAGTATTTTGCAGCTCGCCGAACAAATGCTAGGGCCTAAACCTAAAGTGTATCCAGTGGTTGAACATGGCAAAGTAATTGGCACGATTAATCGCACCAATGTGCTCAAAGCCATGAATATCTATATGCAACAATGTTATCTGTCACCGGTTTAATCTAAGTCGAGCCAGTGTGAAACTGACACGCCATATACTGAGTGCAGAGTAAATTAGCAATACCATTACGCCACTTTCCTTGCTAGGATCGCCGTTTTTGATGCTAGCAATGGAATTTGGATTTGAACTCAGACAAACATCCGCTATCGAACGCCTTTCTTAATCTTTGTTATCAGAGCGACGCGTCGCGGATCCGTCGTCGTTTATTTAAGCTCAATAAAGAAGCCGACTCAGATAAAAAGACCCAAGTCTTAGCTCAGCTGAGCGAGCAAGCGCAGGCGGCGTTTGAGAAGGTTGAGCAGCGTCGTAACGCTCGGCCTAAAATCCACTATCCTGAAAACCTGCCCGTTTCCTTGATGCGCGATGATATTGCACGTGCGATTGCGGGCAATCAAGTGGTGATCATCGCCGGTGAAACGGGCTCGGGTAAAACGACCCAGTTACCTAAAATCTGTTTGGAATTAGGCCTAGGTTGCCGTGGCATGATAGGCCACACCCAGCCACGACGTTTAGCAGCCCGCAGTGTGGCGAGCCGAGTCGCCGAAGAATTACAAAGTCCGCTCGGTGAAGTGGTTGGCTTTAAAGTGCGTTTTGCCGATGCGCTTAAGAGTGACTCTTATATCAAGTTGATGACCGACGGTATTTTACTGGCGGAATTAACCTCCGATCGCAATCTCGATCAATACGATACCATCATCATAGATGAGGCCCACGAGCGCAGCCTCAACATCGATTTTATTCTGGGCTACCTCAAACAAATTCTCAAAAGACGCCCCGATCTCAAAGTTATTATCACGTCGGCGACCATAGACGTTGAGCGTTTTTCTAAGCATTTCAACAATGCGCCTATTATCGAAGTGTCGGGCCGTACCTTTCCGGTCGAAACCCGTTACCGACCCTTAGTGCAAGATAGCGATGCCGATCTAGATCAAATCGAAGGCATTTTTGCCGCCGTCGATGAGTTGGTGGCCGAAGGGCTGGGCGACATTCTGATCTTTATGAACGGCGAGCGGGAAATTCGCGATACGGCCGAGCAATTGAGTCGGCGTAATTACCGCGATACCGAAATTTTGCCGTTATACGCGCGTTTATCTTACGGTGAGCAGTCTAAAGTTTTCAGTAGTCACAGAGGTCGGCGGATTGTATTAGCGACGAACGTGGCGGAAACCTCGCTGACTGTGCCGGGCATTCGCTACGTTATTGATCCAGGTACGGCGCGTATCAGCCGCTATAGCTATCGGACTAAGGTGCAACGCTTACCGATTGAACCTATCTCGCAGGCGAGCGCCAATCAGCGTCAAGGCCGTTGTGGACGTGTAGGGCCGGGTATTTGTATTCGTTTGTACGATGAGGCGGATTTTAATAATCGTCCGGCGTTTACCGATCCTGAAATCTTGCGCACTAACTTGGCTTCGGTCATTTTGCAGATGCTCGCCATCGGCCTAGGTGATATCGCCGGTTTCCCCTTTATCGAGCCACCGGATCCACGCCATATCCGCGATGGTTTCCTGTTGCTCGAAGAATTACAAGCGGTTGAGAGTAAACACGGCAAGCTAGTATTGACGCCACTTGGGCGTAATTTGGCGCAAATTCCTGTGGACCCGCGTTTGGCGCGTATGGTGGTCGAGAGTCAGCAGTTAGGTTGTTTGAACGAAGTGCTAGTGATTGCTGCGGGCTTATCGATTCAAGATCCCCGCGAACGTCCGATGGAGAAGAAGCAAGCCAGTGATGAAGCCCATCGGCGTTTTGCCGATCCCAGTTCCGATTTCGTTAGCTGGATAAACCTGTGGCAGCACTTAAAAGATCAACAAAAAGAGTTATCTGCTAGCCAGTTCCGTAAAAAGTGCCGCGATGAATATTTAGCCTATTTGCGCGTTCGCGAGTGGCAGGATTTATACGCCCAGCTTAAGCAAGCCGTACACGATTTAAAGTGGCGCTTAAACGATACACCAGCCAATTACGACAGCTTGCACCGTGCGCTCTTATCGGGCTTATTGAGCCATGTGGGTTTTAAAGATAACAATAACGAGTACTTAGGTGCGCGTAATCGTAAATTCTTTGTATTCCCAGGTTCGCCACTGGCCAAAAAAGGCCCTAAGTGGATCATGGCTGCTGAGCTTACCGAAACCTCACGCTTATTTGCTCGCTGCTGCGCCAAAATCGAACCCGAATGGCTAGAGCCCTTAGCGGCGCATTTGATCAAGAAAAGCTATGTGGAGCCCCATTTTGAGGCAAAACCTGGCAGCGTTATCGCCCTTGAGAATCAAGTGCTCTATGGCTTGACGGTTGTGCACCGTCGTAAAGTGCAATACGGCCCCATCGATCCCGTTGAAGCGCGTGAGATTTTTATCCGCAGCGCTTTGGCTGAAGGGCAGTTACAGACCCAAGAAGCGTTTTTTGTCGCTAACCAAAAGCTGCTCGAAGACATTGAATCCCTCGAACATAAATCTCGTCGCCGCGATATTTTGGTGGACGAGCAAGTCTTGGTGGACTTTTACGAGCCGCGGATCCCGGAAGGGATTTACAACGCCCAGCTGTTTTTTGGCTGGTGGAAGAATGCTAAGCGCGAGCAACCGGATTTACTCGATTTCAGCAAAGCGCTGTTAATGCAGCGCAATGCCGACCATATTTCGACCTTAGATTTTCCCGATACGTGGCACAAGGGCAATTTGCGCCTGCAGCTAAGTTATCACTTTGAACCCGCGGCGGCGGATGATGGTGTGTCGGTGCACATTCCGGTGGCGCTGCTTAATCAAATCGACGATAGCGATTTTGATTGGCTAGTGGCAGGTCTAAGGGAAGAAAAGTGCATCGCACTGATCAAATCTCTGCCTAAGAGTTTACGACGCAACTTTGTGCCCGCGCCTGACTATGCCCGCGCTTGTGTGCAGGCCATGGTGCCTTTTAGTGCCAGTTTGCTTGAGGCCATGTGCAAGCAATTATTGCGCATGAGTGGCACGCGTATATCGCCGGAAGATTTTGATTTAACGCAACTGCCTGCGCATTTGCAGATGAACTTTAAAATCGAAGACGATAAAAACAACTTAGTGGCCGAAGGTCGGGTGCTCGATACTTTAAAAGCCGAGTTACAAGGCGTGGTGGCGAAGGCCATTCGTCAGGTCGCGGATAAAGGTATAGAGCAAGAAGCGTTAACTGAGTGGTCCTTTGGCGATTTGCCGCAGCAATATCAGCAGCAAAAAGGCAATTACCAAGTGCGGGCGTTTCCGGCGCTGATCGATAAAAAAGACAGTGTTGCGATCAAATTATTTGATGATGAATTTGAGGCCTTAGATGCCCATCGCCAAGGTCTGCGACGGTTATTGCTGCTAAACATTCCATCACCGGTGAAACACTTACAGCAAGCTTTGCCGAATAAGGCGAAATTGGCGATGTATTTCAATCCCTTCGGTCAAGTGCAAATCTTGATTGATGACATTATTGCCGCAGCTGTGCAGCAATTGTTGGATGAAAAAGCCCTCGATGTGCGTAATCAAGCCCAATTTGAGCAGGCAAAGGATTGGGTTCGCCAAGAACTCAACCCGACCGCCGAGCAAATTGCCTTGAAGGTTGAGCAGATTTTGACCTTATACCAGAGCATTAAAAAGCGTCTTAAGGGCAAAATTAGCTTAGATATAGCCTTTGCTATGAGTGATATTCAAAGCCAATTAGACAAATTAGTGTTTAAAGGGTTTGTCGAATCCTGTGGTTGGGATCGGTTAGCTGATGTGGCGCGTTACTTAAAAGCGATTGAAATCCGTGTCGAGAAGTTGCCTGTCGATCCGACTCGCGACCGTTTGCATATGCAGAGCATTAACAAGGTACAGGAAGCATTGAACGCACAACTGGCGAAAGTGCCACGTGCTATGCCGACACCACCTGCGTTAATCGAGGCGCGCTGGATGATTGAAGAGTACCGTGTCTCTTGTTTTGCACAGGTGTTAGGCACGGCGTATCCGATATCTGAAAAGCGCATTTTGAATCATATTCAACAGGTTTAATAGACTGATTTAAAGGTCGAGCTGAGCGTCTTTGTCCGATTGATGTAACAATAACGCGATCAATAAATGACTAAAAAAACCGAGAAAACTAATCATTTTCTCGGTTTTTTATTTTCCCTATACTTACTCTTCTCACGCGATATACCTCCAGTGGTGCGCCATAAAATGAGCGCTTTTTCTGGGTGGCAGCGATGCTTTTATGCCGAATATCTTTCTTTTGGGATCAAGTCGTTATCTCGCATGTTTTAACACCTTTCTACTGTCTACTCCTTTATGAATACTCAGGTTTTTTTTGAGGGTTTTCTGTTGTTTTCTCGTAGCGATTTATCCATTTCAGTCGTTTATTAATCATAAAATCAATTCAATAATCTGGCTTGTAATTGAAAAAAGCATTTAAAAACTGAGATCTGACGGATACTCACATCAAATTGATGATCTGGATCAAGCATCATCCGCTTTACCAATTTGGAGGTATACATTTTGTTAACAACTAAAAGGTATGATCGCTTCGTGATCCAAAGATGCAATAGATATACATAAAGCCTGCCGCTGGCGATTTTTTGCAGCGCATTCAAAGTGGCAGGAACACACCTCTTGGAGGATGCATGAGTGCTAGCACCGCAGAAGAAAAATCCTTAGAACTGAAAATCTTTATCTTTTTAACCGTGTTTCTCGCACCGTTATTGTCCGTACTACTGGTCAGTGGTCTGGGCTTTGCTATTTGGTTCAGCCAAATTTTGACGGGTCCACCGGGCGCTGGTTAAACGTAACATCATCAAATAGTTAAAAATAAGAGTGGAATGTCGGATGAGCAAAGAACTCCATATCACCAGTTTAGTGGTGCAGGTCTTACCGCAGAAAATGGCAGATGTTAGACAACAAATAATGACCATTGAAAATGCCGAACTTTCCGTCAACAACGAAGTGAAATTGGTCGTCGTGATCGAAGGCGAGACGCAACGCGCCTTGATGGACAGTATCGAAGCGATCAATGCCATTCCGGGCGTGTTATCAGCCACGATGGTTTACCACCAGAGTGAAGTGCTCGAAGAGGGTGAAGAATGAATATGAACAGACGTGACTTTATCAAGGCCAATGCGGTGATTGCCGCTGCAGGCGCCGCTGGTTTAGCCTTGCCCGCAGGCGCAAGCAACTTAATTACCAGCTCAGAACAAACCAAATTAGAGTGGAATAAGGCCCCTTGCCGTTTTTGCGGCACAGGTTGCTCCGTGATTGTCGCAACTCGCGACGGCAAAGTGGTTGCCACCCATGGCGATGCCAACAGTGAAGTGAACCGTGGGCTCAACTGTATCAAGGGCTATTTCCTGTCGAAAATCATGTATGGCAGCGATCGCTTAACCACGCCTATGCTGCGGATGACAGATGGCAAATACGACAAGCACGGTGAGTTTTCGCCCATCAGTTGGGACAGTGCCTTCGACATCATGGCGCAAAAATGGAAAGAAACCATCAAAGCTAAAGGGCCAACCGCTGTGGGCATGTTTGGCTCGGGCCAATGGACTGTGTGGGAAGGTTATGCTGCCGTTAAGTTGATGAAAGCGGGGTTTGGATCGAATAATATCGATCCAAATGCGCGTCACTGCATGGCGTCAGCCGTGGTCGGTTTTATGCGTACCTTCGGTATCGACGAACCTATGGGTTGCTATGACGATATGGAAGCCGCCGATGCCTTTGTCCTTTGGGGCTCGAATATGGCGGAGATGCACCCGATCCTCTGGAGTCGAGTGACTGACAGGCGTCTCAGTGCCAGCCATGTAAAAGTGGCCGTGTTGTCGACTTTTGAACACAGATCCTTCGATTTGGCCGACTTGCCGATCGTGTTCACCCCGCAAACCGATTTAGCCATTTTGAACTACATAGCTAACTACATCATTCAGAATGATAAAGTGAACTGGGACTTCGTGAAGAAACACGTTAACTTCCGTCAGGGCACAACAGATATTGGTTATGGTTTACGTCCGACACATCCCCTTGAGAAAAAAGCGAAAAATGTTAAAACGGCGGGGGATTCAACCCCAATTGATTTTGAGACATTTAAAGCCTTCGTGGCGGATTATAGCGTCGAAAAAGTCAGTAAGTTGTCGGGCGTACCCGAGGATAAACTGATTGCGCTGGCCAAGCTGTATGCCGATCCCGACATCAAAGTGACCTCATTTTGGACCATGGGTTTTAACCAACATACCCGAGGTGTGTGGTGTAACAACCTGATTTATAACATTCATCTCTTGATGGGTAAAATTTCAACCCCAGGTAACAGTCCATTCTCTTTGACGGGTCAACCATCAGCCTGTGGCACGGCCCGTGAAGTGGGGACGTTTTCCCACCGTTTACCCGCCGATATGGTCGTGACCAATCCTGAACACAGAAAGCATGCCGAAGACATTTGGAAGATCCCAAGCGGCATTATTCCACCTAAGCCCGGTTATCACGCCATCGAGCAAAACCGTCGTCTAAAAGATGGCGACTTAAATTGTTACTGGGTGCAAGTGAACAACAATATGCAGGCGGGCCCAAACATCAATGAAGAAGGTTTACCGGGTTACCGTAACCCTGCCAACTTTATCGTGGTGTCCGATGCCTATCCGACGGTGACGACTCAAGCTGCCGATTTGATTTTGCCCACCGCTATGTGGGTGGAAAAAGAGGGCGCCTACGGTAACGCCGAGCGCCGCACTCAGTTTTGGCATCAAATGGTGCAGGCACCGGGTGAGTCTCATTCGGATCTGTGGCAATTGATGGAGTTTGCGAAGCGTTTCACCACAGATGAAGTCTGGCCTAAGGATGTATTAGCGGCGAACCCTGAGTTTAAAGGCAAAACCCTATTCGAAGTCCTGTATCAGAACGGTAATGTTGATAAGTTCCCACTTGCGGATGCCGATCCTAAGTATTTGAACGATGAGGCTAAACACTTTAGCTTCTATGTCCAAAAAGGCTTATTTGAGGAATATGCGACCTTTGGCCGCGGCCATGGCCACGATCTCGCCCCATTTGATGTTTACCATGAGGCTCATGGTCTGCGTTGGCCTGTGGTCGATGGTAAAGAAACCAAGTGGCGCTTCCGTGAAGGCACAGATCCTTATGTTAAAGCAGGTAAGGGCTTTGAGTTCTACGGTCATCCCGATGGTCGTGCGGTGATTTTCGCGCTGCCCTATGAACCTGCCGCAGAAGCGCCCGATGAAGAATATGATATCTGGTTGTCGACGGGGCGAGTGCTGGAACACTGGCATTCGGGTTCTATGACCCAACGTGTGCCTGAGTTATATCGTGCCTTCCCCGATGCCGTATGTTTTATGCACCCTGAAGATGCGAAAAAACGCGGTCTGCGCCGTGGCGATGAAATTCGCGTTGTGTCCCGTCGCGGTGAAATTAAGACCCGAGTTGAAACCCGTGGCCGCAATAAACCGCCCGTGGGTTTAGTGTTCGTGCCTTGGTTTGATGCTAGCCAGCTCATTAATAAAGTCACTTTAGATGCGACAGATCCCTTGTCAAAACAAACTGACTTTAAAAAGTGTGCGGTGAAGATCGTCAAGGTTTAAGGAGAACACGATGAAAACCCTAAAATTAGTCTCAGCGATCGGTTTATTGGTATTTGGCTCATTCATCATGACAAGTGTGTCTGCCGCCAGTATTCCCGAAGATAAAATTGATACCCTGCGCCAAGCGCCTATCAATGTCGAGCCTACGCCACCTGCGATGCAAAGTGTGCGTAATACCGATGTGAAGGAAGTGCGCAGCTATCCCATGCAACCACCAGTGATCCCACACAAGATCGACGGCTATCAGCTTGATCTTAAAGTGAACAAGTGTATGGCTTGCCATGCTCGTAGCCGCATTGGGGATTCGCAAGCACCTATGGTCAGCGTCACGCATTTTATGGACAGGGACAATAACTTTTTAGCCGAGTTATCGCCGCGCCGCTATTTCTGCACTCAGTGTCATGTGCCGCAGTTAGATGCCAAGTTACTGGTCGAAAACGACTTTGTGGATATGGAACATCTGATCAAAGCCAACACTGAGCAGAAAAAACACTAGGAGTTAGCATGTTAGATAAACTGAAAAAAATCTGGCAGGTACTCAATCGTCCGAGTGTGCATTACAGTTTAGGTTTTTTGACCTTAGGTGGTTTTGTGGCTGGCGTGATTTTCTGGGGCGGATTTAACACTGCCCTAGAAGTGACCAACCAAGAAGCTTTCTGTATTGGTTGCCATGAGATGGAAAATAACGTCTATCAAGAGCTACAGACGACGATTCATTTCACTAACCGCAGTGGCGTGCGGGCGACGTGTCCCGATTGCCACGTACCGCATAACTGGACCGATAAAATTGCCCGTAAGATGCAGGCATCTAAGGAAGTGTGGGGTAAGGTTTTTGGGACGATTAATACCCGTGAGAAGTTTGAAGATAAGCGTCGTGAACTGGCAGAACATGAGTGGGCAAGGTTAAAGGCCAATGATTCGCTCGAGTGTCGTAACTGCCATAACTTCACTTACATGGACTTTACTCGCCAATCACCCAGAGCGGCGCAGATGCACTCAACATCACTGGCAAGCGGTGAAAAGACCTGTATCGACTGCCACAAGGGGATTGCTCATCATCTCCCTGACATGGCCGGTGTGAAGGGGTTTTAATCTAGGGCGCAGTGTTTATCCGTGTGACTTAGCCTTGCTAAGTTGGACAACTCCAGCAAAAGGCCAAGTGTACTCCACGCTTGGCCTTTTTATTTGCACGCCACTATTCTATTTCTTGGGGATGCTTCAATAGGGTGTTATTCAGTCCGATTAGCGCGCTACAATCGGGCTGGGATAGTCTTGCTTGTATGAGAGGTAAAGAGATCATGATGGAAGATCAGCCGCAACTTGAACGACTGTTAGAAGATATTTTATGTACCAGCCCGAGTCTGTTTGAAATAGTGCAGGGGGTGAGGCAGGAGGTCAAAACCGCCGCTACCACATCGTCGCGGGCCATTACTGAAGCCGTTAAGTACGGCGGTATACTCTTTAGCACCAAAGCCAGTTTTTGTGGTGTGTTTGCCTATAAACAGCATGTTTCATTGGAGTTTAGCTTAGGCGCGAATCTTAGCGATCCTCATCAGGTACTTGAAGGCAGTGGCAAGTTTCGTCGCCATATTAAGTTGGTGTCAATCGATGATATTGCTGCCAAGCGAGTCGCGGAATATATTGCGCAGGCGTTGAGTCTGGCGGATTAATGGTTGTTTAGCCGCATGATGTGACTAAAACGGACGAACAAAAAAGGAGCTGAATATTCAGCTCCTTTCGTTTTGCTAAGGTTTAATAGAGATGTCTTAGCTATGCAGTCCCAAGTTAAGGGAGATTAGAAGTTCGCAGTGCGCGGTGCACGTGGGAAAGGGATAACATCACGAATGTTGTTCACGCCCGTCACGTAAGACACTAAACGCTCAAACCCTAGACCAAAACCTGCATGTGGCACTGTGCCATAACGGCGCATATCACGGTACCACCAGTAATCTTCTTGGTTCAGATCCATTTCGGCTAGACGCATATCTAGCACGTCTAAACGCTCTTCACGTTGAGAGCCACCGATGATTTCACCGATACCTGGGGCTAACACGTCCATCGCGGCAACGGTTTTGCCATCGTCGTTTAAGCGCATGTAGAAGGCTTTGATATCTTTTGGATAGTTCTTCACTACCACAGGGGCTTTGAAGTGTTCTTCGGCTAAGTAACGCTCATGCTCAGAAGATAAATCGATGCCCCAAGACACTGGGAACTCGAAGGTTCTGCCACAGTTTTGCAGAATTTCAACCGCATCCGTGTAATCCACTTGAGCAAAATCGCTTGAAACGAAAGATTGCAGACGGTCGATCACAGTCTTATCAACGTGTTGGGCGAAGAAGGTTAAATCGTCCATACGCTCAGTCAATACGGCATTGAACGCGTATTTCAACATAGCTTCGGCAAGGCCTGCGATGTCGTTTAAGTTAGCGAAGGCGACTTCAGGCTCAACCATCCAGAATTCCGCTAAGTGGCGGCTGGTGTTTGAGTTTTCAGCACGGAAAGTCGGGCCAAAGGTATACACTTTTGACAGTGCACAGGCGTAGGTTTCAGCATTCAACTGACCTGATACGGTCAGGAAAGCTTCTTTACCGAAGAAATCTTTATCGTAATCGACTTTACCCGCTTCAGTACGCGGTAGGTTTTCCATATCTAAAGTCGATACGCGGAACATCTCACCGGCGCCTTCGCAATCTGATGCTGTGATAAGTGGGGTCGATACCCAAATAAAGCCTTCTTCGTGGTAGAAGCGGTGAATCGCTTGAGATAGACAGTTACGTACGCGAGCAACGGCACCAATAATGTTAGTGCGTGGGCGTAAGTGCGCTAATTCGCGTAAATGTTCAATTGAGTGACGCTTAGCGGCCATTGGGTAAGTGTCTGGATCATCAACCCAGCCAGCGACTTCAAGTTCAGTCACTTGCAGCTCAAATGCTTGGCCTGCACCAGGAGATTCCACCACGTCGCCTGTCATCACAACAGAACAACCCGCAGTCAGCTTTAACACTTCGTTGTCGTAATTATCTAAGCTATTGGGCACGACACCTTGGATAGGATTAAAGCAAGAGCCGTCGTAAACAGCTAAAAAAGAGATGCCGGCTTTAGAGTCACGACGGGTTCTGACCCAGCCACGCACTGTGACTTTAGAACCGACGGCGTGCTCACCTTTAAATACAGATGCGACAGATGCAATGCTCATTGTTGCTTAATTCTCCAACGAAACGTTTTATATGAAAATTTTGGAGGTTTATATTACCTTGCTGGTGGCTTTTCTCAAGCTGAAAAAGGTATCCTGAGGTTAATAATATCGATATTGAGCGATATAGTGAGTTAAACGGCGGGAGGCGGTATGAGCAAGACTAGAATATTTCAAATTATCCTTGCGACCTTATCCATATTAGGCTGGGCAATAGCCGTCTATGCGCTATTAGTGTTTAGTGATGCAAGGCCAGACCGTGAAGTTGGGGCCTATTTGACCCGTGGCGCGACATTTAGAGTCCATTGGGATCCACATGAAACCCAATTATTGCAGTATTTGATTTGGGTTTGTGGCGGTATTAGTTTGGTCAGTTTAGCGTTTAACTATTATGTCGCCCATCACAGTCGTATGGGTTATTGGTTTAATATTCCCATGTTGCTGCTAACGTCGATTGTCGCCGGTTTGTATATTCATTTGGTGGTTTAAGCTATCCATTCTTTGGCTAATTCAACAGTTTGGCTTTTTAACGGTTTAGCAATGGCAAATGAAGTCAGAGAATATCGGCAGGAATGCTTAACTGGCGGCATAAATGGTCGATAATCGCGGCAGTCGCACCCCAGATAAACCGTTGTTGATAGGGAATAAAATGCACGCTGTAATAGCGCCCTTGGCGTAAAAAGCGTTTTTGGTGGCGATTATTCGGTTCAATAAAAAAGCTTAATGGCACGGTAAAGCAATCGGCTACCTCACCGGGATCGAGTTTTAAATCAAATGCCTGCTTGATAATGCCTATCACAGGAGTGATTTCAAACCCTGTGAAGGTATTATGGGCTGGAAACGTGCCCACCACCTCGACGTTATGCCTTGAGAGTCCAATTTCCTCTTCTGCTTCCCTTAACGCGGCCGCAATCGCATCAATATCATAGGGCTCAATTTTACCGCCTGGGAAACTGATCTGCCCCGGATGGGCGCGCAGATGCATAGGTCTTTGGGTCAAAATTAGATTCAGCTCACCGTTAATCTCCAGCAGTGGGATCAACACCGCGGCTTTGCGTAATCCAAGGTGAGGGAAGGCCGCCGGATCTTGCCGCGCTAACGGGTGCAGATTAAATCTGAGTCTAAATTCCGCTTGATCCATCGACGTTCTCGTGACTGTTTAGTATTAAAGCTTACGGCTTTTGTGACGCAGCGCCAAGCAAAGGTAAAATACGGCTGATCTTATCAAAGGTTTCTTGGTACTCGGCATCCACTTCAGAATCCGCCACTATACCGCCGCCAGCCCAGCAATAGAGTTTGCCCTGTTCGGCCACAATAGTGCGAATGGTGATGCTGGTATCCATTTGACCGTCTTGGCTGATATAACCCATAGATCCACAATAAAGGCTGCGCCGTGAAGGTTCGAGCTCTTCGATAATTTCCATGGCACGAATTTTCGGTGCGCCGGTAATTGAGCCGCCGGGAAACGCCGCGCGCAGTAAATCACTCGCCGTGAATCGGCTATCAAGCTTGGCCGTCACCGTACTGACTAAGTGATGCACGGCAGGAAAACTTTCAATCTCAAATAGATGCGGTACACGTACTGAGCCTGCTGCCGCCACTTTGCCGATATCATTACGCAGTAAATCAACAATCATGACATTTTCGGCGCGATCCTTTGGTGAGTTTGCCAGTGTATTGGCGGCTTTCACATCTAATGCGGGATCGGTATGACGCGGCAGTGTGCCTTTGATAGGTTTGGTTTGAATATCGTCACCGCGAAGCTGAATAAAGCGCTCGGGTGAAATCGATAAAATCGTGTTTTGCGGCAGACGCATAAAGGCCGAGAAGGGTGCTTTATTGGCATTGCGCAGTTGGCTATAGGCTGACCATTCATCGCCTTGATAATGGGCTTCGAATCTTTGGGTTAAATTTATTTGATAGCAATCACCGCTGTGTAAATAGGCTTGAACTGCTGCAAATTTTGCCGTGTATTGGGCTTTGTCTATCTGTGCTGTCCATGGGCTAGTGAGCATGAATGCGGCGGAATTTGGCTTTTTGGCGATTTTATCTTGAATTTTATTCAATTCAATATCGAGTGCTGCTTCACCTAAATAATGCAGCAAATGCCAACATTGGTCTTGGTAATCAAAAACTAACGCCCAGTCGTAAAAACCGATGTTCATCTCTGGCAGTTGTATATCTTGCTTGGCCGTTATCGGCAGGGATTCAATTCTGCGGCCTAAATCGTAGCTAAAACTGCCCATTGCGCCACCACTAAAGGGCAGAACGCAATCAAAAGATTTTGAATACCAATGGGTTAATAAAGTGTTGAGTAACTCGAAGGGATCACGGTTTGGGTCTATTGCCTCGGGTAAGCTCAAGCTCGTATCGATGAGCTTTATATCGCTACGCTCGCCCTGAGTCACTAACGTTGCGATAGGATTGGCGCAAATGATGTCGAATCTGGCGTCTTGATGCGGCGCGTTCGCCGAATCTAACAGAATTGCCCAAGTGTCATTTGCAAAGTGTTCGAACAGTGCTGCGGTACTTAATGTCCAGTCAAGTTGGCGTGATGCAAGCTGTTTTGACGCCCTAATTGCCATCGATTAACCCTATTCAAAATGTGATGTAGCCCAAAAAGATGTGAAAGAGTATCATATTGGCCCAGAAAGAATTAAACAAAAACAAGTTAGGCCGCAAAGGCTGCTGGAGCGCTCCTACTATGTCATCTCACCATAAAATGTCTGAAACTTCTGTGATTAAACAAGCCGACTTTATTGAAAGTGTGGCGGATGCTTTGCAATACATTTCTTATTACCACCCGAAGGATTTTGTTGATGCCATGAGCCAAGCTTATGAGCGTGAACAAAGTGCGGCGGCGAAGGATGCGATTGCCCAGATCTTAATTAACTCGCGTATGTCGGCCGAAGGTAAGCGTCCTCTGTGTCAAGACACTGGGATTGTGACCACTTTCGTGAAAGTAGGCATGGGTGTCCAATGGGACAAAACCGATATGACGATTCAGGAAATGGTCGACGAAGGTGTTCGTCGTGCCTATACCAATCTTGATAACCCACTGCGCGCATCAATAGTGTCAGATCCTGCGGGCAGCCGTAAAAATACCAAAGATAACACGCCATCTGTGGTGCATATCGACATGGTGCCTGGCAACCATATCGAAGTGGCGATTGCAGCCAAAGGTGGCGGCAGTGAAAACAAAGCTAAGATGGTGATGTTAAATCCATCTGACGATATCGCCGCTTGGGTAGAAAAAACGCTACCTACTATGGGTGCGGGCTGGTGTCCACCGGGTATGCTGGGTATAGGCATTGGCGGCACGGCAGAAAAAGCGGCCGTATTAGCCAAAGAAGCGCTGATGGAAAGCGTGGATATTCATGAGTTGATGGCCCGTGGCGCGCAGACGACCGAAGAAAAACTGCGTTTAGACATTTTTGAGCGTGCGAATAATTTAGGCATAGGTGCGCAAGGTCTTGGCGGTTTAACCACAGTGTTAGACGTTAAAATCAAATCGGCGCCCACCCACGCGGCGTCAAAGCCAGTGGTGATGATCCCTAACTGTGCAGCGACTCGCCACGTGCATTTCCATTTAGATGGCTCAGGTCCAGCTGAATTAACGCCACCATCATTGTCTGATTGGCCAGAAATTACCCGTGAAGTGGGTGATGATGTGCGCCGCGTTAACTTAGATACTGTCACTCAAGCGGATATCGAACAGTGGCAAAGCGGTGAAACCATTCTGCTGAGCGGTAAAATGTTGACTGGTCGTGATGCTGCCCATAAGCGCATTCAAAGCCTGATTGAAAGCGGTGAAGGTCTGCCAGAAGGCGTGGACTTTACCGGTAAGTTTATTTACTACGTTGGCCCAGTTGATCCAGTGGGTACTGAAGTTGTCGGCCCTGCGGGCCCAACCACAGCAACTCGTATGGATAAATTCACTGACTTAATGTTAGAGAAAACTGGCTTGATGGGCATGATAGGTAAAGCTGAGCGCGGCCCTGCGACAGTTGAATCGATCAAAAAACACAAAGCGGTATATCTGATGGCCGTTGGCGGCGCTGCGTATTTAGTGTCTAAAGCGATTAAACATTCTCGCGTCGTGGCCTTTGCTGATTTGGGAATGGAAGCGATTTACGAGTTTGATGTGCAAGATATGCCAGTGACTGTGGCTGTGGATTCACATGGCGTGAACGCCCATGAAACGGGTCCTGCAATTTGGAAAGTGAATATCGCTAACGCGAAAGCGTAAAGGTGAGGATGCAGCGTATTGAACTTGATGGCTTTTTAAGCAAAATAGCTTAAGTTTGAGTTCTGATATCTGTTCTTGAGGTAAAACACTGCGCCACTGACATTTTGTCACAAAAAAATACGCTCAGGTTCGCCATTTGGCTTGCCTGAGCGTTTTTGTTTCGATAGTGTGGCAAGCTTATCTTCAAAAGATACGATCTCAGATCGTTTTTAACATTCGTGCGGTTGCAACTCAGTAGAACTATTGCAATTTCAATAGAACCCTTGCAATGATTGGCGCAACTATCGAACCAGTTTAACCAAAGACGGACATAACAATGAAAATAGCTCCTCTCCTATTGGCGCTCGGCGCTGCGGGACTGGCGTTATCAGCCCAAGCGGCCGATCCTACGCCTTTTACTGTGCAACAACTCATTAAACTCAATAAGATGCACTCTGCGACTGTGTCCCACGATGGCACTAAATTAGTTTATGGTCTTAAAACGGTAAACGATAAGGGAGAGGCCAGCTCGGATCTGTATCTATTAGATTTGATAGACACGAAGGCGAAACCACTGCAATTGACCTCTGCCACGGGCACAGAGCACGATGTGAGCTTCGCCAATGACGATAAGTCGATTTATTTCCTTGCCAGTCGCAGTGGTTCAAGCCAGTTATTTCAACTGCCATTAACGGGCGGTGAAGCGGTACAAGTTTCTGATCTACCTTTGGATATTGATGGCTACAAATTATCAAACGACGGTAAACAAGTTGTACTCAGCATGCGTGTATTCCCCGAGTGTAAGGACTTAGCTTGCTCAAAGGATAAATTTACCGCCGAAGCTGAGCGTAAATCGACTGGCCGTGAATACAAGCAGTTAATGGTTCGCCATTGGGATACGTGGGAAGACCACGCCCGTAACCATTTATTTGTGGGTGCGGTAAACGGTGAGAAACTCACTAAAGTGGTGGATGTGACTCAAGGGTTAGACACTGAAACGCCGCCAAAACCTTTCTCGGGTATGGAAGAAGTGACCTTCACCCCAGACGGTAAGTTTGTGGTTTATAGCGCGAAAGCCCCTAGCAAAGATCAAGCTTGGACCACTAACTATGATTTGTGGCAAGTGCCAGTGACAGGCGGCACCGCAACCAACTTAACCAAAGACAATCTTGCATGGGATGCGCAGCCAACATTTTCGAGCGATGGTCGTTACATGGCCTATTTAGCAATGAAAAAACCGGGTTTTGAAGCAGATCGCTACGGCATTATGCTGCGCGATACTAGCACAGGCCAAACCAAAGAAGTGGCGCCATTATGGGATCGCAGCCCAAGCTCACTGATGTTTGCTCCTGACAATCGTACCTTGTATGTGACGGCACAAGATTTAGGTCAAGTCTCAATTTTCCAAGTGAATACCCAATTTGGCGATGTGCGTTCTGTCTACAGTGATGGCACGAACAGTTTAATTGCGGTCACTAACGAACAACTGATTTTCGATAGCAAAACCTTAGTTGAACCGGGCGATCTCTATAGCATTACGACTGAAGGTGAAGGGCTTAAACGTCTGACCGAAGTGAATAAAGACAAATTGGCCGAGATCAAGTTTGGTAAGTTTGAACAGTTCAGCTTTAAAGGTTGGAATAACGAGGACGTTTACGGTTACTGGATCAAACCAGCTAACTTCCAAGAAGGGAAAAAATACCCAATTGCCTATCTCGTTCACGGTGGGCCGCAAGGTTCATTTGGTAATGCCTTCAGTGGTCGTTGGAATGCCCAATTATGGGCGGGTGCGGGTTATGGCGTCGTTATGGTGGATTTCCACGGCTCTACTGGTTACGGCCAAGCCTTTACGGATTCAATCAGCCAAGATTGGGGTGGTAAGCCATTAGAAGATCTGCAAAAAGGCCTAGCGGCGGTGAGCCAGCAACAAAAATGGCTCGATCCGCAAAACACCTGTGCGCTCGGTGGTTCTTACGGCGGCTACATGATGAACTGGATCCAAGGTAACTGGAACGACGGTTTCAAGTGCTTAGTTAACCACGCGGGTCTGTTCGATATGCGTTCTATGTATTACGTGACCGAAGAAGTGTGGTTTGCAGAGCATGAGTTTGGCGGCACTTATTCAGATAACAAAGCGTTATATGAGAAGTTTAACCCCGTGAATTATGTTGAAAACTGGAAAACACCCATGCTGGTGATCCACGGTGAGAAGGACTTCCGCGTCCCTTATGGTCAAGGTTTAGCGGCATTCAGTTTTATGCAGCGCAAAGGGATCCCATCAGAGTTATTGATTTTCCCTGATGAAAACCATTGGATCTTAAAACCTGAAAACTTAGAGCAATGGTATGCTAATGTCTTCGGTTGGATGGACCGCTGGACTAAGCAATAACGGCCTATACGTCTATGGGGTTTGCACCGACGAAAGCCCATAGAAGCAAGGCTCGCCCTGATAGGATTATCATCGGCGAGTCATTTAATGCTCAACTGACAATCAAAGTATTTTTAGTCTGTATTTAAACTAAGCGTCTTCTGACCAAGTGTATTTTGATTAAGTGCCTTTTGATTCAGTATCTTAAAAAGCCAGACTTTGTTCTGGCTTTTTATTGTGTCATGAAATGTTTTTAATCAAGGAGTTAAGATGAAAATTCGAGCCGCAACCTTAACTGACATCCCTGAAATAAGCGTATTACTCACTCAATTAACCCAAGAATTTATCGCCCCAACTTGCACTGCTGAGGGCGCTGCAATCTTAGTCAATGCCATGTCGATAGAGGCGATTGGTAGCTACTTTGCTATGGGTTATCAGTACCATGTCGCCATAACGGACTCAGGCCAACTCGCAGGCGTGGTGGGGATGAAGGCGAATAGTCACTTATACCATCTCTTTGTCGCCTCCCATGCGCAGGGGCAAGGCGTGGCGCGAATGTTGTGGGAACATGCCAAAGCTCAGTGTTTAGCCCAAGGCAATTCGGGCATATTTACCGTGAACTCGGCGCTGAATGCGCAGGCTGTGTACTTAGGCTTTGGCTTTGTGCCCCTTGGACCCGAGCGAGAACGCGGCGGGATCCGTGATATTCCCATGCAGCTATTGCTTTAGGTTGACTGTACTCATTTATCATCCGAACACGAGCACTATCATTCGACTGAATAGTAATTCAACGAAAAAGCTTGAGCGAAAAGAGCTTGAACGAAAGCACTAGAGTGCAAAGAACTTGAATAAAAAGAACTTTACCGAATAGAACTAAAAATAGAGGAATTATGGCAAATTTAACATTTTATCCCATCGGCACCGTAGGCGAAAAATGGGGCGAGGCTGAAAAAGCTGCATGGCTTGCAAGCGCCAAAATAAAGCGTTCGTATCAGGACGATGTCGTGACGCCACTCAAGGCGATGGAAGCTGCACTCTTGGCACTTGGGCTTACCGTTGTGCAATATGGCGCCTTATCGATTAATGCCGATCGTTACCCATTATTTGCGGTAAAAAGCCAGCAGTTTGATCCACAAAAGCCAACCGTGCTCGTGACTGGTGGTGTGCACGGTTATGAGACCAGCGGTGTGCATGGCGCATTGGCCTTTTTAACGAATGAAGCGGCGAATTACGTGCAACGGGTGAATTTAGTGGTTGCCGTATGTGTGAGTCCTTGGGGTTACGAGACCATTAATCGCTGGAATCCAAAGGCTATCGATCCAAACCGTTCATTCTATGCCAACAGCCCCGCAGAGGAATCGGCGGCCTTGATGGCTCTAGTTGCATCCGTAGAGCAAGGTTTTGATCTGCATGTGGATTTACATGAAACCACTGATTCAGATGAGTTAGAGTTTCGTCCAGCGCTGTCAGCCCGCGATGGCATTGAGTATGAAAAAGGCACTATCCCTGATGGTTTTTATGCTGTGGGTGATACCGAACATTCAATGGATGCTTTCCAAAAAGCCATTATTGATGGCGTGAGCAAAGTGACGCACATTGCTCCTGCCGACGAGAAAGGCGAGATCATTGGCTCGACTGTGGTGCAGCACGGGGTGATTAACTATCCGCTTAAGTCATTAGGGCTTTGCAGCAGTGTCACTGGCTGTATCTATAACACAACGACAGAAGTGTACCCAGATAGCCCAACGGCCACGCCAGCTGAGTGTAATTTGGCGCAGGTTGCGGCAATCACTAGTGCCATCGATTATGTGCTGGCGCAGCGTTAGTTGTAGTTTGTTGTGATGCTCAGCTAAGTGGTGATTAGCTTAGTGATCGTAAGTTGAGTGATGCCCAGTTGAGCTAGCGGCTAGTGAAGTGATTTTACGTTCGTGTTGTTAACGCATCGATTCAGTCACTCATTAACTAGGTAAGCCACGGAACATCACGCAATAAAAAGCCCTCATTCGAGGGCTTCTTTCATTTATGTCGCGCGGCTTTTATTAAGCACGAGCCTAGCATTGGCAGGCGATAACCTAGTTGTTGTCGCTATAGTCACGGCCATAATAGCTATCGAGGAACAGTTGTTTCAGCTCGTTAATCAATGGGTAACGTGGGTTGGCACCGGTACATTGATCATCGAACGCATCTTCGGCTAATTCATCTAACTTGGCGAGGAAGTCGGCTTCGTTGACGCCGGCTTCTTGGATAGAAGCAGGAATGCCAATCGTCTTCTTGAGGTGTGTGATTTTCTCAAGCAATTTTTCGACTTTTTCTTCATCCGTTTTTCCGCCTAGTTTCAAGTGATCTGCGATGGCAGCATAACGGCACAGGGCTTTTGGCCTGTCGTATTGGCTAAAGGCCGCTTGCTTAGTGGGCAGATCCGTTGCGTTAAAGCGTATTACGTTATTGATCAGCAGCGCATTGGCTAGGCCGTGGGCGAGATGGAACTCGGCGCCCAGTTTGTGCGCCATTGAGTGGCAAATCCCAAGGAAAGCGTTAGCAAAGGCGATACCCGCAATAGTGGCGCCATTATGGACTTTTTCACGGGCGACAGGTGACTGTGAGCCCAAGTTGTAGGCATCGGGTAAATATTTGCACAGTAAATCGAGTGCTTGCAGCGCTTGGCCATCGCTGTATTCATTCGCCATCACGCTGACATAGGCTTCTAATGCATGGGTCACCGCATCTATACCACCAAATGCGGTCAGAGATTTAGGCATGTCCATCACTAGATTTGGGTCAACAATCGCCATATTGGGCGTGAGTTGATAGTCGGCAATCGGGTATTTTTTACCGGTAATTTCGTCTGTCACTACCGCAAAAGGTGTGACTTCTGAGCCAGTGCCTGAAGTTGTCGGAATTGCCACCATCATGGCTTTGGTGCCCATTTTGGGGAATTTGTAGATACGTTTACGAATGTCCATAAAGCGCAATGCTAGATCGGCAAAATCCACATCTGGATGCTCGTACATTACCCAAATAATCTTAGCCGCATCCATTGGTGAGCCGCCGCCGAGCGCAATTATCACATCGGGTTTAAAGCTTTGAGCGACCTTAGCGCCTTGACGGACTATGGCTAATGTGGGGTCGGCTTCAACATCGTAAAAAATTTCGGTTTCAAGGCCTTGGGCTTTTAAAATCCGCATGGTTTCATCGCAATAACCGTGATTGAACAAAAATCTGTCTGTGATGATTAAGGCGCGTTTTTTATCGCTCAGTTCTTCGAGCGCGATGGGCAAACTACCGCGGCGGAAATAGATAGATGCAGGAAGCTTATGCCACAACATGTTTTCGGCCCTCTTAGCGACGGTTTTTTTATTGATTAGATGACTCGGGCCAACGTTTTCTGAAATCGAGTTGCCGCCCCAAGAACCACAGCCTAAAGTGAGCGAAGGTGCCAGTTTGAAGTTGTACAGATCGCCAATACCGCCCTGTGAAGCTGGGGTGTTGATCAAGATACGCGCCGTTTTCATTCTAAAACCAAAGGCATGTACACGTTCGGTTTGGGTATCTTGGTCGGTATAAAGCCCTGATGTGTGGCCAATGCCGCCGAGTGCGACTAAAGCTTCAGCTTTATCCATGGCATCGTTAAAGTCGATGGCGCGGTACATACCAAGCAGTGGTGATAATTTTTCATGGGCGAAGGCTTCGCTGTCGCAAATGTCGGTGACTTCACCGATCAACACTTTGGTCCAGTGCGGCACTTCAAAGCCCGCCATTTGCGCGATACTGGCGGCGCTTTGGCCAACGATATCGGCATTTAAGCCACCATTTTTTAAAATGACCTGCTGCATCGCCGCGGCTTCATCCTTCGACAGCATATAGCCACCGTGGGTTGCGAAACGCTCTTTAACCTGCTCATAAATACTGTCGACCACAATTACCGCTTGTTCTGACGCACAAACGACGCCGTTATCGAAGGTTTTCGACATGAGAATCGAACTGACCGCGCGTTTGATGTCGGCGGTTTCATCGATAACAATAGGCGTGTTACCTGCACCTACGCCAATAGCAGGTTTACCGGAAGAGTAGGCGGCTTTCACCATACCAGGGCCACCCGTTGCGAGGATTAAATTCACCTTAGGGTGAGTCATTAATTGATTCGATAGTGCAACGCTGGGTTCATCAATCCAACCAATAATGTCTTTGGGCGCGCCCGCGGCTATGGCAGCATCAAGCACTAATTTTGCTGCGGTTGTGGTTGAAACTTTGGCCCTAGGATGGGGCGAGAAGATAATTGCGTTACGGGTTTTAAGGCTGATTAAGGCCTTAAATATCGCGGTCGATGTGGGGTTCGTGGTGGGGACTATGCCACAGATAATGCCTACGGGTTCAGCAATGGTAATAGTACCGAAGGTGACATCTTCAGATAAAATTCCGCAGGTTTTTTCATCTTTATATTTGTTATAAATGTATTCGGAGGCAAAGTGGTTTTTAATTACTTTGTCTTCAACTACACCCATGCGGGTTTCTGCAGCGGCCATTTTGGCCAGCGAGATACGCGCATCGGCAGCGGCAAGGGCCGCTGCACGGAAAATTTTATCGACTTGCGCTTGGCTGAATGTTGCATACTCGGCTTGTGCTTTGGCCACTCGCTCGACCATGAGATCCAGTTCTTGTGCATTGGTCACTGTCATGATTAATACTCCTAAAAAGATTTAGTGAATCAAGGCATTCACTAAATCCTCTTTATGGTAGAAAATTACACCTAAAGCCGCGTTGAAAGTGTGATATCAACGACAATATCGTGCTTTTATGTAATAAAACTACACTTAGGGTAACTTGTTTGTTTAAAATTGCGCTGAAAATGCATCGGCTTCGATAACTAAATATTATTCGAAGTTGTGATTTAACCTCAAAAATCTCATTTTTCAGTCAATAGCGCTTGAGATACTATACTTGCCCTCAAGCTTATTTTGATGAAGACGGCGTGACACGCACATAAGGATAGTCCCTTGGAGTTAACTCTTTACGTTAAATTTTTTCTTGGCCTCGTTGCCATCATTAATCCGGTTGGCTTGTTGCCTGTGTTTGTGAGCTTAACCAGCCATCAAACGGAGGCTGAGCGGAATCACACGGGTAAAGTAGCGAACTTTGCGGTTGTGGTGATCCTCTTAGTCACGATTGTGGCGGGGCAGCACATTCTGAATATGTTCAGCATTTCGTTATCTGCCTTTAGAATTGCTGGTGGCAGCCTGATTGCCATTATTGCGATGTCAATGTTGCAAGGTAAGTTAGGTGAAGTGAAGCGTAACCAAGAGGAAGACCGCGAATCCTCGGCGATGGAATCTGTGGCGGTTGTGCCTTTGGCTTTGCCACTGATGGCGGGACCTGGCGCTATCAGTTCGGTGATTGTCTTTGCCGCTGAGCATAATTCATTGTCGAACATTATTGCGATGTTCATTACTGTGATAGTGTTTGGTTTAGTGAGTTTTGGCCTGTTTAGAATGGCATCTATCATTTATAAGATCCTCGGCAAAACGGGTATTAACGTGATTACCCGTCTCATGGGACTCTTGATGTTATCTATTGGTATCGAAGTCATTGCGGCTGGTGTGAAGGGATTATTCCCACAGCTTTTCAGTTAGAGTCATTTTCAGTCACAGATTAAGTGTTCCTTTCTCTAGAAAAACGCATTGGAATTTTCAATGCGTTTTTTATTTCTATCTGATCCTTGTTTGACGTTTCTCAAGTTTGCTCTGCGATTAGCAAAATCTAAGCTATTGATGGAATATGGGGGAAATCCTCGTTTATCAGGATATTAGCTTGTGCAATTTCAATAAACCTTAGTCGTCCTACGGTTGATATTATGCTATACCTAGTGTTCGGTATTTGGATCTAAAACTAAGTTTAAAAGGATATTTCTATGAAATGGCAATGGATTGGTAATCTCAGTCTAAAACAAAAATTATTAATGGTTGTC
Organism: Shewanella sp. SM21; assembly: GCF_025654335.1. Classification (NCBI taxonomy): domain Bacteria; kingdom Pseudomonadati; phylum Pseudomonadota; class Gammaproteobacteria; order Alteromonadales; family Shewanellaceae; genus Shewanella; species Shewanella sp. SM21. The sequence continues at coordinate 93,352 of NZ_JAKKRL010000002.1, forward strand.
TTGCCTCCGCTATTAGCCTGTTTTTTATGTGGCACGCTTTACCTCATTGAAAAATATGAATATAGAAAAGATTTAACCTTAGTAGTGCAATTAAGCGAGCTAGCCGTCACCAACAGTAATTTAGTGCATGAGTTACAAAAAGAGCGCGGCATGAGTGCTGGATTTATTGGCTCAGCAGGAAAAGCGTTTGCGGGTAAAATACCTGGTCAAAGACAATTAACGGATACGCAGCTCGGCCTCTATCAGCGTTTTATCACTGAGAATCATCTGCCGGAGATATTTGCCCCAAAACTTAGAGAGCTAAACGCTCAACTCGGGCGTTTAAATGCCATCCGCTTGCAGGTGGATAATTTAAGTATCAGTGTCGCCGATGAAGTTGCCTATTACACTGAGTTAAATAAGTTATTACTGACAATAGTCGATGAAACCGCAAAAACGGGTGCTAATCAAGAAATCGCCATTAAAGCGACGGCTTTTAGTGCTTTTTTGCAATTAAAGGAAAGGGCGGGGATTGAAAGGGCGGTACTCAGCTCAACCTTTGGCCAAGCTGGATTTAAGCCTAAGGTTTATGCCAAATTTATCACTTTAGTTTCGGAGCAAAATACCTATCAAGAGCGTTTTTTTGCGCTAGCAAATTCTGATTTATTATCCTCGTTTAACCGTTTACAGAGTTCAGCTGCAATGCATGACGTTGAGCTGTTACGTCAAATCGCATTCGAGCAAGATAATCAAAAAATCCTGCAACAAAGTCCCGAAGAGTGGTTCAGTAAATCGACCGCGCGGATTGAGCTATTACGTGAGTTTGAACAGCAAGTCTCGGCAGATTTACTTAATACCACCCATGAAAGATTAACATTAGCGAATGAGAAAATGTTCTTAGTGCTCGCGACCTTAATCTCAGTATTGGCGATAGTCTTGATATTGAGTCTATCTGTTATCCGTTATTTGCATGACAGTGTGCATCACTTATATTCGACCATCACGCAAGCCCGTAAACATTACGACTTAAGTGTGCGTCTGACTCAGTCTAGCTCCGATGAATTCGGTGAACTCGCCATCGCCTTTAACGATATGATGAGTGATTTTGAAAAGGTGATCCTACATGTACGTTCCAGTGGCGCTAAATTACAACAAGCCGTGGAGCAAATGGATCTCTGTACCCATGCCATGGAGCAAGATGTGATGGCGGGCCACAGTGAGGCAGAACAAGTGGCTTCCGCTATGACAGAAATGAGTGCAACAGTGGCCGAGATTGCCAGTAATGCAGTGCAGGCATCCGAAGCGTCTTCCGCCGCCAATATAGAGGCTAAAGAAGGCAACCTCGAAGTCGGCCGAACCAGCAAAGCGATCAAAGCGTTAGCCGACGATATTAGTGGAGCTTCTAAAGCCATTAACGATTTAGACCGTGAAATTCACGGCATAGTGGTAGTGCTTGAAGTGATCAGCAGTATTGCTGAGCAAACTAATTTACTCGCGCTTAATGCCGCCATTGAAGCTGCTCGCGCAGGGGAAATGGGTCGCGGTTTTGCTGTAGTTGCAGACGAAGTCCGAAGTTTAGCGCAGCGCTCACAAACCTCGACCTCTGACATTAAAAATATGACAGATAGATTGAAGGCGGGAGCGAGCATTGCAGTAAAAGCCATGGACAGAGGATTAGCTCAGGCTAATAGCAGTGTCCATGAAGCTGAACAGGCAGGTATCGAATTGAAACGTATTGTGGAGCAAGTAGACATTATTGACCGCATGAACGAGCAAATTGCTACAGCAACTCATGAGCAATCGGCGGTATCCGAAGACGTAAATCGTAATGCACTGAAGATCAGTGAGATTTACCTTAATACTCAAAGGATCTCCGATGAGCTTAGGGAGCTGACCAAAGCCCTAACGTTTGACGCGAATTCAATGTCAAAAGAAGTACACAAATTTACCGTCAATTAACGGTATAAAACGGTGAAAAGATTCAATAAATCACGGCGGTTTGTTTAGCAATTGCGCAACCGCCTGAAACTGAGTCTTTTTTACTTGACCCCCTTTAGGCTTTTGCGTACAGTACCGCTCCGTTAACGATGAAAGCCTCTCGGCAGGGCTATATGAAATCGTTAGTGATTCTTGAACGTGAAAGATTAACCACGCTAACATAAATCGATATATGGTGAGGTGTCCGAGTGGCCGAAGGAGCACGCCTGGAAAGTGTGTATACGGTAACGTATCGAGGGTTCGACTCCCTCTCTCACCGCCAAATTCTAAGAACCCGATCACATGGTCGGGTTTTTTCATTTCTATCAAAAACTTATTGAATTATAGTTGCTTAATCCAATGGCTAACCAACCTTTGGCACCTTAAGGTGGTACAAAAGGGTGGTACAAAACGATGGCATTTATGATCCAACCTCGCAGAGATCCGAAGTCTGGAATGTGGAAAATCCGCAAGGGTATTCCTGCACATTTACGGCCTTTCTTAGACGGTAAAACAGAGCTTAAAAGAAGTCTTGAAACTAAGGATGCAGCAGAAGCAAAATCTCGGGCATCAGTCATTGTTGCAGAGTTTGAAGCTATCACGGCTAATGCCCAGTTGCGTTACGATAATCAAGAACGAGAGCAGCAAGTTAACCCTGCCCAATTAGATGCTATCGTGAGTCATTGGTTCGTTAATGAACGTCAACGATTAAGCCAGCCAGATGTCCTCGCTCGATATACCCTAGAGACATCCGATGGCCTTGAGGCGATGGCAGAGTGGTTTAGCGAGCCGTTAGAGGCGTTAAATGACGCTGAAGGTACTATCCACCAGCAATCCGCAGAACAACGCTTCATGAGTCACATGAACGATTTCGTTGATGAAGCTCTCAATCTGTCTCAGTGCCAACTCTTTTCCCATGCCGCTAGGCTGTATCTCTCTGTCAAATTAGCTGAAGCTATTATTAGGCTGTGTAATTCTGCATTTGACCTAGAAGTATATACACGACGGGAGCGAAAAAGAGGCTTCGAGCCACTGTTCATGCCACGAAGTGACTCAGGGAATGTGCAGGATTTTGCTGATAATAGTCGTGCTGCACTAGCTGAATCAGGGTTAGAAGTCGTTCCTGATGTTATGGCTACCCGAGGGGATGTCTCAACATCATCTACCGTTTCTCATTTGGTTGAATGGGTTAATACTCAAAAAAGTCTCATCTTAGGTGAGACGGCCTTTAAGTCATGGCAAGCAGACCGCAATCGACCATGCAACAGACTCATCGAGTTTTTCGGCACTAAGCCAATAGGTCAAATCCAAAAGATTGATATGCGTAACTTCTTCAATTGGATCATTCAATGTCCCAGTAAGCCAACACATGATGTCAGAGATCTCTCCTTTAAGAAGCAAATTGAGATAGCAAATAAGCAAGGGTTGGCTCGGGTTAGCATCAATACCGCTGATAAGGAACTTAAGCTTATCTCAGGCTATTTCCAGCAAGCGGTGAAATTGGATATCTTGCCGAAAAACCCGTGTCATCAAGTATCTCCGGGTAAAGAAACAGTCAGGACCGTGAGAGATCCGGGCTATTCAAACATTGAGCTATCACAGATTTTTTCCTTACCACTTTTTCAGGCTCGAACAGATGCTCAGAAAGCAAGGTATGGTGAGGCACCCTACTGGTTACCTGTTATCCTAGCCTATACAGGAGCAAGGGCTGAAGAGATTGCTCAACTCTATGTGAAAGACATTAAGCAGGATAAGGACGACCCACAGCTATGGTTTTTCCATATCCAAGAGGTGAGGGATGACCAATCCGTTAAGACGGGTGAATCAAGGAAAGTGCCAGTATGTCGATCTCTCATCGAGTTGGGATTGCTCGATTACCTTCAGTCTTTGCCCGTTGATGGCCGCTTGTTTCCTGTGCTCAAAGCAAACAATAAGGCTAAGTATCATTTGGCGGTTGCAAGGCACCTCAAAGAGGCGTTTATGACGCTCAATATCGAACATTTTGACACACTCAAACCGCTACATGCGTTCCGCCATCGCTTCATTACAGAGGCAAGGAAGGTGATGCGTGAGGATATTCAAAATGCGATAACAGGGCACTCTAATGCGGGGTATACGGGGCGAAACTATGGCATCTACTCAGAACTCCATCATGCGATAGATAAGATGCCAGTGATAGAGATTCCTAAGTGGTGTTCTGAATCATAACAAGGCAGTAGCTTAATCGCTGGGGCTTAGTGCTAGTGTATACTAGCCTTCGTTCGTTACTATATTTTTCCTTGCAGTATCAAGCTATACTGTTGGCAAGTCGAAGCTCATGAAGGTATGAGATTATGAATCGAAAATTAGAAGTTTACGGTGTTCAAGCGGTTACAAGACCGAAGATTAAAGCGACCAAGCAACTTGATTTATCTGGTGATATTGGGCGTCAAATCGTGAAGTCTGAAACAAAACTAGCATTAAGAACCCATCCTAAAACTTTCCAAAAGCTGGCTGATATGTAATGGATATCATCTGTTTTCCTTTTGAACGAGTTGTCGAAATTAATGAGTTAATTCTATCGACAGAACCCGGCATGAAAGGTGTGGTTGATATTCCTAAACTTCAGGGAGCGTTAAGCCGTATCGACAATGCTATTGTCTACCAAGGCTTAGATGATGTGTTCGAGATTGCTGCCAAATATACTGCTTGCATTGCGGTATCTCATGCTTGTCCTGATGCAAATAAGCGAACAGGCTTAGCAGTCGCACTCGAATACTTGTCTCTCAACGACTATGAAATCACAGAGGATAACGAGCTGCTAGCAAATGCTGTGCGTGACTTAGTGCTTCAAGAGATTACTGAGACAGACTTTGCAGACATCCTTTACGCTCAGTACCTTAATGGCTTGTAAGTCGTTTGATGAGGTCATTCTGTCTGTGCGATTTATCTGCCGATAAATATTGAGTCCTAATGAAATGATGGTAAAAGAGAGGCTCTAGGGCCTCTCTTCAATTGGTTATAGATTAACCGTTAGACAGTATACTGATCCGGCGAAATACCGCTAGATGAGCTCCACAACGGTTTTGAAGCTTGCCGTGGCTCAGGATCGAGTTCGATTATGTCATCAAATATTGGCTTTAAGATAATTCCCTTAATCATGGCTTTACTGTTGTGTCGGCCTTTCTCAAAGCCTTTCTCCACCAGCCGTTTGGTCATGATATTACGGGTCATCTTCCAGTCACCATCACGCTCAGCCCACTTTCTAAAGGCATCATATAGCGTATCTGTATAGGTAAAATCCCCCTTACAGGTACATTCCTCAAGGAATATAGCGAGTAAGTCTGACTCATGGCGATACTCTGCGATTTCTGACTTTATCGAATTGGGAATCGAGGCTTTAATACCATCCTTTAGCCACATCTGAACGCCTTCTAGAGCCCAATTGAGGATACCTGAGAGTTCAGCATATAGCTTATCCATTAATCGTGGGTCCATCTGTTCCTGACTGAAACTCGCATTGAATGGAAGCATGATCATTCTTCGCCACATGCCGAGGCTCGTATCACGAATCACGGGCTTGTGGTTACCTATCATGATGAGTTTAAACTTCGGACGGTATTCTAATTCTACCTTGGCATAGAGTTGACGAGTGACAATCACATCATCACCGGTCATAGATTTCACTAGGTTTTCATTCATCCTAGAGCCTTCAGGTAATTCATTAGCCACAACAACACGACTACCAGCCAGCTTAACTAAGGATGGGTTAGGGCCTGTATTACCGTTATTGGTTTGCAGCAAAACACTACTATCGATCTGATGATAGTAACTTCCCATTAATCGCTGTATCACGTTCATAAAGGTGCTCTTACCATTACAACCATGACCGTGGAGGAAGAACAGTACTTGTTCGTCTGTTCGTCCGGTTAGCATGTAACCAACTATGCGTTGTAAAAACTTAGCGTATTCTTTGTCGCCACAGGTGATTTCATCAATGAACTGTAACCAACGAGGGCAACCAGCTGAGCTATCGAAATGAACATCCCCACAGCGGCTGATGTACATTTCTTTCTGTGCAGGTAATAGTTTTCCGTTAGCTAAGTCTAATACGCCATTGTTTACTCCAAGCAGCATAGGATTAGCATCGAAGCAGTTCGTAGATATCTGATTGCCTGACTTGAAGATTTCTAGCATATCCATCATTTTTTTACGATTAAGCGTCATTCGGCCAAATTTTTGTAATTGCTCTGCTTCAGCTAACTTAGTCTTATTTTTGGTTTGTATTGCTTCTTCTAACATACTACCAGCTTGATTGATAAGACGTTCTCCAACACATCGGGTATATTCAAGCTCCTTTCCGCTTGATGGAGCCCAATGTTTGCCATTAAAGTTAACTATGCTGTTAAGTTCTGGTACGTACATCATGCTGTCGTTGGTGATCGCTTTTAATCGGTCAGCATTACCCACATCATTCAGTGAGTCTTCGTTGAAGTTAGCCCAGATCTCGGGGATAGGTTCATCAGACACAGACACAGGGTTTGTCGAAGTGTTGTCATGCTTTACAGCAGGTTCACAGATCACTTCAACAGACTGCTGGCTTGCACCGTATTGATTAACCAGTTCCTCGAGTGATAAAGCATCTTCACGCCTTAAATAGTCGTCAATGTCCTTGCCTTGACCTTCTGGTAAGGTGACATGGACAAGTGACGGTAAATCAAGCTGAGCAAGCTTATCTCGATACTTATCACCCGCGGTATCACTATCGAAGAAGGTAACCACATCTCGATCTTGTAATTTTTCCTTAATCCACATTAGCTGTGCTTGGCTAATTTGTCCATTTGACGCCAGTACAGGGCCTCGCCATCCATGATCGACAAGAGCCAGTAGGTCAAATTCACCTTCGACAATCGCTACAGTGCCTTGGCGGTTCATAGTATGTTGCCCATAGAACTGGATATTGTTCAGCCAGAACAGTTTAGGAAGCTGACATATCACTTTTTTTGCAGGATCTTTGAGGGTAAAACGACAAATAGTTCCCGATTCATCATAATGCGGGAAGATATAGACCCCTTTAGGGAAAATATCATATGGGGATTGTGGACTCTCTTTGACGAGTCCTGAAGCGTATATCTCCTCAAGAGAGAAGCCACGATCAATAAGATAACGCCAAAGAGCCCCGTGTGAGTAACCAATTTCATAGTCAATCAGTACGTTTTGGCTTAGCTTTCGCTGAGTCATGATTGATTTAAGAGGGAGGCTCTTATCGTCCATCATCGGCTCAAAGTAATACTCCCAAGCGGCGATATACAGCGCTTGACGACGAGAAAATTGCTCAGTGGTAAGCTCAATTCTTTCTGCTTCCACCTCTGTTTTCTTGGGTCTTGGAGCCTGTATAACTGTTAATGCTTCAATCTCGTTTTGAATGAGCTTTTTTGCTGCATCTAAGAGATTCTCTGCAAATTCAAAATCAACGAGGAAATTAAAAATATCGCCATGAACTTCACATGAGAAGCAATGATAATGCTCATCTTCGGCATCTTGGCAAATTATCTTAAAACATCCTTTATGCCCACAGTTAGGGCACTCATCAGGCTCAAGCTGATAGATATCAGTCCCACATGATTTATAACTAGTGTTTAGAGCGGCTGATACTACCTCTGGTAAAGAAAAGTTGCCTTTTACTTCTGCAAAGTTGATGTACTTAGATGTTACTGGTTGATTTTCCGTGGTAAAACGAGTCTGTGATGTCATTTGGACATCTCCTAAACTGTGACCGTAGACTAAAATAATAATGAAGAAGTTAGTCTGTAATTGGCCATCGAGCTTTACTGAAGCTCTTCCCCGACTGGGTATTCTTTCCGTTTATCACCCAGTCGGGGCATTTCCTCTATGCTTAGTTAAATAACCGCTTATAGAGGTTGTTCCCATGCAATCCAGCGAGGGTTAGTTGTGGGGTGCTAATCAGCAACCCGGATTGTTCCAAGCGTTTAATATGCCTTCTTGCTGTTCTAATTGAGTAGCCACAGCGTTTGACTAAGGCTCTCGCAAGACTGACTTCTCCACCTAATAACCAGCCATCAATAATCGACATTCTGCTGATCTCATAAATTGTCTGTCCAAGCTGGTCATTGAACAACTCAAAGGGCAGGCGATAAGCAGCGTTATGGCAGCTGGCAACTGCTATAGAGTCTTCTGTGGTAACGTCTTCATTAAACATTTGGAACTCCCGTGGTGCCATGTATGTCACACCCTTATCTATAATTTAATGCTTTTATGTGAGAGTTCAATACCATGATTTCCCCGAAAATGGACAAATCCAAGATAGTGACGAATTATTGCGTATAAAGACCAACATTAATTTTTGTTAATGATTATTGTGTAGTGAATTTTAATATTGAAGTGGTGTTTGTAAGCAATGCAAGCATTCACTGGATAGGTCAATAGTTAGCTTTCCCCGTCTGATTCACTAACCTCCATCAACTGCCAATAAATCAGCAGACTGACTAAAGTATTTCTATTAACTTTTTCTATAGCTATTTTTAGAAAATCAATTAAAAATCAGCAAGTAAAAATAGTAAAACTGTCAAATAGGGCAATATTACTTGCATTTGATGGAGATTGAGTTGGCAGAAATCAGCAGCAAAATCGGCAGGGAGAAAATAGCAGTCGTCGAGCGGATAATTAGCCGCAAACTGTGAAATAACAACTGTTCACTCAAAGGGATGATTGGTAGACTCTCGGCACTTTTTGTTATTGTTTTTATAGAGCTGCTCACAGAATAAACAAAGCAGCCAACAGGGTCATCATGGAACATATCAGTATCAGTTCTCTTGCCAGTTTCATCTGGTCAGTTGCCGACCTTCTTCGCGGCGATTTCAAACAGTCTCAATATGGTCGTATTATCCTGCCGTTTACTGTGTTACGTCGCCTCGAATGCGTATTAGAAGCCACCAAAGACAATGTACTTGCTCAAGCTGAGGCCACAAAAGCATTACCCGAGAATGCCCGTGAGAAACTGCTGCTGAATGCGGCGGGGCACAACTTCTATAACGCATCACCGCTTAACCTCAATCGTCTCGGTGAGAACAATACGGGTGATAACCTTGACGCCTATGTGCGAGCCTTCTCAAAGGATGCAAGGGAAATCTTCGAACACTTCAATTTCGTCAACACTATCTACGGCCTTGACGATGCCAACATTCTCTACCAAGTAGTGAAAAAGTTCCGCGAGGTTGACCTGTCACCCGACTCTGTAGACAACTACCATATGGGCTTAGTGTTTGAAGAGCTTATCCGCCGCTTTGCCGAGAGTTCTAACGAGACAGCAGGGGAACACTTCACCCCTAGAGATATCGTGCGTTTGACCACTTCCTTAGTATTTAGCGGTGACGATGTGGCCCTGACTAAGCCCGGTGTTGTGCGTTCAATCTACGACCCCACAGCGGGGACGGGTGGCTTCTTATCATCGGGGATGGAATATCTCAAAGAAATCAATGAGAACGCCCGTTTAGCCACCTATGGCCAAGAGTTAAACCCTGAGTCATACGCCATCTGTAAAGCCGATATGCTGATCAAAGGGCAGGACATCAGCAACATTAAGCTCGGTAATACCCTGTCGGATGACCAACTCGAATTTGACCGTTTCGATTACTGTCTGTCAAACCCACCCTTTGGCGTGGACTGGAAGAAAGTCGAAAAACGCATTAACGATGAGCGTAAGCTCAAAGGCTTTAATGGTCGCTTTGGTGCTGGCTTGCCTCGCGTGTCTGACGGTTCCTTGCTGTTCCTGATGCACCTTATCAGCAAAATGAAGCCCGTAAGCGATAAATCCGAAGGCAGCCGCATTGGTATTATCCTCAATGGCTCACCGTTATTTACCGGAGGAGCGGGCAGCGGCGAGAGTGAGATCCGCCGTTATATTCTGGAGCGAGACCTACTCGATGCCCTTATCGCACTACCGACCGATATGTTCTATAACACTGGCATTGCGACCTATATTTGGGTGCTGTCAAACCATAAGCCAGCGGAACGTAAAGGCAAGGTATTGCTTATCAACGCCAGCGATATGCACTTCAGTATGCGTAAATCCCTTGGTAGCAAACGTAAGTTCCTCGACGATGATGCAATTAGCACTATTGTCGATCTCTATAGCCGTTATGAGCAAAGCCCCATCGCCAAGATTTTCAACACCACTGACTTTGGCTATCGCCGTATCACTGTTGAGCGGCCATTAAAGTTAGCCCTTTATCCCCATGATGCAGAGCGGCTCAATAGTCTTCAGCAGCAAAATGCGTGGGCAAAATTGAATGATGATCTACAGCAAGGTATTTTGTCTGCTTTAACTGCTATGCCACAGGACCAATACCTGTCCCGCGACATTTTCAAAAAGGCATTTAGCAAGGCATTTGCTTCTGTGTCCACCAGCAAGCTACCTGCTACCTGCTACCGTGCTAAAGCTGATTTTCAGCAATCTAGGCGAGCAGGATGATACCGCTGAAATATGTCAGACCAAGGGTGAGCCAGAGCCTGCCACAGAGCTAAGGGATAACGAAAACGTACCGCTCAATGAGGATATTGAGGCTTACTTCAAACGGGAAGTATTGCCCCATGTGCCCGATGCGTGGATTGATACCAGCAAAACTGACCCGCTCGACGGTAAGGTCGGGCTGGTGGGCTATGAGATCCCCTTTAACCGCCATTTCTATCAGTACCAGCCTCCACGCTCATTAGAAGCAATTGATGCCGATCTGGATGCCGTAGCTAAGGATATTATGCAGCTATTGGCGGAGGTGCATTCGTGATCTTTTTGATTATCAGTCAACCGACACCTTGGGGGCGAGTATGAGCGACAAGTATGTGGCTTATCCTGAGTACAAAGACTCTGGTGTCGGCTTTTTGAATAAGCTTCCCTTTTCGTGGGGTATTAAGAAAGTTAATTATCTGTTTTCATTTGGCCGAGGCTTAAACATTACTAAAGCTAATCTTGAGGATAGCGGCGTTCCTGTTGTCAACTATGGTGAAGTTCATTCAAAGTTTGGCTTCGAGATTAATCCTGATATTCACAATTTGAAGCGAGTAAGCGAGGATTACTTAAAGACAACTCCGGCCGCTTTATTGCAGAACGGTGACTTTGTATTTGCTGATACATCAGAAGATTTGGATGGGGCGGGTAATTTCACTCAGTTTGTTGGTAATGGGCTGTTATTCGCAGGCTATCACACTGTAGTTCTTCGTCCTAATGACGGTAATGTGAGCCGATATCTTGCCTATGCATTTGAATCGACCGAGTGCAGAAATCAAATTAGATTGGCTGTGAAAGGAGTTAAGGTATTTAGCATTACTCAAAGTATATTGAAAGATGTAATGCTACCGATGCCACCACCTGAAGAACAGATAATCATAGCCGCCTTCCTCGACTACGAAACCGCCAGAATTGACCAGTTGATAGCAAAGCAGCAGAGGCTGATAGAACTGCTCAAAGAGAAACGCCAAGCCGTGCTCTCCCACGCCGTCACTAAAGGTCTCAACCCAGATGCCCCCATGAAAGACTCCGGCGTCGAGTGGCTCGGCCAAGTGCCAGAGCATTGGACAGTTAGTCGCGTTAAGTATGTATCGAGTGTTAGTGGGGGCTTTGCATTTAGCAGCGATGATTTCGTCGATTCTGGGATACAGTTGATCAAAATAGGAAACTTGTATCAAAGTCGATTGCAATTAGAACGTGACCCCACGTTCCTACCAATAGGATTTTCTAAAAGTCATGCAGTTTTTAAAGTTTCCAAGGGTGATTTGCTAATGTCATTAACGGGAACTTTAGGGAAGCGTGATTATGGTTTTGCGGTTAGGTACGATGCAGATGAAGATTCGTTACTAAACCAACGTGTAGCAAAGTTCAATCTTAATCAATCAAAAATCAACCCTGATTTTATGCTGTTGCTACTGTTGTCAGACAGTTATTTAAGTCAAATCTACTCAATGCCTTCAGGAACTAAGCAAGCAAATTTATCTAACTCCGATGTATTATCGCCCTTGATTTGCTATCCATCTCAATTAAATGAGCAAGAAAGCATCGTTAAACACGTTTATGACTCAGTGTCGAAGATAGACCTGCTAACCAGTAAAACTATTCAAGTTATTGATTTTATGAATGAAAGAAGATATTCCCTTATCTCAGCCGCCGTAACAGGGAAAATAGACCTTAGAAATTGGGAACGACCCAATGCATAACGACTTAAGTGTGCTAAGTCATGATGTTGTTGATTGGGCTACTGTCCAAGAGGTTAACCAAGTGATGGACCAATATTTGAGTGCTTTGGTTAAACTCGAGCAACTACAAGCGGAGTCTAATAACCTGCTTCCAAGTGGCCCAATGAATGTGGGTAAAATTGGAGAGTATTTTGCCTATGTTTGCTTACGTCATTGCAATCCTGATGCTGAAGTATTCTATGGTAAGGCAACTGAAAAATCGTGGGATATCGCTGTCAGAACCGAAAAGGAAGTCTTTAAATATCAAGTAAAAACTTCTAGGATTGGTAAAAGCCCTGCAAGGGTAACACATTTGGAAAAGGGGTTTGATTATTTGCTGGTCATTCTTCTTGGTGAAGACTATTTCCCCGAAGATGCTTTTTTGCTTACAAATGATTTTGACTTTGGGTACATAACGTCGTTTACGATTCCATGCCGAGGCCGCAAAGGCTCTAAGATTTTTCAATCACATGGAAAATGCATTCGAAACGATTTATTAGACAGTATGGCAGACCACTTTTGACCAGAAAGTGGAGAATGGAACCAACATTGATGACTGACAACAGCTACCTTGTTTCGCTTAGAGCAAAATTAAGCAGCTATCAGGTTGAGATGGTTGAAGTTAGCTCATTAATTAGCCAGCGTTCACTATCTGAAATAGAAAATCGAGCGGCTGAGCGACTGGTGCAACTACTGCTAGTGAGTTGTATTAGTGTGGCCAAGCATTGGGTTAAGGCGATTACGGGGGATTGCCCGAAAGATGCCTATCAAGCATTTGAGTGCCTAAATGAGAAGAAAAGTAGGGGTAATGCCTTACCTATGCCGAGCTTAGAATATTGGGGGAAGTTGATTGAGCTTAGGGACGACCTAATCCATCAATCACAGGATCTTGACCCTAAGATAATCCCCAATATGATTGCTCGAAACGAGACCGAAGCTCTCTTTAACTTTGTCCATCAAGGTATTAATTGGTTAGCACAACAGGAGAAACAAGCCCTATGAGCATGGATGCGAAAGCCCGTGAGAAAGCTTTTCAGGACTATATCATTCAAGCATTGCTAAATCAGGGATGGTTATTGGGGGATTCTGCCCATTACGACCGTGAACGTGCCTTATACCCTGAAGACGTACTCGCTTACGTGCAGCAAAGCCAACCTGAAGCATGGGATAAATACGCCAAGATTTATCCGCAAGAAACCGAAAAACATCTACTCAATGCGGTGGTTAGGCATTTAGACCATGCCGATAAAGGTACGCTATGGCTATTACGTAATCACCTTGAAGACCGTGGTGCCAGACTTCGTTTAGCCACCTTTATGCCTGATCATGGGCTGAACCCTGAGTTACTGAGCCGTTATCACGCCAATCGCTTACGGGTGGTGCCTGAGCTGGTGTACAGCCCTAATGGTTATGATGGCCGTTTAGATCTCACCTTATTTGTTAATGGCTTACCCGTTGCGACCTTAGAGCTCAAGTCGTGCTTTAAGCAAAGCCTTGAGAATGCCAAGCAGCAGTACCGTAAAGATCGCCAAGTCAAAACTGGTAACAAGGATGAGCCGCTACTGAAGTTTCGCCGTGGGGCATTAGTGCATTTTGCAGTGAATCAGTTTGAAGTTGCGATGACGACCAAGCTGGCTGGCGAAAACACTTACTTTTTGCCCTTTAACAAGGGGACGAAAGCAGGTGGTGCGGGGAACGAACAGCCCGAAAATGGCCAAGGATTTGCCACCGAATATCTATGGGATGAAATATTTTCACCGGATAACTGGTTGCGAATTTTAGGGCGTTATATTCACCTTGAAGTAAAGCGCGAAGAGGACGCCCTAGGCCGAGTCACTAAAAAAGAAACCATGATATTTCCCCGCTATCACCAGTGGCATGTAGTGCAAAAGCTATTGTCACAGGTTGAGCAAGAAGGGACTGGCCAAAAGTACCTTATTCAGCATTCGGCAGGTTCGGGTAAGTCTAACTCGATTGCTTGGCTAACCCACCAGCTCGCCTCGTTATATGACCATGGTGGCAATAAAATCTTTAAGTCGGTGATTGTGATTACTGACAGAACAGTACTCGATAGCCAGCTACAAGAAACCATCTCGCAATTTGAGCATGCTGAAGGGGTGATTAGCCGGATTAACCGCGATGAAGGTGATGGCAGTAAATCGGCACAGTTAGCCGCTTCGCTGACAAGTGGTACACCGATTATTGTGGTGACGATTCAGACCTTCCCTTATGTGCTAAAGGCGATTCAAGAAGCCACCAGCTTAAAGGATTGTACCTTTGCGGTAATTGCCGATGAGGCCCATTCGAGCCAAAGCGGCAGCACGGCAAGACAACTGCGTGAAGTGTTGATGGCCGAGCAGCTTGAGGATAATGAAGAACTCAGTGCTGAAGATGTAATGAACATGACGCTAGCCGCCCGTGGTGGCAGCAAAAACATCAGCTACTTTGCCTTTACGGCAACCCCAAAGGGTAAGACGTTAGAGTTATTTGGGCGGCCAGAAAACCCAATGATGCCGCTAAGCGACGACAACAAACCCAAGCCTTTTGATGTGTACAGTATGCGACAGGCAATTGAGGAGAACTATATCCTCGATGTGCTGCGTAACTACACCAGTTACAGTTTGGCTTATCGGATGGCGATGGCAGGCGGTAATGCCGAGCAGGAAGTCGATAGCAAAAAAGCCAAGAAAACCCTTAACCGTTGGATGCGGCTGCACCCACATAACATAGGTCAAAAGGTGCAAGTGATAGTTGAGCACTTTAAGGCAAATGTGGCTCATTTACTCAATCATCAAGCCAAAGCGATGGTGGTAACTAGCAGTCGCCTTGAAGCCGTTAAGTATAAGCTCGCATTTGAT
Organism: Shewanella sp. SM21; assembly: GCF_025654335.1. Classification (NCBI taxonomy): domain Bacteria; kingdom Pseudomonadati; phylum Pseudomonadota; class Gammaproteobacteria; order Alteromonadales; family Shewanellaceae; genus Shewanella; species Shewanella sp. SM21. The sequence continues at coordinate 108,390 of NZ_JAKKRL010000002.1, forward strand.
AAATACGTTAAGGAACAAGGCTATCACAAGATAAAGGCGATGGTGGCCTTTTCGGGTGAAGTGATTGACCCTGACACTGCTCTTGGACATACCGAACGGAGCATGAATCCAGATCTTAATGGTCAAGATATGCGTAAAGCATTCGATACCGATGGCTACCAACTGATGCTGGTGGCGAATAAATTTCAAACGGGTTTCGACCAGCCAAAACTCTGTGCTATGTACGTGGACAAAAAGTTAACTGGTGTGGATTGTATTCAGACACTCTCGCGGCTTAACCGGACTTATCCGGGCAAGGACCGTACCTTCGTACTCGACTTTGTGAATGAGCCGCAGGAAGTATTGGAAGAGTTCCAAAAGTATTACGAAACGGCAGAGCTTGAGACTGCGTCAGATCCTAACTTAGTGTATGACCTGAAGCACAAACTGGTGAATGAAAGCATATTTCTTTGGAGTGAAGTCGAAGCCTTTGCAGGCTGTTACTTCGACCCTAAACGGGGCACCGATTATATGCTGCATTATCTTGCTCCGGCGAGAGACCGTTTCCGTAAACGCTATATGCTGGCCACCGATGCCTTAAGAATCGCTAAGCAGCAACTCAAGCAGATAAAGCAGGCAGGAACAGACGTTGATAAAGCGAATGCTGAGAAACGTGTTGCCGAAGCGGAAGAGGCTAGAAATCAGTTGGTGATGTTCAAGAAGGACCTTAACAGCTATATCCGCTTCTACGAGTTTGCCTCGCAGATAACCCAGTTTGATGCTATCGACTTAGAGCAGCTCAGTACCTTTGCTAAACATCTACTGCCATTGCTGCGAGAAGAGGCGTTGGAAGATGATGAGATTGACCTTGATGGATTGGTTCTTAGCCATTACCAGTTGAAGGAGAAACGGACTCAAGACTTAGAGCTTAGGGAAGGCAGAGGTGAAGGACTTGATGGGATTACAGGGTTAGGTAGTGCGACGCCTAAGAAAGACAAAAAGGACTTTCTCTCTGAAATCCTTGCCAAGATGAATGATCTATTTGGCGAAGGTATTACCGATGGGGACAAGTTAGATTGGCTCCATGGCATGGCGAGTAAAATTGCTGAAGATAAGGTCGTGATGGACCAGATCCACAACAATGACCGTAAATCCATTATGCAGGGGGACTTCCCTAAAGCGGCCGATCAAGCTGTTATTGAACGAATGGACATTCAGCATGGGATGTCGATGGATTATCTTGCTCGCCCCGAAGCGGCCAAAGCTATCCAAAATATTCTGCTGGATATCTTGCTTAAAGGACTAGGGCGAGAATTGAGAAGTTAGTGATTGTTCCTAATAAGAGTGCTTTATAGAAGACTGGGAGCTATATCGTGGAAAAACTGAAGTGTGCAATTTGTAACGAAGCAATCGCCAAGAATAACTTGTGGAAACACCTAGTAAATGTTCATCATTGGTCCGTGCTGGTATCGCCTACAACTTCAGTTATCACCCAAACTTCACCAGTATTTTCTAATGGAACCGAGCCTATTTCAGTAAAACAACAGAAAAAAAATCCTAACAAAATATCACCTGATGATAACTTGATCGCTTGGGCTAAAAAACAACCAGTGCTAAGTCAGCATAGTAAGTCATATCATGAGTTGTTAAAGAAACCGCTATCATATTTAGTTGATGAACAAGTCAGGCTCACTACGATAATAAAGACCAAGAAAACAGAAGTCGAAAAAGAATTACAGCTGAAAAGGTTAGTTCTCATTAGCCATGCCTTAGAACATCTTCAAAAACAACTTCAGAAGAAACAGAAAGCAAAATCAAGGGCAAAAGCCCTCACTGATCTAAATCGTCAATTGGGTGTCAAAGCCTATAACTCAAGTTCAGATTTAATGGATCAGTATAGAGGCGGGAATAGATTGGTTTGTTCTGGTGGCTTACCAAGTCTTGGTAAAAAGAAGTGATTCAGAATGCGGTTTTAGAGACTCACCTTCAACCTTTGTGGGTGAGTCTGTCTAAGGTTCGTATCACATTATCTGTCTGGATAATCACCATACCAATAGTTAACGCTAAGCCATTCCCCAAAAGCCTGAAAATGGACTAGCTGCCTGACTATCCAGTGCATATATGGTAGATGTTCTCTAGGATGAGTCGCGTATAGATTACCATCCCTTGTGATTGAGATAGTCTCAGGGGTAAAACCTTTCTCAATGAGAAATGCTTTAATAGCATCTTGATCTCTAAAGCTCCCTGCACCCATTGCCACCTCTCCTTGAAGGTGCATCATCTTCTGATCTGTACCTCGTTTATCAGGGACAATCTCGACTGTAAAGAAGAGGCTATTGTTTTTGATGGCTTCGTTAATCTGATGATCTCTTGTTTCTGGCGTAAATCGACCTTCAACAAGCAAAAGGGGGTAGGTTAAGACTAATTCGTCGTACATGATTTTTTCTCCGATTGAACTTTCAATGGGGCAGTATTTGTCACCCCCTATATTTCTATTTTAAGCGTTGGGTGATGGTGCCAACTGACTTATACCGTCATTTTTTATCACGAATTAAGGCATAAGAAACTTGATGTAAATCAACTGCACAGGAAACATATATGCCTATTTCAACATTAACCCATTGTAATCAACTCGACTCTTCAGACTCAGTTATCAGGGAAGCCATTGCTATCTTGGAGAGTCGCTACACCCTGCAAGCTAATCCGCAGGCATTCACCTCTCCACAACTGGTAAAAGACTATCTTCGACTGAAAATGGCTGGATACGAGCGGGAGGTATTTGCGGTATTGCTACTGGATAGCCAGCACCGTTTGATTAGTTGTGAAGAACTCTTTTTCGGCACGATAGATGCCGCCTCAGTATATCCTCGTGAGGTGATAAAAATAGTTCTGCATAGAAACGCCGCTGCCGTGATATTCGCCCACAACCATCCCTCAGGCATGCCTGAACCCTCAGAGGCCGATAAACGCATTACAGAGCGTTTAAAGACAGCCTTGGCAACTATTGATGTATCAGCGTTAGACCATTTTGTTGTTGGTCATCAAGATGTCGTTTCGTTTGCTGAAAGGGGATGGTTATGAATACGCCAACGGCAACTGAACAGCCTATTCAGATTGACCTTCAGTCAGGAAGGAAACTACTACCTATCACGCTTAGTTTGGCCCAGATCCTCAAACGATTGCTGGTGGATGCTAACAAACCAATCAATAGTAAAGCCGTTACGATTAACTTCCGTGATCCTAGCTATTCTGCTGAGTCTGGTGGCTTTCATCCGGTCGAAATCCGTTTGGAATATTCATCAACCACCAGCATGTGGCAATTCTGCTATATCACTGACTTTGCCTATCAGGGACGTTACTACCCAGAATTAGAGAAGGACATCGACTTCAACTTTGCAGAGGCTTCAGGGTATCAGGCTTATGTTGGTCATCATCCGTTAAGCCACTTCAGCGGCCTATACCGGCTATGGGAAGCCAACTTCAGAAGCTATCTGGTAGATGATCTCTACCAAATAACCATCAACTGGGATTAACCCGCAAACACCATTAAGGCGGCCAGCGTTTCACTACATGGGTTCATGTGGTGGGCATTCGGCTGCCTGAACGACAATCAGGAAGGAGAAACATCATTAACGAGTTACTAAAAAAGGTCGCTAAAGCTGCACTGCTGACCATAGTGCCGATCCTCATCCAAGCCTTCGCTGAGCGTTATCTTTCAGATGAAGAACCTTGGGCAAACATTGATGTTGATGAAGATCAAAAATCTGAATAACACATTGTTTTCATAACCAATAAACCAAGGCCATGTGACACGGTCGTAAACACATCAATAACCGTGTCACATGGGTTGTTTTGGACCTTTTGAAGGGCTTGGTCAGTATACCTTGCCCTATTGAACAGGAGTCGTTCATGGCAGAAATCGGATATGCCCGTGTATCGACCACGGGACAAAGTCTCGATGCCCAACTGAAAGCATTAGCAAACTGCGACAAGGTGTTTCAAGAAAAGGTAAGTGGTGCAAAGGATGACCGTCCACAACTGCAACTCATGCTTGAGTTTGTCAGGGAGGGTGACATTGTGATTGTCACTAAGCTCGACAGACTTGCTCGTAACACTCGTCACCTGCTGGAAATTGCGGAATTTTTGGAACGCAAAAAGGTGTCACTGCAAATTCAAAACCTCGGGATTAATACCGCAACCCCGACAGGCAAACTCATGCTGACTATGGTTGGAGCTATCGCAACCTTTGAAAGAGAGCTGATGTTAGAAAGACAGGCTGAAGGAATCGCTCTCGCAAAACTGCGGGGGAAGTATAAAGGACGTAAACCCACGGCAATCACTAAGGCGAAAGAAGCCGCTCCAATGCTTGCAGAGGGGATATCTAAACCGGAGGTCGCAAAAAGGCTAAATATCAGCTTATCAAGCGTCCAGCGGATAGCAAAGAAATTAACATCTAAGGATAAGTTATGAATAAAAAGCAGAAAAACCGCTTTGAGATGTACTTCGTTATATTGATTGCACTAACAATATTGAGTGCCTTATCTCTGGTTGCCCTTGAGGATTCGATTGGTGGTTCACTGGATTATTTCATCCTCAGAATGTCAATCACATTCCAAGGTAACATCTCTGTTATAGCTATGGGAGTGGGTTATATCGGGATGTGGTATCTCTCTGAGCAGTTAGATTGGTTGAAGAAAGACGTAAATAATGAACCCTCTGGTCAGGAGATTGGCTATCGACAGAAAAAGCTATATCTCCAAACTTGGATAGGTGGAGCTGCATATCTGTTTACCTACGGTATTACTCTTATACTTTCAGTGCTTAGTTATCACGATGGCAATGTCTTCAAGATTGCCACTTCAGGAGCCGGAGTGACAGGTTTATTACTCTGTTTTCTGACTGGGATTGCCATCTGGCAACTGCGGTTGAGGCTGGAATGGATGGCTGAAGAACAAGAGCAGTTACCAGCCAAACAATCAGATAACAACTCTTTGAGTAACTAATCGACAAGGCCATCAGATTCTATTGATGGCTTTTTTTTGGAGGAAATATGCGTAAATCAAGTATCTTAGCTTTGCTCATTGCCTTTATAGGGACAACATTATCAATACAAGTCTCGGCTTCAATTGATGATGTCGTGAAGCGATATCAACAGATTTATATGTGGGAACAGGTTGCTACATTTTGCAAGGCTAAGGCACCAACTGAGTTACAGGAAGATTGGGAGCTCATTGAGAGTATTTTGAAATATCAGGGGGGGTACTGGGGGGGCGATGCAATCCGTCAACTGCAATATACAGGAAAAACCTTACCGCAAATTAAGGAAATATTTGCTTCTCTTCATAGTAGCAGTGAGGTATTAGCTGAGCATTTAATTAGTAAAGCAGTGTGTGACAGCAGAGATAGAGATATTGTTCATAAAGAGGTTTCAGCAGATCCAACTTATAGGTCTGCTGTCTATATCATAACAGGGCAGTACCCCTAGTATGTAACGTAAGCATTATGATGCCTATGCACCCAACAGATGCTGATGTTTTTTTCTACTTAAATCGATTACGTCTGCCGGCATAATCGGGAATAGAGCAAACGAAGAATTGAGTCATTAGAGTTAACCATGAAAAAATTTCCGGCCATCTACACTGGCAGAAGAATACCTCTATTCCAAGTTTTATGTGAAAAGCCTAATTACCGTGGCAGTCCTCATCTTTGAGTCGCTTTAGGATGCAGCAGTCGCTGACTTGGTGATTATCACAGGAGACTAAGGATGAGAGAGATGTTTCTAGCTTCGCTAACTCCCGTTGAGTTTGACGTATGTGCTCGAGTTGCTCGGCAATGATTTCATCTACCACGGCGCAGGAATGATGAGGATGTTGTTGCACTTCAACCAACCGACGAATGTCACTCAGAGCAATATTTAGTGCTCGACAGCGACGGATAAAAATCAGTGTCTCTACATCATTCTGAGAGTAGTAGCGGTAACCATTTGCCATCCTCTTAGGGGCGGGGAGCAATCCTTCCTGCTCATAAAAGCGAATTGTTTTTACGGGTATTTGTGAAGCTAATGCCAGTTCACTGATTTTCAACTTGACCCTCCAGTTACTGTAACCTTTAGCCTTGCATCGTATCACTTACTCAACATTCAACGCTATAGGATTGACAAATGCATTTCTTATCGCCTTTAGCCCTCGTTATATTAACCATGGGCACCACTGCAACCTATGAAGTACAGGCCAATACAAAAAACAATCTGCACACAGACGTCTCTCAAACTGAAGATGAGACAACTAATCTGCATGAACATGATGATACCCATGAGCCACAGAGTGATGAACACACAGATGAACATGACGAAGGTATGGAGCGTATTTTGGTTCAATCTACTCGTCTTGGAAGGATTGTTGACGACCAGCCAATAAGAATCGAAGTTGTCACTAGTGAAGAAATTGAAGAAAAAGCCGCTATGCGTCCGGGCAATATTTCTATGCTATTGGCTGAAACAGGTGGGGTTAGAGTGCAAACGACGTCTCCAGCTCTTGGTAGTGCTAATATAAGATTACAGGGCTTATATGGGCGTTATACTCAACTATTAGCTGATGGCTTACCTCTGTACGGGAATCAAGCCTCATCACTCGGTTTACTTCAAATACCTCCTACGGATTTAGGCCAAGTCGAGGTTATTAAGGGCTCTGCTTCATCCCTTTATGGTGGCTCAGCCTTAGGGGGGGTTATTAATTTGGTTTCTAGAAGACCAGGAGATGAATTTGCTGGCGAGACACTTTTAAATCTGACATCTAAAAATGGCCAAGATTTTACTGGTTACGCAGAGTCTCCACTTAGTGAGAACATCAAAGGCTCAATTACCACGGGAGCTCATTATCAAAGTATCGAAGACATAGATGATGATGGTTGGGCAGATCTTCCAGAGTATGAACGTTATACCTTGAGACCAAGATTATTCATCGAGGGTGAAAACGGTGACAATCTTTATCTTACAGCGGGCTATATGACAGAGAACCGTCGAGGTGGGACACTAAACGGGTATACTGTTGCAGACGGCAATCCCTTTGTTGAAACTCAGAACTCTGAGCGGATGGATGGTGGCATAGTCTACAATCGCCCCGTGGCCGATACTTTGACCTTTAGCACCCGAGCTTCCGCCATGGTGCAAGAACACTTCCATGGCTATGGCGTTGATAACGACAATGACAGGCATGGTAATTACCTGATGGAAGCGAGTCTATCTGGATACCTTGATCGTTTGGATTGGGTCATTGGTGCAGCGTATCAATCAGAAACCTACAGTTCAGATAATTATTCTGAATTTGATTATTCCTTCGATGTGCCGGGACTCTTTGCCCTTGTCGACTATAACTTGACCGAAGACTTAATTGCCTCTGTCAGTGCTCGTATGGATGACCATAGCCAGTACGGTAGTGAGCTTAGCCCACGGTTCTCGCTCTTGTATCGAGCTGATGATTTTACTGTACGAGGCTCATATGGCCGAGGTTATTATGCTCCAACCCCATTTGTGGAAGAAATTGAAGCGGCAGGGTTATCAAGACTTGAGCCTCTAGGGGAGCTCAAAGCAGAAACCGCCAAAACAGCTTCACTGGATTTTACTTACCGCTTCGACGATTTAGAGACGAGTTTAACCTTGTTCGGTTCAGATATTAGCAATGTCACCGAACTTGAAGAATTCACTGTGGGAAATAATGAGACTCCTAACCGAGTCCGTTTAGTCAACGCAGAGGGCGAAAGCCGTATTCGCGGTTCTGAAATGCTACTGCGTTACTATCTTGGCGACCTTAAGCTGACGGCGAGTTATCTATATCTTGACGCTACTGAATCCAGTCAAGATAACACAGCACGTCGAGCTATTGCGTTAACGCCTAAGCATTCCGCTGGATTTGTCGCGATGTGGGAACAACACGGAAACTTTAGAGCAGGATTTGAGGCCTATTACACTGGCATTCAACGTCTAAATGACAATCCTTATCTATTCGAATCGGAACCCTACTGGCACTTAGGCCTAATGGGAGAAATGACATTTGGCCGCTACAGTTGGTTCATCAATCTGGAAAACCTGCTGAATATCAAACAGAGCGATACCCATCCGTTGCTGTTGCCTGAAAGGAGTCCAGCAGGACAATGGACTACCGATATCTGGTCTCGAAATGATGGGTTTATTGCTAATGCAGGAGTCAGGATAAAATTTGGATAAACTGTATGCCTAGGTTTGCTTGCTGATATTCGGAGTAAACCTAGGGATGAACTTGTAGTTACTTATATCAAGTCACTACATGCTCAAACTTACAGTACTATTTTTTCGATGGGACTTCTTCACTCAAGATTGTATTGGCTTTCGGGCTTAACCTATGTCCCGACGCGAGTTGAGTTATATACGATATTTAATACTTGATTTCAGGTAACATCAGATGTAGTAATCAGTATTGTTTTTGAAGGAGTCGACTTGAAAAGTCTGCTCCTCTAGTATTTAAAGTGGTACAAAAAGCTGGTACAATCTGAAAAAATCAAGGTGCACAACACTATGATTTTATAGGGTTTGTTAGAGAAGCGTGTGATTCGAGGGTTCGACTCCCTCTCTCGCCAAATTAAAGCAAAGGTAATCAGTATCTTACTGGTTCCCTTTGTTGCATCTGGGCAAAATCGCCGTTTTGTTCTCCTTCCGTGTCCTTGGTAAAACCAAGCATTTCTGACACTCGATTAGCCATTCTTAGTGAGTCCTTAGGTTTTTGCCACATTAGCTATGTTATTCATTGTCATTCTTTTACGCGCTTGAACTAAGGTATAGCCGCCACTTAATACTATGAGTAGGCTTCCCAGAATAGTCAGCAAATCTGGGGATTCTCCAAATATAAATATTCCTAAAGCTAAGGCAAAGAGTAAACGTGTATAACGAAAGGGGCTTACTACCGATACATCTCCAGTGCGCATAGCGATTGTCAGCGCATTATAGGCAACTACACCAAAGACGATTGCTCCAATTATTTGTATTGCTGCGGTAGCACTAAACTGTATTGCTTCATTTTGGTAAATCAGTATCGCTAAGCCTGTAGGAATCAACACAAAAAAACCATATACTCCAAGCTGCATATTAGATAACACGGGAGAGGCTGCGCGTGTTGCTAAATCGCGTCCTGCAAAACCTAAGGTAGCGATAACGGCGAATAAAGATGTGACCTCAAAACCATCAAGTCCTGGACGAATAATCATCAGCACGCCCATAAAACCAATCAATACTGCAAGCCATCTCTTATGACCCACTTGTTCACCGAACAACAATGCCGCGCCAAGCATGGCGATTAAAGGTGTGGCTTGCAAAATAGCGGATGCACTTGAGAGTGGCGTTAACGTGATGGCTAAAGCAAAACAGAATCGGCCGACGATTTCACATAGTGCACGTACTAATATGGGGGTAGACAAGACTGCAGGATGAAGCACAGTTTCACCCTTTCGCCAGGTTAACAGTATAAAAATCAACATTCCACCTAGGCCAAATAGCGCTAAAATGAGGCCGATAGAGGTGGTTTCTGCTGCGGATTTGATCAGCATGTCTTCAATAGAAAATGCTGCCATCGCAGCAACCATAAACAGACTACCTTTTCTATTATTCAAAATAAATTCCCTAAATGCTTAGACGCTATCTCTAGTCAAAAGTTTTGTCATGAGAGTTCTGGTTTCATCAACAAAGGCACAGAAGTTACGATATAGCTTATTAGAATCCAATAGAAACATCATTTTCTGATCACTATAGCAAGCTTTCTCTGCTTATCTGAATAGGGTTCGTAGCTTAAGTTAACAATGATTCTGGCTTAAAAATAAATAGGGATAATAAGCATTAGCAAGAAACGATAATAGATACAGAAATGGTTTTTTTATCTATATCAGATGGCAAGTTAAGCCTCTTTTTACCATAAGGATTATGGTTGGTGTATTGTTTTAATATTATCAACTTGTGCGGCTAGTCTAAGATATTGATGTCAGGTATGTGCTGCTGTTTTTCAGCTTTTATGATGAATAACATTGTTTGAAAGAGGTCTATATTGTTTGAAAGAAGCCTATATTGTGAGGTTAATTTTATATTTAGTAGTCTTAAGTCAATAATGGGAACGATTAAATAATCCATCAGTTTATTTTACACTAAGTGATTTTGTATTGGGGATTTAGTGTTTTTAGGTTTATATCAAATGAAATTGCGTTGAATGGTACTGAAAAGTTAACTAAATAACTTTGGGGAAATGATTAATCGCTTAACTAAAACTGAGCGATTAATCATATTAACGAAAAAGTCTTATTGTTTTAAAAATTAACTTTGGATATTAATCGTTACTTTCTCGATGACGATAGGTTCACGGGGCACGTCTTCGTGGCCAGCGACCGTGGAGGTTTTGACTTTCTCAATCTGCTGGATAATGTCCATTCCCGCCGTAACCTTACCAAATACCGCGTAGCCCCAACCGTTATTGGTGGTGGCAGTATGGTCTAAAAAGTCATTATTGGCTGTGTTGATGAAGAATTGCGCGGTGGCCGAGTGAGGCGCATCGGTGCGAGCCATAGCGATTGTGCCTATGGTGTTACTTAGGCCTTTGTTGGCTTCGTTAACAATAGGCTCGTGGGTCGGTTTTTCCTTCATTTTTGCGGTAAACCCGCCGCCTTGGATCATAAAGCCTTTGATCACTCGGTGAAAAATCGTGTGTTCAAAGAAGCCTTCTTCACAATAGCGGACAAAGTTTTTTGAACTGACAGGCGCATGTTCAAAATCGAGTTCTATAGTGATGTCGCCTAGATTGGTGCTAAATGTAATCATGCTAATATCTTCTATCTTAATGAGTTTTTATATCTAATAAGTCACGACTTGTACTGAGTCATTACTTGGTTTTAGGGCCGCTATTCCACGGATTAAAGGGCGCGCTGCGACCTGTTGTCTCGTTACCGTTGTCAGTCTGAATAGATTGCGGCCGTGTTACATTGGCTTTAACCTCTGGCTTTGATTTCGCGCTGCGATGCTTTTTCGCATGGGCGGTTTCAAAGGAGCCTTCTTTCGCGGGGCGCGAGGATCTGGCCTCAGGTGCCCGAGCTTTAAAGGTTTTTGGCGTAGTATTTTTGGGCACAAAATCGAGAATAGACACAGGCACTTCTTTGTTCGGCACAAAGCCTTCAATTTCTTTACGCACTATGAGGTGACCTAGACGGCGCTCGATAGCACATAGATTCCTAAAATCATCTTTAGAAACAAAGGAAATGGCTTCGCCGCAGGCGCCAGCACGACCGGTTCGGCCGATACGGTGAATATAATCATCGGCTTCATCGGGCAAATCATAATTGACCACACGGGTGAGGGCGTCGATATCGATACCGCGGGAAGCAACGCCAGTCGCGACTAAAAAGCGTAGTTTGCCAGATTTAAAATCCACTAATAATTGCTCGCGTACCGCTTGGCTGCGACCGCTGTGAATGGCTTCGGCGGCAATGCCACGTTTTTCGAGTTGACTAACCAGTTTGGCGGCGCCTTGTTTCGTCTGGATAAAGATCAGTGCCTGTTCCCACGCTTGCTCAGTGATGAGTTTGCTTAACAGTGCCGACTTTTTATCTTTATCGACAGTGATCAACCATTGGTCGATTTGCGGTGCGTTTGCGCTGTCGCGGGCAATTTCAATTTCGACTGGGTTTTCAACCGCTGTTTTCGCTAAAAAGCGCACTTGCTTAGATAAGGTTGCCGAAAACAACAGATTTTGGCGTTCTGTTGGCAGACGTTCGATGATCTTATTGATGTCTTCGATAAATCCCATATCGAGCATTCTATCGGCTTCATCTAGGACTAATACCGAGATTTCATCGAAATGAATCGCTCTTTGGGTGTACATATCGAGCAATCTACCGGGTGTTGCCACCAGAATATCGACGCCTTCAATAAGACGTTGTTTCTGCGGTGCGGAATCCACGCCACCATACATGGCCATAGACGTCAGCGGCAGGTATTTTGCGTACTTGGCAATATTGTCTTCTACCTGAACGGCCAATTCGCGGGTTGGTGTTAAGATTAATGCACGAACGCGTTTAGCACGGATTTTCGGCATCTCGGCGAACATTTGCAGTATAGGCAACACAAAACTGGCGGTTTTACCTGTACCTGTTTGCGCGCCAGCAAGCAGGTTTTTGCCTTTCAAGATCACCGGAATGGCTTTTTCTTGGATCGGAGTAGGTTGTGAATAGCCGAGCTCAGTAATGGCTCTTAAAATCGGATCGCTTAATCCAAGTTTGGAAAATGGCATTGAATGTCTCAGGTAAAGGGTCAGGTCAATAATGTATAAGCAAACTGTTACGCTAAAGCATGAACAGTGGAGCAGGGCGATATTATAGCAGGAGGTGAAACAGAATAGGCGATTATCATTATTTGTGTGTGTTTGGTAAAGAGGGGCTTAAACGTCGAATAGGCGAATGATAGGCGGCAATATATTGAGAACTTACAATTTTGTAACCACACATGTATTCATGGCTAACATAGCTGCAATTATTGGGGCAATATGATTAACTGAGGTAATTTTTGTATGCCTGATAAATCTCAACAAAGGACCCATAATAATGAAAAAAAACGCTATTTCCCTTGCGATAGTGCTATCGCTGGCCAGCCTTGCTGGTTGTCAGTCCCATACGAGTCAAATCGCGCCCGTGGTCGCACCTGAAATTAAAGCCCACTCATTTGAGCAATTTTCAGCATCCTTTATTGATTCATTGTGGGAATTGTCACCGACTTGGGCCTTATACAGTGGCAAGCATGTTAACGATGGTTACCTTGAAATCCCCGATGCAGCAGGTCGAGCAAAGACCTTAGCGTTTGTGAAAGCTCAGCAAGCGCAATTGACTCAGTTCGAGCAAAAGTCGCTAACGCCGAATGAACTGATTGATTACCATCTGATCGACAATTTACTCGGTAGTATGGCATGGGAAATTGACAGTTTTAAATCTTGGCAGTGGGATCCTTCAAGTTACAACGTATCGGGCGGTTTTGCCCAAATCATCAATGAAAATTTCGCTCCATTAGATGACAGATTACGTTCGGTATTAGCGCGTTTAGAAAATGTGCCAGCTTATTATGCTGCTGCGCAGGCGAACATTAGCAAACCAACATTGGAGCACTCTGAGTTAGCAGTGCTGCAGAATCAAGGTGCATTTTCGGTTTTTTCCGATGACTTATTAAAACAGGTCGCCGACTCTGGTCTGACTGATGCGGAAAAAGCGTTATTTAAAACGCGTTTCGATGCAGCAACTGCCGCGATTAACGGCCATATCGCTTGGTTAGACAAATTAGTGGTTCAACTTAAAAAAGATGGAGCACGTAGTTTTAGAATTGGCGAGGCATTATATGAGCAAAAATTTGCCTTTGATATCCAAGCGGGGATGACGGCGAAACAGCTATATCAAAAAGCCGTAGCCGATAAAGAGCGTGTTCAAGGAGAAATGGCTAAAATTACCGATAAGTTATGGCCTAAATATTTTACTATGCCAAAGCCCGCTGACAGTAAGCTCGCCATTCGCCAATTAATCGATAAATTATCGACTCAGCATGTTCAGCGCGATGAATTCGTGAATGAAGTGCGTAAGCAAATTCCAGAGCTGATTGAATTTGTAAATAAGAAAAAACTAGTCACATTAGATCCTAAAAAACCACTCGTTGTCCGTGAAACGCCCGAATATATGCGTGGTTATGCCGGTGCATCAATTAGTGCGCCTGGACCCTATGAGAAGTCAGGTAATACTTATTATAACGTGACGCCGCTCGATGGCATGAGTGATGAGTCTGCCGAGAGTTACTTACGTGAATATAATCACTGGATCCTGCAAATCCTCAATATTCATGAAGCCATCCCAGGGCACTACACTCAACTCGTTTATTCTAATCAATCTCCGAGTTTAGTGAAAAGTTTATTTGGCAATGGCGCTATGGTTGAAGGTTGGGCGGTTTATACCGAGCGTATGATGTTAGAAGAAGGCTATGGAAATTTTGAGCCTGAAATGTGGTTGATGTACTACAAGTGGAATTTACGTGTTATATGTAACACGATTTTGGATTATAGCATTCATGTGAAAGGCATGACCGAAGACCAAGCTATTGCCCTGATGATGAATGAAGCCTTCCAACAGCAAGCTGAAGCCGAAGGAAAGTGGCGCCGTGCGACACTTAGTCAAGTGCAACTGACGAGTTACTATTCAGGTTATCGAGAAATCTATGATTTCCGTGAAGAATACAAAAAATCGCAAGGTAAAGATTTTGACCTTAAAACTTTCCACGAAACATTCTTGAGTTATGGTAGTGCACCAGTGAAATATATTCGCCAATTAATGCAGAGCAAATAAGTTCGCATATTGATATAAATCAGCAGAGCTTAGGCTCTGCTTTTTTATGCCAAATAGCTAGACAGGTATAGTGTGAGCTTAACATAAGTTGGCATTGTTACTTATGAAATGAAATCGTTAACACTGTGCGAATAATGAAAAGCCAAAAATTCTGCCATATAACCGAAAAAGTATATATTTCGTTATATGGCATATGCAGATGTTAATCAAACAATTTCACTGCGTGGTGATAGAGCACAATGGCGATAAACTTACTTCTTAGATTTAGATGATGCCATCAGCGCTAATACTTCATCGTAAGAAATGTTAAATTCTCTAGACAAGTTAATGATTTTTGTTTTGTAGGTTTGAATATTCTCTTGCTGAGCTAATTGATGTTTCTTTTCTTCAACTAACTCATTAACGGTTTCTTGTAATATCAATAATCGACGTAAACTATAGTCGAGAGATTTAATATATTTACCCATTTGTTGCTTGTTACGTGCTTGCTCAAGATCCGTTGAGACTTTCTTATCATATCCATACTCATCAAGAGCTGCGATTGCGCTCTGTAAATCAAGATCAGTTGTCATTTGGTTTTCGCTTTATAACAAAGAGGTGTGGGAACAAATTTATGAAACTTTAAAGAGTGTCATAGGACGTTAACTATCGCAGATTATAATGCTTATGCCAATATACACCAAGCCTTTGCACGTTAAAATGAAATAAAAAATTCCGCTGATTTTTGCTTTGACCTTGTCGGGGTCTACAATAATGAGTAGTCTAAAGTTATAGACTATCATGGAGATTCAAATGCTTGATCTACTACCAGATTTATTCGACCACTATCCGTCTAAATTACAGTTACTTCCCCTTGCATTTAAACCCTTTGGTGGTAAACGGCTCTTCTGGGGCGAGATAGTCACAGTAAAGTGCTTTGAGGATAATTCAAAGGTAAAAGAGATACTTGCACAGGATGGGCATGGAAAAGTGCTCGTTGTCGATGGGGGCGGTTCTCTGCGCCGCGCATTGTTAGGGGATCTCATAGCGCAGAGCGCCTTAGATAATGGTTGGCAAGGGATAGTGATTAATGGTTGTGTTCGCGATGTGGCGAGATTAAATACTTTCAGCTTAGGTGTCTTTGCCTTAGGGGCTATGCCGATAAAAACCGAAAAGTTAGGTCAAGGCCAAATTAATGTGGCTGTCGATATGGGGGGCGTGACGGTTAAGCCTGGTATGATGCTCTATGCTGATGAAAATGGTATTGCAGTAAGTGATGAAATGTTGAACTTTGCATTTTTAAATTAACATTTCTAAATGCATTAGTTGCTATAAATTCAAGTTGTTTTTGATAAGGATATTTATATGAAATTCATTAAGTGGCTCTTAGCCTTAATGGTGACGCTCATTCTTTTAGTTACCGTTTATCTCACCGTCTTTTTCGACCCTAATGATTTTAAACCTGAAATAGTCGATGCCGTAAAAAAACAAACGGGTCGTGAATTAGTCATTACTGACGATTTATCTTGGACATTTTTCCCTGTTATAGGGATTAATTTAGGAGGGGTGTCTTTATCTAACCCTGAAGGCTTTACGCCTAAGGCTATGTTAGAAGTCAAAAAAGCCGTTGCTGAAGTGGCGCTAATGCCGTTGTTTAGTCAGAAAATTGAAATTGCAGAATTGAGTCTCGATGGCGCAACGATCAATTTAGTCACCCGTAAAAATGGCACTAGCAGTTTCGATGGGTTGAGCGGCGATAATAGCCCAAAAACAGCGTCTCCAGCTGCTGCCGGATCCTTATCGAATGCCAAACTTAACGACATTAATATTGGTGGCATTTCTATCACCAATACCCAAATTAATATGATTGACGAAGCTAATAAGCAGACACAAGTCTTTACCTTAAGTAGCTTCACCCTAGGTGAGTTCGCTTTAGAACAATTTGCGCCCATCGCCTTTGAATTCAGTGCAACTATGCCGGATATGACGGTAAGTAGCGAAGCTAAAGGTGAACTAAAACTCAGTCGAGACTTTAAACAACTCGTTATCAATGGGCTGAAAATTGATACTGTGGTGGAAGGTGAGAGTATTCCGAACAAGAAACTCGAAACATCTGTCAGCTTAGCAACTCAAATCGCCCTTGATAAACAGCAATTGTCCGTCGATATTGCGCAGCTTACCGCGGCGAGCATTACCGCTGCGGGTAAAGTGGGTGTTAATTATGGTACGAAAATTCCACAAATTAATGCTGATTTTCAAGTTGGCGATATTGATTTAGATACACTGTTACCTAAAACAGAGGCCACCGCCACTGCTGAACAAGCGCCAGCAGCAAACTCTCAGGCAGTTGAGCCTGATCTCTCAGCCCTTAAGCAGCTTGATGTAAAACTCAAGTTGACTGTTAAGTCTATTAAGGTCGCGAATCTGTCGACTCAAAATTGGTTAATGGATGTGGGCATTAAAAATGGCGTGTTAGATCTGACGAAATTGAATGCGGATTTATATCAAGGTCAGTTGCTGGTGAGCGCTCAGGTTGATGCTCGTCAAGCAGTGGCAAGTTATCAATTCGATAAAAAAGTGACGGGTGTACAAATTCGTCCTTTGCTGAAAGATGCGGCGGATGTGGATTTACTGGCGGGTACAGCCAACTTTGATGTGAAGGGGAAAGGTAAGAGTTTGATCCCTGAGCAGTTAAAGAAAAACCTGTTAGCGAATGGTCATTTTGATATTAATGACGGTGCTCTGTACGGGGTAAATATTCCACAGATGATCCGCAGCGCCCAAGCTAAGTTAAAGGGTGACTTATCGCCAGAAACGAAGGCGGAGCGCAAAACTGACTTCTCGAGCCTGACGGGCAATTTCTCGTTGGATAATGGCGTTGCCACGAATCCAGATCTTGCCTTGTCTTCGCCTTTACTGCGTTTGGATGGTAAAGGCACTGCAAATTTATTGACTGAAGCCTTGGACTACAGACTAACCGCTAGCCTAGTGAATTCATTGAAGGGTCAGGGCGGTAGCGACAAAGATGCGCTGGCTGGAGTTGATATTCCGTTGGCGATTACAGGCACTTTCCAAAAACCTGAATATGCTTTGGATACTAAAGCCTTACTGAATAATCAGCTTAAGGAAGAAACCGACAAAGCTAAGGAAAAATTAAAAGACTCCTTATTGAAAAAACTAGGCGGTTTTTAATGGTTGCTTCTACGCGTTACGCATTACTTGTTTGCGCGAGTGCTTTTGTCGGCGGGCAACTTGTTGGGTGCTCGGCGCCCGAAGCCGCTGACACGAGTCAGTCAACCAAGGGTGAGACTACAACAGCCGCGGCCGTTCAGCCTGAGATTATTCGCGCTGCCGATCTGGCGCTCGATGTTTCTGGGCTTAAAAGCACTCCGACATTAAAGGCTGAACCTGTGATGGCAGAAAAGGCACAAGGCCTGCTTCGCGGCGAATTAACTTTAGAACCTTTTATCGATTTTAAGCAGCCGGTAAAGGCGACATTGACTGTGACAAATCCACAAACTTATGCTGTCGGCCTACGTTATAACTCTGGGATGACGGCGGATTTGTGGTTGGTAACGCAGGAGGGAAAACGTCTGTGGGCTTGGTCGGATGATATGATGTTTACCCAAGCATTACGTGATAGCCAATTGGCTGCAGGGAAAGTGATCACGACTTCATTTAGTATTCCGCCCAAAGCATTTGCAGGAATACCTGCAGATGGTGCTCGCCTAGAAGCGCATTTTGCCGCTAAAGCATTAGAGTCTGATGCCGTTGTTATGGCGCCTGTTGTCTTATTACTGACGATGGAATAACGTCGCCTCTCATATAGAAAAAGGCAGCAATCCGATAGGGTTGCTGCCTTTTTGTTATCTATGGCTCAATTTTGCTTAGGATTTATAGCACTAATCCGTTCGAACTATGTGCCAGTGTAGTCCTTACGCACTCAACTTAGTTTCATCAACCACTAATTTGATCACTTGGCCTGGTTGTAAATACTGTGATTGCGCTAGGCTATTCCACTCGAGTAGCTCGGCAACAGTTACGTTAAATTTATTGGCGATACGGGCAAGTGAATCACCGGATTTTACCTTGTAACTGACAGTACGAATTTGTGCGGTTTGCTCAAGCTCCTTTGGTGCTAAGATCACTAACTTCTGACCGTTTTGTAGCTTGCTATTCTTAGCCAATTTGTTCCAAGTGCTGAGTTGTTTCACCGTCACTTTATGGGCTTGGGCTATTTCTGAGAGTGTGTCTCCTGACTTAACCTGATAAGCAATTTTTGTTGATTCAACTGCAGCATGTGATTTTTTCGGCAATTGCTGCTTAGTTGACAGGGCATAAAGTTGCTTGTCTTGCGCATCGACAGGAATAATCAAATGCTTGCCTGCGACGATCGTGTTGCTTTTCATGCCGTTGGCGGCGCGAATAGCGGCAACGGTCGTATGGTGCTGCGTAGCAATCTTGCCAATGCTATCGCCAGATTTGATCGTGTAACGTAACCAGCTGATCCTATCTTCGGTTTCTGTTTCTGCGAGCGCTTTTTTAAATTCTTCCGATTTATCAATTGGTAGCACTAAGGTGTGCGGACCAAGTGGCGACGTAGCCCAGCGGTTATAACCTGGGTTGAGTTTTTGTAACTCAAGCGTGGTCATATTGGCAAAACCTGCCGCCATGGCTAAATCAATTTGGCTATCAATATCAACCACTTCAATAGTGGGATTGTTGTCGATTGGCGCTAAAGATATGCCATATTCATCAGCGTGTTTAATGACTTCTGCCAGTGCGAGCAGTTGCGGCACATAGCGTTCTGTCTCTCTGGGCAAATCCAATGACCAAAAATCCGTTTTTAAGCCTTTTTTCTCGTTACGTTTGATCGCATTGAGCACCCGTGATTCACCCGAGTTATAGGCAGCAATGGCATAAAGCCAATTGTTATTGGTTTTATCGTAGAGGTATTCCAGCATATCGAGCGCCGCAGTCGTTGATGCGGGGACATCACGGCGACCGTCATACCACCAGTTCATTTCTAAACCGAAATGACTGGCCATAGGTGTGGTAAATTGCCACAGACCCGATGCCGCGCCAGTCGATGATGCGGAAGGATCAAAGGCGCTTTCAATTATGGGTAACAAAGCTATCTCAATAGGAAGATGACGCTTTTCAAGTTCTTCTACAATCATGTACATATAAGGTGCAGCACGTTCCGAGATGATCGCCAGATGCTGTGGATTTTTGATGTACCAATCACGGTATTGATTCACCAATTTTTGATCTGGAACCGGTAACTGCATGCCTTGACGAATTCGCTCCCACACATCGGTAATTTGCGCCGATGGAGCCTCGGTTGCGAGGTAATATTCTGGGACTGTATTTTCGGTTGTGACGGCTTCAACTTCTGTTTGGTTAACGCCATGGTTGTCTAATGTTTGACAGCCTGTGAGTAGGGCAAATCCCCCTACAACAACATAAAGTGATACTCTCATTGAAAACGGTAGTCCTCTGTTAGTGCATCGCTTTTCTTTATAGTAACAGTATGTTTTATATGAAGATAAAGACGACGCAGCGCGCAAAGTTTTCACGCAAAACGAGCCATTCTATGGGATCTTTTCGATCTTGTCCCTTAATTATCGTACATAATGTAAGGCCATTTTTGACTTACATCATCAAAAATGAGAAAAACTGTTTGAATTTCAATCTATAATATTGCTTTTGTGATCAAAAATTATCTTTCCACTGTCTGAGTAAGGTAAAACCGCTGAGTTCGTCTAAATTTGCGTGATTTAGACCGCTAAAATGCTGTTTTATGTTATCGACAATTTCAATGTCGCTAGGGCGTAAAAAAGGATTGATGGCACGCTCTAAAGCGATGGTGGAGGGAACAGTCGCTTTGTCTTGGCGACGTAACTGCATCGCGCGTTCGTTATAGTCTTGGAGCTCGCGATTGTTGGGATTGACCGCGAGGGCAAATTTGAGGTTTGAAAGTGTGTACTCATGGGCACAATAAACCCGAGTGTCGGCGGGAAGCTGGGCAAGTTGCTGTAGTGAGTTGTGCATTTGCGCTGGCGTGCCTTCAAATAAGCGTCCGCAGCCGCCGCTAAACAGGGTGTCACCGCAAAATAAGGCATCTTCAACAACGTAGGCTATATGTCCTGCTGTGTGGCCTGGTACATCTAAGACTTGCAGCTCAGCGCTGAGATACTCCAGTGTGAATCTGGGCTTGGCTTTTGCGTGCAGTGGATGTGTGATGCCTTCGATCTTCTCATTATCTGGGCCATAAACCGTGAGTCTATTATGACTATAGGCTTGAAGCGCTGCTACGCCACCCGTATGGTCATTGTGGTGGTGGGTCAGTAAAATACCCGCTAGCGTGAGTTGATTCGCTTGCAGGTAGTCAATGACCACACTTGCATCGCCTGGATCGACAACATAAACCTGAGTATGGGGCTGTTGTTGTAACACCCAGATATAATTGTCATTAAAGGCTTTGATCGCTGTTATAGTGAGCATAGAACTGCCTATGTCTGTATTTCAATTTGAAGATAAAGGTATTATCCATGAGTGAACGGCCCTTGGCGACCTTTGCCGCTTTTGCCCTGTGGCAGAATGTTGGTCATCTTTGACCCCATTGGATACTTGTCTACCCAGCTAACGGAGGAACTCTGTGTCGCATTTTAGTACTGAGCTCAAGCCCGAACAATGGAGTGACCTACCCAATGGTGAGGCACTACAGCAAGCCGTCGCTAAACAGCTTGAAGATTGGTGGCCAAGAGTCTTTGGTTATCATTTATTAAAGTTAGGGCCTTTGAGTGCCGAATTGTCGAGCATGGCATCGCCAGTCGCCCATCATTTTTCACTCTCGCCATCTAAAGGCACCTCTATTGAAGGCGATTTTTGCCATCTACCCCTGCAGAATGCGGCGATAGATGCGGTGGTGATGAGTTTATTGCTCGAATTTGAACCCGATCCTTACCGTATTCTTCGCGAAACCGATAGGGTACTCATCGCTGGAGGCTATCTTTTTATCGTCGGTTTTAATCCCTTGAGTCCGGTATTTTTGGGTAAGTTATGGCCTAAATATCAGGATTGTCTTCCTTGGAATGGCCGTTTTTTTATGCCTTCGAGGGTGCGAGATTGGTTAGGTTTATTAGGTTATCAAGTGGTGGGGGATGAGCGTTTGGTCTACCACCCATTAATGGGCGAGTTTACCCAAGGTAGATTTTTTCAACAGAGTTTAGCGTCATGGCTTCCTAGCGCGGGCAGTTTGTATTTGATTGTGGCACGTAAACTCGAGTCGCCACTCACACCTATTCGCGATAAACGTAAGGTGCGGCAGACAAATTGGACCACGGCACCGACTGCGGGTCGTTCGGGGCATTTATCAGAGCATTCGGAAAACTGATAAGCCATTTCCATTTTTAGTACAGGTTTTTATATGCGGATCACCTTAAGACAACTGGCAGTATTTGAGGCCGTGGCACGTAGCGGCCAAGTCGCGAAGGCGGCTGAACAAGTGAATTTATCACCACCGGCGACATCTATGGCCTTGGCTGAATTAGAAAAGCAGCTAAATGCCCGCCTATTTGAACGTATTGGCAATCGATTACAGCTTAACTCGCAGGGTAATTTACTGCTGCCATTGGCAACGGATCTATTACACCGTGTTGAACAAATTGAGCAGGCATTTACTTATCATGGTGGTGATCTGGTTGGGCGTTTAAGCATCAGTGCCAGTTCGACAATCGGCAATTATCTAATGGCGAAAGCCGCAGTGGCATTTTGTCAGCAACATACTCAAACCCATGTGGATGTGGCGATTACTAATACTCAAGATGTGATCCAAGCGGTTGCTCAGTTCCGCTCTGAAATGGGTTTTATTGAAGGCCATTGCACTGACAATCGTTTGAGTGTCGAGGCATGGCATAAGGATAGGCTGCTGGTGTTTTGTCATCCGGCGCATCCTCTGGCGGGGAAAGTGGTTAAACCTGCGGCGGTTAAAGGCCTGTCTTGGGTGCTACGTGAGGAAGGATCGGGCACTCGTGAATATTTTGTAAATGCCGCCAATGAGTTGGATATGCAGCCAGAGGCTAAATTCTGCTTTACTACGCCGGATGCGATTAAATTGGCTGTGAAACAAGGTGCTGGGCTTGGGGTGTTATCTGAGTTGGCGCTGGAAAAAGAAATCAGCCGTAAAGAGTTAGCGTTAGTCACGATTGAGGGACTCGTACTCGAGCGGCAGTTTTATCGCATCACCCATAAGAGCCGTCAGGCGACATCCCTAGGTCAAGCTTTTGTGCTGTTTTGTGAGAATTTTTTTAATATTGCAGGTGTGGAACTGAAATAAACCGTTTGATAGCAATGGCCCTCGTAAACAGTGAGCTTAAGCGATTTATTTAAAAGGTTAATTTTGACGGTAAGCTTAAACTGTGAGATGAATCGCGAATTAAATCATCACGCCCAAATGTTTAACTTAGGCGTGATTGCATCGAACTTACTTTTTCGCACTTAGCGAGTTTACACTGAGTGGCACAGAGTTAAGGCTGGTAGCCTAAATCGGGTTGGGTTGGTTTAGATTCTGCTGCGGTGCGAGCTAATACATCGCAACGTTCGTTTTCGGCGTGGCCCGCATGACCTTTAACCCATTGCCAGTCGATAGTGTGCATCTGTGAGGCTTTATCTAATCGTTTCCATAGGTCAACGTTTTTGACTGGGGTACGGTTTGATGTCATCCAACCTTTTTTCTTCCAGCCATGGATCCATGTCATTATGCCTTGGCGCATATATTGGCTGTCGCTGGTGAGCACGACTTGGCAAGGCTCTTTCAAGCTTTCTAACGCTATGATTGGGGCTAACAATTCCATGCGATTATTGGTCGTGAGCGCAAAACCGTCGGACATCTCCTTTGTATGGCCTTTATAATTCATTACAATGCCATAGCCGCCAGGACCGGGATTGCCTAAGCAAGAGCCGTCGGTGAAGATGTGGATCAGTTTTAGTTCAGTCATCAAATTGTTACCATAGCCGGGAATTTCGGCCGAGTATAACTAAAAATTGTCATAAGAAGCGCATAAAAACATGAATATTATCTCTAATGCTAGCCGTCAGGTTATTTTAGATACCGAAACCACAGGTATGAACCAAGGCAGCGGCGCCATCTATTTAGGCCATAGGATCATCGAGATAGGTTGTGTGGAAGTGGTGAACCGTCGTTTGACGGGGCGTTATTACCACCAATATATCAATCCAGGTCAAGCAATCGATCCCGAAGCCATCGCCGTTCACGGTATTACCGATGAGCGCGTTTCCAAAGAGCCGCGTTTCCATCACATTGCTCAAGAGTTTATCAACTTTATCGACGGCGCTGAAATCGTCGCCCATAACGCAAACTTCGACGTGAGCTTCATGGATCATGAGTTTTCATTGTTGCAGCCACGTGGGCCGAAAACCGCTGATATTTGTCAGATCCTCGATACCTTAGAGATTGCTAAGTTTTTACATCCCGGCCAGAAAAACAACCTTGATGCCCTCTGTAAGCGTTATGGCGTGGATACGTCTCGCCGCGAGTACCACGGCGCTTTACTCGATGCCGAGATCCTCGCCGATGTTTATCTGATCATGACCGGCGGGCAGACAAAGTTTAATTTGTCTAACGAAGAAGCGGGGCAGGAAGCGGGGGGGATTCAACGTTTTGCTCCACAATCACTTAATCTTAAAGTGATTGGCGCATCGGCCGATGAACTGACAATGCATGAACAACGCCTTGATTTAGTCGCAAAATCAGGTAAATGCCTCTGGAGAGGATAGAAGAATTACTATGCCGATGTCGCGCCATAAACCCATTTTAGCGCTTTGCCTTGTTGTCACTACGCTGTTATTAAGTGTGGCGAGTGTATTGGCCGCTGACCTAGATCCCGCCAAAAAAGTCGTCAAGCCACCAAAGGCTACGCCGATTGTAGGATTGGAGACGGCTTCCGAGCTTAAAAACCGTTTTCGTATTGATCATATGGTCGATAATATGACCTTATTAGTGGAGCGTGAATATGGCTCTGCGCCTGTGGTCATAGTGTTACCCGATGGCAGTAAATGGTACGCCAATCGTCATCCAGAAACCGTTAAGTGGGTTGATGGTATAACGGGCGATATTATTTACATTGAGTCACCACAGCCCGGACCTTGGCAGTTGGTGGGCAAGGTTGTCTCAGGTTCAACCCTTAAGAAGCTCTCTAAACTCGAAATCGAAGTCCAGCCTTTACCACAGCCAATCTTCCAAGGTGAACAAGTTAAAATTGTCGCGCAGTTAATGGGTGACGAGCAGCGTGTGCGTATGCCTGGGTTAGATTATTTAGTCGAATGGACTGCACATTTTGTGAGTAAACATAAGGCGGGCGATGAAAACTTTGCCGCGGGTGATATTATTGTTGGTTCTTATAAAGACAATGGTGAAGATTACGATGAAAAACCTGACGATGGTGTATTTACCAGCAATATCAATATAAAGCAGCCTTGGGGTGATTATGAGTTTGTCGTGCAGGCACGTAATAATGTGTTTGAACGGCAGGTTTCATTCCCGTTTAAATTGTCACCTCGGCCAATTAATCTAGAAGTAATTACCCCTGACGATCCGTTAACGGGGCAATGGAAAGTCATGTTACACGTGGATAAGACAGTGTTGCAGCTGGCTGAGACGCATTTTTCCTTTGAGTTAGTCGGCCCTGCTGGCTTGCAACTGCCTTTGGTTGTAAATGGTCTCACTGAGCCTGACTCTGAATTAGATTTACCTACAGTGACAGAGTTTGGTAGTTATCGAATTAAAGGTTTTGTGGCTACGACGACTGTCACTGGTCGTGAAATCGTGCTGGATTTACCTGAGCTTTTCTTTAACTTAATTGAACCACCAGAACCACCACCAAGTGCCGAAGAGTTGGCTGCTGTTGCTGCACAAAAAGCGGCAGAGGAAGAAGAGCTTGCGAAGAAAGATGCAATGTTCTGGATCATTACAGTCAACGCTATCTTATTAGTCTTAGGCGTGGTGGGATTAATTGTGTGGCGTAAGCGTCAAAGTTTGGCGCAGGCCTTAGCTGCCGCGGAGTTACGTTTATTGAATGAAGCATCTGTAAATCCACCCGCAGCACCTTCATTAGATGAAATCGATCTCACTATGCCAGATGAGGCAGATAAAGACCGTTAGCCAAACGTTGCTTAATGTGTTTGATTTATGACTTTGAACTGGAACGTTGAGCGATATTTGGGATATAAATCAAGGTCTGCAATTGATTTGGCTTTTTTTTAATCAAATGATAAATCGAAGTAAAAAAACGGTTGACGCCTGCAGGGCTCAACCGTATTATTCTTCGCATCTTACAGCAGAGCCTTGATAAGTGTGTTGAATTATCATTCTGTTTTAATATCAGCGGCCTGTCACGCTGGAGTTAGGGGGGGGTGATGCCCGTAAGATACTTGGATATGGAAAAATTTGGAGCGGTAGTTCAGTTGGTTAGACTATCGTTTTGACATCAGCGGCCTGTCACGCTGGGGTTAGTGGGTTAGATACCCGTCAAATATTTGGATATGGAAGAATTTGGAGCGGTAGTTCAGTTGGTTAGAATACCGGCCTGTCACGCCGGGGGTCGCGGGTTCGAGTCCCGTCCGCTCCGCCAAATTGCAAAAAGCCCCATCGAAAGATGGGGCTTTTTGCTTTTTACTGATCTCCTTAATTTCTGCGCTGTTCATCTTATTAGCGATGAGACTCGATTCAAATGTCAGCAAGGATCACGCTGAAATCTTAATATGATTAAGTGATAGCTACTGTGGAGCCTGTGCGGTGTCGGTGAGGATGACTTCAACCCGACGGTTTTGCTGGCGGCCACTGGCGGACTCATTATTGGCAACCGGTGAGCTTTCACCTTTACCTAGGCTACTGAGCCGATTGGATTGGATCCCTTTTCCTTGTAAAAAATGGCTAACACTATCAGCTCTTTGCTGCGATAAACCCAGATTGTATTGTTCACTGCCTACACTATCTGTATACCCTTCAATCATGGCACCACGCGCGGGATACTTGTTCAGAAAGTTCGCTAGGTTGGTTAGATGTTGACTGGTCGATGACTTAAGATCCGCTTTGGCAGTGTCAAATAAAACATCACCTAAGGTTACGACCCAACCACGTTCTGACTGACGGGCATTCAGCAATGTGAGCTGGGCTTGCAGTTCGGTCGTTTCCTGACGCGCATCTGCAGCATCAGCACGGGCTAGTCGCGCATCTTGATGGGCTTGATTGGCCTCTGTGGTGCGAGCATCCAATCTGGCGTCATCGCGTTTTTTAGCGAGGACTTTGTGTTGATCCTCGGCAAAGCGGCTCTGCGCTTGAGCTAAGGCAATATTGACTTTCTTATCAGCAACAAACACTAGGTGCTGTGATTGTTGCTCATCTTTTACCGGTTGTTCAGCAGCGCGAACGGCTTCTTCAGCTTGTTTAATGGCAGCAGGGGCTAAAATTGCCAGTTCATTATTCGCTTGCAGTTTATTAAGTTCTGTACGGATATCACCGATGCCTTCAGCTATTTTGGGCGTACTGCTACAAGCTGCTACAGTGGTTAGGAGTAGGCTATATGCCAGTATTTGGCTAAAACGTAAAGGCAGACCCGACGAAGCGATAAGTTTTTTCATTACTGAATTCCTCCTGAACGGCGCAACATTTCTTGCTGCAGTATGCTGATATTGTTTTTCATTTCATTATTGACGCTATTGGCTTGTGCCAGCTCAGCGCGAGCTTGTGCCAGTTCGGCCTCAAGGCTCGCCTCTATGGCGTAACGATCGGCGCTGACAGTGTCCATATTGAGTAATGCGCTGCTTGCAGATTGAAGTTTAAGTCTGGCCTGTGCCAGTTCATTTGAGGCATATTGGCCGACTCTTGCTTGCTCAGCGCGGGCAATGGTGTGTTCAGCCCGTTCCATTTCTGCGGTCTTAGTCAATGGCGTTGAACTACAGCCCACGAGCGCTGTTGCAATACAGCCTGCCAATAAGAAGTGCTTGGCTCGCTGTAAACCGATTGGATATTGCTGTGGTTGTTGATTTTTATTGATGTTCATTTGAAATTCCTTTCTCGGAAACAGTGCACCGAGTGTGGTCTTTAGGTTTGTTATTGCACCATGCACAGTCAATATGCTGGTGAATAGCCCCATTTTTGAGTCAGTTGGTATGAGTGAGTAATTTGACGCCACGGAAATTCATGAGCTACTCCTCTGAGTAAAGAGGGCCGGTACACTAAGGGTTGCATCGGCTTGAGCTAAACGCAGTGTGTTACTGCATGGTTTAGTTTTTGCACTTAATCAATGAAACTTTTCCCTGTTTGTTCGTCACGTTCTAGGCTAACGAGTGATGATTTGGCTCTTTTTCAGTCCAGTTATCTTCCTTGTCGTTTGATTTAAGTTCTTCAACCTCGCTTATTGTGTGTGCTTTTACTGGTATCCACGTCTTGTTTAGCTTTATCTGCAACTGTGGTTTTGATCATCTGACGGTTGCGGGCTACGACGGGAGGATTGGCTTTGTTGGTGTTGGAATTCTGTGCATCGTTATCGATGGATTTATGTTGTTCTGTGAATTTTTTCATATAAACCTCAAGTAACCCGGTGTAGTGCAAGAGTGCATGAACCGTACATTCAGCATGACCTGCTAAATATTGAACGTCTGTGCGTTAGCGCGCATGGGATTAGTGATGGCAATATTGGCCGCTCGGCACGTTTTTTGTTTGCTGGGCGGGCCGATATAATCAACAATAATGCATTGATTACAAAGGTAATGTGTCGGATATTAGGCAGCATCAGTTTGCGCCATGTTGGCGTGTAGGGTTGATGACTGCCTGTTCTTATTTATGGTTTGCAGTACCAGTGTGGGTTTAGTACTGAAGTGGCATATGGGATAACGATAGAATGGCTGTTGTACGAGTGGTCTAGCCATCCGTTATGTGTATTTTTATTTGAAGTACCGGTTAGGATACAAGAATTGAAATGTGAGTCTTTATGGCTGATGTACTAAAGTATCGGTTGTTTTTAAAACACTTCCTTTTTAACGCACTTCCTATTGTTACTGTATTCTTATATTCACTGTAGGTTTATGTTTGCTGCGCTTGTTGAGGTGGCATCAGCCGTTCTGATTCCTGCTTAACGACTGAGTAACATTCACAACAGGTTTGTTCTAGTAACGCGCGATCGACCACTTCAATATTCCCACGACTGTAATTGATAATTCCCATGCGCTGCAGTTTGCCTGCCGCATCGGTGACACCTTCACGGCGTACGCCGAGCATATTAGCAATCAATTCCTGTGTCATCAGCACGCGATCATCGGGCAGCCTATCTATCGAAAGCAGTAACCAACGACACAGTTGCTGTTCAATACTATGGTGGCGATTGCAAACCGCGGTCTGGGCCATTTGGGTCAGTAGCACCTGACTGTAACGCAGTAACAGATGGAGCAGGGCGCCATGACGGTTAAATTCGTCTTTAAGCCGCTGACCAAACAATCGATAGGCAACGCCAGCACTTTGCACTACAGCGCGACTCGTCGTGCTTTCTCCTCCCATAAACAGTGCAACGCCGACCATACCATCATTGCCAACGACGGCAATTTCAGCGGATGCCCCATTTTCCATCACATACAGCAGCGAAATAATGGAGTCCAACGGAAAATACACATAACGCTGCTTTGAGCCTGCTTCACAGACCACTTGTCCGAGTTCTAATGGAACCAGCTCCAGATGCGGGAAAATACGTTGTTTGACTTCCTCTGGCAATTCACATAACAACCGATTGGATTCTGGCGGGAAGTGAGTTTCCGGTGGCGCGCGCTCTGATACAGATTTCAGTTCTAGTGTGTCCATTATGATAGCGTGTCCTTGTGTGGTGATATAGCTAACTCAGGTTACAGCGAGAAACACCCATGCTATGTACGGTAGCGAACATAATGGCAGATTTTTTGAATTGTTGAGCGGAAAATATGCACTTAAGTGCGCATTGAGTGATAGCAACTGCAGCAACGGGCAAGTAGAGCTTGCCGGTCAAGAATATGTAACCGCCCACGATTATATGAAATGCTACCGCGGAGCTGTAAATTGCCTGCGGCCTCGGTAATACTGCTTCGCCTAACACCTAGCATGTCGGCTAAAAATTGATGGGTTAGATATAACTCATCAGTCTGAATTCGGTCGTGACTCATTAGCAACCAACGTGCTAGCCGAGACTCAATGGAGTGAAAATGGGCACAGACTGCATTTTGTGATAATTGGCATAACAAGGTGTATAGATAAGTCTCTACTATTTGCTTCAGATTGGTATTTTGAGCGAGTAAGTTTTCAAAGGTTTCAATGGGGAGCCGCCAAGCTTGGCCAGAACCTTGGATTATCGCCTCGGAAGGCACTTGCCGAGTGCCCAGCAAAGTCGTCGCCCCAAGCATACCTTCGTAACCAATCAAACCCATTTCCAATGCAGGATGTTTGGGGAGTTTAGCAATCAAAGAAATAAAAGCTGTTAAGGGAAAATAGACATATTGATATGACTCGCCAGGCTTGCACAGTAAGTCGGCAAAGTTAAGTTGGACTAACTCAGCTTGCGATAATAAATCCGCTTGTTCCACCACTGGCAGATGACGGATTAATCGATTCTGAATTTGTGGCGCTGATGTATCTTGGTGTTGAGTGGGCATAGCGGTTCAACCTGTGGTGGCATTGACTTGGCACCAGAAAATCTGCTGCAAAAAGAAGGGCCGCAGCCCCTGAACGGGGGCTACGGAATGATGGAGATTAAACGACTAGTTGTTTAGTTGCGGTGAAGGTGCAGCTGATTTCAGTTGCATATCGTTTTTGACTGAAATGACGCCGGGGACTTTGCTTGTTAGTTTTACCGCTGTATTGATATCTTCACGCGATTTAACAAACCCGCTGAGCTGGACCACGCCTTTAAAGGTTTCAACATTAATCTCGGCCACACTTAAGTTTTTATCACCTAAAATGGCAGCTTTCACTTTGGTGGTGACCACACTGTCGTCTAAATACTCGCCAGTACCTTCTTTGTTGTATGCAGAACTGCAACTGGCCACGGCGACTAAGCCTAGAGCCAGCAGGAAGATACTTAACATTTTAATTGTTCTCATCAGATTATCCTTTTTGATAAAGAGTAAAAATGGGGGCATTAGCTAACGCGTCCCGTTAACAGCAATATAATCAGCACCAGTAGCACTATGCCTATAAGGCCACCTGGACGATAACCCCAGTTTCGGCTATGGGGCCAAGTGGGGAGCATGCCGAGAAATAACAAAATTAAAATAATCAATAAAATAGTCGCAATTGACATGGCTAATCTTCCTGATACCGGGGCAATTTTGCACTGGGTAACATGAGTCTGTGCCGTAGCAAATGGGATGTCGGTACGCTGGCGCACTTACAGGGATCTGACGAGTCGATGTGTTTATATTCGCATTACCTGATAAGCGGTATGCCGAACAGAGCGAGTGATTGTAGAGATGCATACTCTAACTTATGTCCAATGACGGACATGTTCAATTCGAAACCAACGTTTGGTATTTCACTTATTCCGTTGTCCAGTTTCATGGGCTGCGCTAATAAAGAGGTCAACAAAATGAATTATCATGATCGCGATGTTTACGGCATTTACAACAATCCACAGTTCGCTTCTCCATCATTGGCACAAGGACCCGGCCCATATCTGATGGGCGCTGAAACACTGATCGGCAATAATGTTGTTAATAACTCTGGTGAAACCTTAGGGGATATCAAAGAAATTATGCTTGAAGTGGAAACGGGCCACGTCGGGTATGCGGTACTGTCGTTCAGTACTTATTTTGGTTTTGGAGAAAAGCTGTTTGCAGTGCCTTGGAAGATGCTGACACTTAATCATGAGCAAAAATGTTTTGTCATGGATATATCATTAGAGCGACTCAAAACGGCGCCGGGGTTTGATAAAGGCCATTGGCCCAATATGAAAGATGTTGAATGGGAAAACGAACTGCACGATTACTACGGTAGCCGTAGGGATTAATGGTGTTAAGCAGGGGATTTATCCCCTGCGTTATTATTTGGATTCAGTAAATATGTATAAGTGTGGTTGTGTCTATCAAGTGAGTAGGGCCCACACGCATTTTAGTTGTTAGGAATTTGCTTATCGCCATGGTTGTAACCTAATAACGATAAAAGTTTGAGCTAGCGTATTATCGAAAGTCACTAGCGTGTATCGCTGATCAATGTCTTCGCTTCATCAAATGATTAAAGCCTTGTCGAAAGATAAGGCTTTTTTGTTTTTCTATTTTAAGTTTAAATCCCTATTTAAGGTAAATCTGATGTTTTCGGATTTGTACTACAGCTTATTTTACTTGATGTCGCTAGATTGCTCCGTTTTCTTGATTTTTCTCCATAGGTGATGAGGGAAGAGTCATATTTAACAGTGGATATATCGAATAGATAATTTCAGCTTACTGTTCATGCTGTTGTCATCTGCGTCATTAAAGCTAAGCTCATTAGTATTTAGCTCAGTTATCTAAAGGATTTATATGGTTGAACACATTACTGGCATGCTAGCGCTAATTGGAGTGCTATCGTTATTTTGTCAATGGCTTGGCTGGAAACTGCGGTTACCAGCGATTTTACCCTTGTTGCTATGTGGGCTCACTTTAGGCCCTGGGCTTGGACTCCTCAATCCTGATGCGATTTTTGGTGATTTGCTTTTTCCGATTATTTCCCTCGGGGTCGCCGTGATTTTATTTGAAGGTGCTTTGACTCTTAACTTCAAAGAAATCAAAGATCATGGTCGTATGGTGACGCATCTTGTGACTATCGGTACCGTGATCACTTGGGCCTGTATCAGTACGGCCACCTTTTATTTACTGGATTTTAGTTGGGAAATTGCATTGCTCTTTGGGGCGCTAGTGGTGGTGACTGGGCCTACGGTTATCGTGCCAATGCTCAGAAGTGTGCGTCCTAAATCTCAGCTGGCGAGTATTTTGCGTTGGGAAGGTATAGTGATTGACCCAATAGGTGCGCTGCTCGCAGTGTTAGTCTTTGAATACATAACCGTTGCTAGCGATCAAACGACGCATGTGCTCTATGCCTTAGGCTCTATGTTGTCCCTCGGATTAGGACTTGGCGCAGTAGCGGGTTATCTAACGGGACAAATCTTAAGACACAACCTATTGCCACACTATCTGCGTAATACCGCCGTTTTGACCTTAATGCTGGGTATCTTTGTCGGCTCGAACCTATTACAAGAAGAATCGGGTTTATTGACTGTGACAGTTATGGGCATTTGGCTTGCGAATATGCGTGGTGTGGATATTGCTGAAATCCTTGAATTTAAAGAAACATTAACCGTACTGTTAATTTCTGCACTGTTTATTTTACTGGCGGCGCGATTAGATTCTAATGCCATGCTCGGCTTAGGTTGGGGTGGACTGGGTGTTTTAGCGGTGACCATGTTATTGGCACGACCGCTGAGTATTTGGGCTTCTGGTATCGGCACATCTCTGTCGAAAGCGGATAAGTGGTTTTTATGCTGGATTGCACCGCGAGGCATAGTTGCTGCTGCGGTATCGTCATTGTTTGCGATTAAGTTAGAAGCCAACAATGTGCAGGGCGCAGATGCAATTGTGCCCTTAGTGTTCTTAATTATTATCGGCACTGTGGTGGTCCAAAGTTTAACGGCGGGACGTTGGGCACGATTTCTTGGGGTTAAAGCCGATTCTGCCCAAGGTTTATTGATCTTTGGCGCCTCTAAATTTTCCAGAGAGTTAGCGAAAATTTTAAAAGCCAAAGATGTCAAAGTGCTATTGGCTGATAATAACTGGGATAACATTCGCCTTGCGCGTATGGATAATATCCCAGTGTATTTTGGTAATCCCGTATCGGAACATGCTGAAACCTATATGGATTTAACTGGAATTGGCCGCGTATTGATTATTTCACCTTACCGACAGTTAAACCCGTTAGTGAGCTTTCATTTCCAAGACTTTTTTGGTGCTAAAAAAGTATTTGGTCTTAATAATACCGAAGTAGGCAGTGCGCGCCACCAGCTCTCTGAAAGTTATAAGCAACGTTTATGTTTGTTTGGTGATGCAGTGTCTTATGCCAAGATAGCCAGCCTAATGGCGAAAGGCGCTCAACTGAAAGTAACGAATTTAACCGAAAACTTCAGCTTTGAACATTTTCGTAAACGTTACGGTGAGACGGCAATACCACTGGTTTACCTGACAAAAGAAGGTAAGGTCGTCGTTGTTTCGGGTAATGATACCGTATTTCCGAATGGCATTGAGCTTATCAGTCTATTGCCAATTGAAGCTTTAGAAGAAGCCAAAGTGCAGCAAGCGATTGCAGAGCGGGAAGCCCAAGAAAAAGCAGCAGAATCTGCTTTAGCAAAGGTAAAAACGGAAGAGCATGAAAGTGAAGGTGATGACGCTATTGGGTAAGTTATTGTTACCAAGAAATTTATTATTGAAATATTTTTTGACTAGCTGAAAAATATTTCTCAAATAGCACATTCAAGGCATCATAGCTGCGTGAGTTTTATGGCCAATCTTACTGCAGCTATAGATTACATCCCAAAAAAGAGTATTAAAATGACTTGGCTAGAAAGCCATGTTTATGCAGAAAGTTAGCTCTTATACAAGCAGTCATTACACTACTGAATAAGCATTTTGCACTAAGGAACGTATGGTCGATTCTATGCATTCAACCGCGAGATTGAATTGAGTGTCGTTTTCGGCGCCACCAAGGCTCAAGCGGATAAAATTATCATGGCAATTAAAGTCATCACCATTACGGACTAATATGCCTTTTGCGGCCAGTGCGGTAACGAGGTGATGGGCTTTGATATCTTCTGGCAGTTGTATCCAACCGTTTAACCCTCGCCAAGTTTGGGTTAATCCCAGTCGTTCGCCCATGGCGATACAGTGACGTTGGCGTTGACGTACGAGCGTATCTCGTTCTGCAGTGATATGACCTTTCTTTATCAACTGACAGGCTATTTCAATATTCAGCGGCGACACCATCCAGCATTGGCTATGAATAGCGAGTCGCACTTGGGCGATAAGGGGGTCAGGAACCAGAATAAAACCTTGCCTTAAGCCGCCAGAAAACAATTTTGACAGGCTGGAAATATAAATCACCCTTGGGATCGCCAGCTGTTTTGCTAATTGCCACAGGGGCGAATGCCATTCTTCAGGTAAACAATAATTCACGTCATCTTCAATGATATAGAATTGATATTGCTCTGATAATTCAAGGATTCTCTGCCGCTGTGATTCACTGTACTGAATGCAAGTGGGGTTTTGATTATTCAGTGTGAGATAGACTAATTTAGGGTTGTGGATCTGTAATAGGGCTTCAAAGCACGGCAGATCTAATCCTTCGTGGGTAAGGGGCACACCAACGCTAGTGACGCCAAGCTGTTTAGCACAAATTCTCACGCCTGGATAACTGTATTGCTCGTGTAACAGTACATCGCCTGTTGATAAAAATGCGCTCAAACAGGCAAAAATGGCTTGCTGGCCGCCATGGGTAAAGACCAGTTGCTCGGGCGTTTGCTGTATGCCGCGTTGGTTTAACCATTGGTGGAACACTTGTTGGTGTTGATCTAATGGACTGGCGCGATAACCGAGTAACTGACTCAATTTAGTGGGGTCTTTCGCTAATTGGCTGAGGCAATCGCTTAGGGTGCTGATTTGATCTGTGAGTGGCTGCTGACAGGTCGCCATATTCAATTGTACGTTACCCATTTCAGGTACAGGGGAGGCGTTGACGTAGGTGCCATCTCCCACTCGTGCTTCGACGTAACCCCTTTGTTCCGCCAATGCATAGGCGCGGGTCACAGTGCCAATAGTGATGCCTAAGGCATCGGCTAAACGGCGCTGTGGTGGCAGTTTACTACCTTGGGTTAACACCTTCTGCAAAATGCCTTGTTCTATGGCACTGACTAAGCGCTGATATTTCGGGCCTGAAAAAGTCGTTAGGTCTGGCGTCCAGATTGTACCCATGACAATAAATCCATTGATCTCTAATATTCTCCGTATATTATTTATTGCATCTTTTTATGTCAACAAATGTATGCATACAATTTAAGGCGAATATGAATACTGCACTGCTTTATGATCCACAATTATGGACTTTAATGGCCTCGACCGCGCTATTTTGCGCGACGATGACAATGACTCCTGGACCGAACAATATTCTCTTAGCTAGCTCTGGAGCGCATTTTGGTGTGCAGCGTACCGTGCCACATATTGCAGGGATCCGCTTGGGTTCGACCTCTTTACATCTTGCGGTATTATTCGGCCTCGGTACCTTGTTTGAAGCATTACCGGTATTGCACCAAGTATTGAAATATTTCGCTTTGGCGTATTTGCTGTATCTCGCGTACAAATTAGTGACGTCGCCAGTGCAGAGCACGCATTTGGATGATGGACGAAAACCTATGACGCTCATTGAAGCTGCATTATTTCAATGGATTAACCCTAAATCTTGGATGTCGACGATTACCCTGTGTAGCGCTTTTACATTAAGTGGCGATGGCTTTTGGTTGAGTGCGTTTCTTGGCGTATTAATGTTCAACTTAGTGGGATTTCCTGCATCATTTACTTGGGTCTTTGTCGGTGCCGCGATCAGTAAGAAACTCAATACCGATAGACGTAAGCGCCATTTTAATTGGTTTATGGGCAGCTTGCTCTTAGTGTCATTACCTATGATATTACGCTAGCTTGGCTTGAATTAAGTGCCTAACCCTATAAATATTCTGAAGAAGACACTCGCGTAATGATTGGCTTTATGCCATAACCAACATACTATTGATGGCTTTTTAGGTAATGACCTTTTAGCTGAACATTTTCAGTCTCAGTTATACTTGTTGCTTATCTTGATAGTGTGTATATGGAGGTTGCCGAGTGAAGTTCCCTAGTTTGATTTCGTTTATGCCGGGATTGGCGCAATTATTACAATATGAAAAGCAATGGCTTAGGGATGATGTGCGCGCAGGCTTATCCGTTGCCGCTGTGGCATTACCCGTAGCGATTGCTTATGCCCAGCTCACTGGTGTGAATGCTGCCGTGGGTTTGTATTCCTGCGTATTACCAATGTTGGTATACGCACTATTTGGCACCTCAAAACAATTAATCGTGGGTCCAGATGCGGCGACTTGTGCTGTTATCGCCGCGGTTGTCACGCCCCTAGCTGCAGGGGATAGTATGAAGCACTGGCAGTTAGTGATGACCATGACGGCCATGACAGGCTTTTGGTGCTTGATTGCGAGTCGTTTTAGGCTGGGGGTGCTCGCCGATTTTCTATCAAAGCCGATTTTGATGGGGTTGCTTAATGGCGTTGCAATTACCATTATCGTGGGACAGTTTTCAAAAATATTCGGTTTTACCTTCGATGAGCGCTATTTAATTGAGCGCCTCAGCGGTGCGCCTTCTTACTTATCCAAAACCCATTGGCCGACATTGACTATGGGGATTGTGACGCTAGCGACTTATGCCTTAGTGAAACGGTTTCGTCCCCAATGGCCTGCTTCTATGTGCGCAATGGCGATGGCGGCTTTCCTTGTTTGGGTGTTTAACCTGACGAGCTTTGATATTAGCGTCGTCGGAGAAGTGACCTCAGGATTACCTTCATTCCAAGCGCCTGTATTTGATTTAGGTATCGCCCGTGAGCTTGTGGTACCAGCGCTTAACTTAGCCATGGTGAGCTTTGTGAGCATGATGTTGACGGCTCGAAGCTTTGCGGCAAAAAACGGTTACGATATAGATGCCGATAAAGAGTTCAGGGCGTTAGGAATAGCCAATATAGCGTCTGCCATATCTCAAGGTTTTGCGGTGAGCGGCGCGGATTCCCGCACTGCGGTTAATGATGCCAATGGTGGTAAGAGCCAGTTAGTGTCTATCATTGCGGCGGTATTGATTGGTGTTGTGGCGCTATTTTTCACTGCACCTTTGAAGTTTATCCCCAGTGCCGCCTTAGGTGTAGTGCTGGTGATCGCCTCTATCTCGCTTATCGATTTAAAGTCACTGTGGAATCTGCGAGTGCGGGATAGGTCTGCTTTTCTACTTGCCTGTATCACCTTGTTCTCTGTGTTGTTTATTGGGGTTATCCCTGGGATAACCTTGGCTGTATTACTGGGTTTATTCCAGTTCCTTGCTACTGTGATGCGGCCTACGGATCAAGTGCTTGGTTTAGATCATAAGGGCGTTATCCGCAGTGTCGATGAATCGGGTAAAGCTAAATCGGTTCCAGGAGTATTTATATATCGCTTTAATTCACCGTTAACTTACTTTAATGCGACGTATTTTAAGCGCCGTTTACTGGAAAAGTTTATTCGGGAATCTGAGCCTGTTGATTGCATCATTATTGATGCAGTGCCTTGTTTTACCCATTTGGATTTAAGTGTGATGGCCATGTTGGCTGATTTACATCAACTGCTTAAAAAACGTGGCGTTCGTTTAGTGCTTGCGGGACGTAAACGGCAGATGCTGAGTTGGTTTGAGCAAGCGGGCATGCAGACAGGGGAAGGTGGTATTTTGATCCGGCCAGATTTGTATCTCGCCCTTAAAATGAATCAAAGCTATAAACAAGCCTTGGCTGAAGGGCAAGCGCCTGTGATCCAAAAAGTTCCTGATGACTCGGTATTGTTGCACAGTCATTTGTAGTTAACTGTAATGCCTTGTTTGATTAAACAGGGTCATAAATAGCGCAGCTTAAGGTTGCGCTATTTTTTGTCTTAATTTGATAAGTAAATCAATGGTATGACTAGCTTTTTGAAGGTATTCAGTTTTACCGTTTAGTCTTTGAGAATTCTATCTAGGGGAATAAAACCGTGAAAACCATAATAACCCATAGGGCCGAGTATCAGACTCAGTAGGCACCATAAGCACTTTTTGTTAGTGCTGAGATCCACTTTACTCTTGAAAGCCCGAAGGGCAAATAGACAATGCAATAGCACCAGGCCCCCAAGCATAATAACGATATTAATATCCATATTTTCCAACTGTCTTATCCTTGTGTTCTATCATTCACGTCCTTGAGTCTTCAGGCGTGGTTACTTTTCTTGAGAAGATTGTCTAGCTACGATTAGCTAAATTAGTTACCTAGTAGCAAATACCTTACTTGAATATTTTACCGATGGCTATAACATAAAATAAAAATAATCTTTAAATCTTATTGGCTTACACGTCTCCTAACAAGCAAGTTGGAGAATGGCTAGCGTCCCAGATCACATATTTTTCCATCGCACGAATAAATATTTCACTCGAAATAAGTCGATTCAGCCAAGCGGCGACTCGCGGAAAATCATCACTAAGCGCACGTTTAAGATCCACTGCGGCAAACTGGCGTACAAAAGGTACGATTGCGTAGTCGGCAAGGCGAGGTGTATCGGCGACTAAAAAGGGGTGTTGCCCTAAGCATGTTTCAAGTTGCAGGAGGAAATGACTCGCCTGCTGATAATAATAAGCTTGCGTTTGCTCAGGGTAACGGTCGGCATATTTATAGCGGTCAAGGCATGGTTTAAATTGCTGATCATTTTTCGCGATAAGCTGTGCCATTTTATCTTCAATAGCAGGATTTTGCTGACACAATAGATCTAAGGGATCTGCTTGCGTGAGTGCCCAGCGCATGATCTCAAGACTTTCGGCAATCACCTCGCCGTTTGCTAGTACTAATACTGGCACAGTACCCTTAGATGAGGCCGCTAGCATTTGTGGTGGTTTGGCTTTAAGGGTGATTTCACGGACTTCAACATTGCATTGGGCTAATAAGAGTCCCAAACGTGCTCGCATGGCATAGGGGCAACGGCGGAAGGTGTATAAGACGGCTAGAGTCATTCGGATTTCCTCTACTGTGCGGCGCCATGCGTGGAAGTTGATGCGACTAAAGCTGATGTCAGCGTGTTCATACTTGCTTATTGACGACGCGAGCATGCCAATGCGAATGTTGCGTGCCAATCATGCAATATTCAAAGGGCGCAGATGGTAACGCTTTCATACTGGGATTTCTGCTTAAATTACCATCATAGAATGATTTTTCTCACCACTGTGCGTAAAGAATTAAAGACCCTGTATTTTATCTGTGTTTATCTTGCTGTGACTCAGGTAGAATTCCGCGCTATTTTTGGGATCTGCAGCAAGGCTGCAGATGATTGATTTGTTTATGCACTGGAAATTAAGTTCCAGCCAGCAAAGAGGGTGTTATGGCTAAAGTTGTCGTATGTGCGTTATATAAATTCGTGTCGTTACCGCATTTTGAATCTATCCGAGCGCCATTGCTTGCTATGATGGAACAGGCCGAGATCAAAGGCACTCTGCTCCTCGCAAGTGAAGGGATCAATGGCACAGTTGCTGGCACTCAAGAAGCGATTGAAGCGTTATTAGTGTGGCTTAATAGCCAAAATGGCCTAGATAATATCGTTCACAAGTTATCATTTGACGATGAAATGCCGTTCTACCGCACTAAAGTCAAACTGAAAAACGAAATCGTGACTATGGGCGTTGAAGGTATTGACCCACTTAAAGTGGTTGGCACCTATGTGAAGCCTCAAGATTGGAATGCGCTGATTTCTGATCCGGACGTGATTTTAGTCGACACCCGTAACGACTATGAAGTGCAAATCGGCACTTTCAAAAATGCTATTAATCCTGTGACTGAAACCTTCAGAGAATTCCCTGAGTATGTGAAGCAAAATCTTGATCCTGCTAAACATAAGAAGGTCGCCATGTTCTGTACTGGCGGTATTCGCTGTGAGAAATCAACTGCTTATTTAAAAGAGCAAGGCTTTGACGAGGTCTATCATCTCGAAGGCGGTATTCTTAAATACCTTGAAGAAGTCAAAGCGGAAGAAAGCCTGTGGGAAGGCGAGTGCTTTGTATTTGATAACCGCGTTGCGGTAAATCATGACTTGAAGAAAGGCCAATACGATCAATGTAATGCTTGCCGTATGCCAATCACTGAAGCTGAAAAACAGAGCCCTGCCTATGTGCAAGGTGTCAGTTGCCCACATTGTATCGATAAAATTTCTGACGAGCAGCGTAAACGTTTCGTTGAGCGTGAACGTCAAGTGAATCTGGCTAAAGCCCGTAATGAAGCGCATATCGGTAGCGATGTAAATCAAGTGATTGAAGCGCGCCGTGAGAAAAAAGAAGCGCAGCGTCGACTCGCCGCCGAGAAAAATAACGCGAAAAAATCGCAAGCGCTTTAACTTTATATGCCATTAGATGAGTAGTGAGTTAGTCATGAGTTTGCACTGAGCTTGTTTGTCACTCAGGCAGTTTTCACATGGCTCTCACAGTGAATATGGCTTGCACTCTGGCCCGACTCGTTCGGGCCATTTTTTTATATAGATTTTAGTTTTAGCGTGAATGTGCTTTTAGGCCATTATTTAACTTATTATTTATCATAGCGCTATGCCGAAAACCTTAAATTTATGATAACTTTCAGTCGCTAGTATTAAAAACGTTAGTATTAACAACGCTAGCATTTCAAAAAAGTCGAGTGCTATATACGAAGGGAGCGATTCAGTGCAAGGTAGGCAAAGCGCATGAGCATTTGGAAAGAACTATACGATATTTTCGATAAGGAACGCAGTCGCTGGCAGCAATCGAGCGCCAGTAAGCAGGCGATTGCCTTCGAGTTAAAAGCCAATTTGGGTTTTCTGGCCGATGCCTTAAGCAGCGGTTTGTCGCAAAGTGCGATCGCCAGCGGTTTAGAATGCAGTATTTTTGAGGCAAAACTGAAAGAGGGCGCAGCACTCACTGCGTTAAATCACCGTAAAGTGACACTGAAATTTATTGGTGAATTTGCCGAGTTTAATAAATATGTCGGTAAAGAGAACGACGCTTTAGTCGAGAATGCTTACGCTAGAATCAAATCGCTGCAGAAGTTAGTCGCGGCAGAGCCCAATAAAAATCATGATCTTAAGATTAAATCCCTGTTTCGCTTTTTAGTCTTTTTAGTGGCGCACCTTGAGGAGCAGCCATTGAGTCGCACATCAGCGAAAAAAGCCTAAGGCGGATGAGTGGCATTGGCTAGCTTGTTATTTGAGAGACAAAAAAGGCGCCTGTGGCGCCTTTTCTATGTTTGCGAACGTCATTGCTCAGTGTTTATAGCACAGTCTTTAAAAGGCATGTTTAAGAGCCATCTTTAGACTCACTCTTTAAAAGCCGCCATTGAGCTTAGCCCCTAGGTGGTTCAGTTTTGCTGTGATCTGCTTTATTGGGTTCGGAGTCCGCAGAACCTGGCTTGTTTGAAGCCGCATCGGCGTCATTGTCTGCTGCCGAAGCCTTCGTAGTACCTGGCTTTATCTGCTTATCTTTACCATGTTGACCGAACTGCGGCAGTTTGAACTTAGCACTGTACTTCAACGCAGCAAGATTGCTGGCGATGACACCGACGATCAAAATAATAATGATCCAGACTTCTAAGGTCGACATACTCAGCTCCTGTTTCGAATTGACTCGCGCACACCTAACGGGCGATTAATCAACCGCTAAACGTTGCTCACATTTACGAATGTCCTCTGGCGTATCCACTTCAATAGAATCAAAGGCGCTAATGGCGATTTTGATTTTATGGCCGTACTCTAATGCACGTAATTGCTCGAGTTTTTCCAGATCTTCTAGGCGACCTAATGGTAGGGCGGCGAAGGCCTGTACGAATTTGCGTGTATAAGCATACACACCTAAGTGCTTATAAACGGGGTAATCTTGAGTATCGCGGCCAAAAGGAATACGCGAACGAGAGAAATACAAGGCGTAGTTGTTGTTATCGAACACCATCTTCACATGCATAGGATCGTCAAGCTCGGCTTTATTGACGATTTCAAAGCCTAAGGTGGCCATTTCAAACTCCCCAGGGTGACGCTCGAAGAGGCTGATGACTTGCTCGATAGAGGTTGGGTCAATTAGAGGTTGATCGCCCTGTAGGTTGATCACTAAGTCGTCATCTTTCAGTCCCAGTTGGTTTATTGCATCATTGATACGATCTGTACCCGAGGCAGCATCTGGGCTGGTCATGACTACTTTGCCGCCAAAACCTTCAACGGCCGCTTTAATGCGATCATCATCGGTAGCGACGTAAATATTGGTGAGGCCTTTGGCTAACGACGCGCGTTCA
The DNA here is from genome assembly GCF_025654335.1 of Shewanella sp. SM21. Taxonomy (NCBI): domain Bacteria; kingdom Pseudomonadati; phylum Pseudomonadota; class Gammaproteobacteria; order Alteromonadales; family Shewanellaceae; genus Shewanella; species Shewanella sp. SM21. The sequence continues at coordinate 150,871 of NZ_JAKKRL010000002.1, forward strand.
TACACGTGTTGGATCATTGGCTTGCCGTTAATCGGGGCTAAGGGTTTGCCCGGGAAGCGGCTTGAACCGTAACGAGCCGGGATTAACAGAGTCACATTCATCAAATTATCCTAATTTTATCAAAGATATACAGTGTAGAGATACAATGCATATAGACAAAAGGGCTCACAATTGAGCCCTTTTAATATGTGTTAGAGCTTAGATACGACGGAACAGGGCAGTCAACATTTCATCTGTGACTTTCTCTTCCCAACCCGCGCCGTAAACGTTAGCCCATAGTGGACCCATGCTCTTAGTCACGGCAACCATTTTCGCTATCGTTTCGTCTGGCAGATCTTTACAGATGTTCTTCGGCAGCGTGATGTTATGTTTCTTCATCATCAGACGGAACTCTTCAACGCCTTCTGGATAGAATTCTTCTAACACATCAAAGGCGATACAGTTGCCGATACCGTGGTGGTAACCCAGGATATAGGACAGACCGTAAGAAACCGCATGACAGGCACCCACTTGGCTATAAGCTATGCTCATGCCGCCCATGAAAGACGCCATCATTAGCTTGTCGTCTTTTTCTACGTGGTCGTCTAAGTACACTTGGCGACATAAATCCATCGCTTTTTCAGCGTAGGATTTAGAGAACTCGTTTAAGAAGGTACCTTGTAAAGATTCAACACAGTGGATATAGCAATCCATACCTGTGTAGAACCATTGGTCCGTTTCCACGCCTTCGATTAACTCAGAATCCATGATGATTTGATCGAATACTGTGTAATCTGAGTTCAGGCCTAGCTTACGCACTGGACCACATAATACGGCGGTGCGTGACGCTTCTGCACCCGTACCAGAAATCGTTGGGATACCAATGTGGTGTACCGCGGGGTTCTTGATCAAGTCCCAACCTTGATACATAGCAGAGCCACCTGGGTTTGTCAGCATCAGCGATACCGCTTTAGCTACGTCCATGGTTGAACCGCCACCTAAACCGACGACGCTCACTGGCAGTTTGCTATTGAAAGCTTGAACTTGTTCAGTCAGGGCATCGATTTGAATTGTGCTTGGCTCTTCATCAACGTTAACCCAAATTATCATGTCTTGTGCTTTAGCTGGAATGCGGCCCTCAAGGGCTTTGCCTTGATGCACGTCATCGACTAAAAACACCACGAAGTCGTCGGCGGTTTTACGTTCAGCAGCTAACACTTCATCCAATTGGACGAATGAGCCACGGCCGAAGATCATTTTTTCAACTACTTTAAAATTCTTAAAACTCATTGCAACAAACTCCCGTAGAATTATTGGGCAAATGCTTTCTTGATGTTTTCGATACGCTCGGCGATCTGAGCATCGGTCCAAGACAACTTGATGAGCATAGAAATCGTGCGGCTCATAATGGCATCGGATTTAGGCACAGAAACTTGAGTATAGTCAGGTCTGTCGGCGATTAATGTGATTGGCAACGCAGCAGATGCCTTAAGCTCCTGAATGTGTTTCCAGTTTTTCAAATAATGCCAGTTGTTTACATACCAGTAGAAGCAGCCATCAACGCCGTTTTCAGCCAGTTTTTTGCTGATTTCTTGCGTGCGCGCTTCGGTTGGCAACATAAAGGTTAAGAAGCCAGCCGAGTCGCCTTCGGGATCTGGGATCTGGCGGAAGGTGACTTCTGGAATAGCGGCCATTGCATCTTTAATGGTCTTTTTGTTTTTACGTTGAATATCGATAATGGTATCGAGTTTACGTAACTGCGCTAACCCTAAGGCGGCATTCATTTCCGAAATACGGAAGTTCAAGCCAATGATAGGGTGTGACTCTGCGCCGCGGTCTTTACCAATATGGTCATGGCCGTGATCTGAGAACATGTGCGCATTGTTGTAGATTTCTGTGTTGTTAGTGATCACAGCGCCACCTTCACCACAGGTGATGGTTTTGACTGAATCGAATGAGTAACAACCCACATCACCGATAGTACCTAGGGCTTGGCCCTTGTAGCTACCACCGATGGCTTGGCAAGCATCTTCTAAAATCAGTAAGTTATGTTTTTTACAGACGGCTTTGATCTCGTCCATCTTCGCCATAGAACCGCACATGTGCACTAAGTTGATGGCTTTAGTGCGTGGGGTAATCGCGGCTTCGATACCTTCTGGAGATAAACACAATGTCTCATCAATTTCGGCAAAAATCGGAATCGCGCCTGCCATAAAAATCGCTTCAACAGAGGCTACAAAGGTAAAAGGTGGCACGATAACTTCATCGCCAGCACCAATGCCTGCAGCCATCATGGCCGTTTGCAGCGCAGCAGTACCGCTTGATAAAAGGTGAGCATGCTTCACGTTCATCTTCTCGCACAGTAGTTGCTCCATATCGCGCGTCTTCCAGCGATCATTACGCATATGGTCGAAGTTGTAACGGAAGGTAAAACCGTTTTCCATAACGTCAGCGACTTCCTGCTTCTCTTCAGGACCAAATAATTCAAAACCGGGCATGGAAGGTATCTCCTTAGAATTTGTGGCGCATAGGTCGCCTGCAATTAACTGGCGGATTATAACTGGCGTAATAGACCCTTGCGATGTTTTATTGCTGAAAATTGTCATGGAAAAAGAAAAACCTGCACAGGGGCAGGTTTTATCTGAGCATTGATGACACTCAGCTAAGGGTTAAAAGCCTATATTCAGGCCGTTAGCGTGGATTGGCTAGACCATGTTCACGGTCAACCGTGACATCTAAATCTGTCAGTAAACCGTTATCAATGCCGTAAATCCAGCCGTGTACCGCCACTTCTTGGCCGCGATCCCAAGCTTCTTGCACTATGGTTGAACTGGTCACATTAGCAACCTGCTCAATCACGTTTAGCTCGCACAGGCGATCAAAACGTTTGGCTTCGTCCATCTGTTGTAATTCTTCCTGATAAATACGATAGATATCACGTAAATGCCCGAGCCAGTTATCGATGAGTCCTAAGCGTTGCTGACCCATGGCCGCGCGCACACCACCACAGCCGTAGTGACCCACCACCATAATATGCTTCACCTTGAGCACATCGACGGCGTATTGCAGTACAGATAAGCAGTTAAGATCGGTATGGATCACCATGTTGGCGATATTACGGTGAACAAAGACTTCACCGGGCATAAGATCAATGATTTGGTTTGAGGGTACGCGACTATCTGAGCAGCCAATCCACAGGTATTCAGGATGTTGCTGTTTCGCTAATTGTTCAAAAAAATCAGGATTTTCTTGGCGTATACGTCCGGCCCAGCGGCGGTTATTGTCGAATAAAGGTTTGAGTAGTTTCATTTTAACCTATTGTTTTATTGACATATAAAATGTCTTCTCATGCTCTAATTCATGCAAGCAGCACATTTTTAGCAAGAGTATACCAGCAAATTTGGCTCTGCTGGTCTATCCAATTAAGGTTTGAATCAGGATATTGAAAAATCGAGATTATTTTTTCTTAATAGTACTGCAAATGGATAAGCCCTCTCTGAGGGTTCAAGCACCATTTGATAATGTGTTTGTTGTTTATATCGCGCTAATGCTGAGTGGAAACCTTGTCCGCCACAGATTAAGGCGGACAAGGATGATGCAGTATGGGTTAGAACTTACTGATCACTTTCACGCTGTCGTTTACTTCGCTGACGTCAACAAATCCGATCATATTGGGATTGGCGGCAATCAATGCGAGCATTTCAGCGCTGGAGTCGACGACTTTGGGCGGTTGACCTTGGCCTGAAAAGACCAGTTTTGACCAATAGGCTTTTAACTGACTCTCGGTTTTATTAAGGATCTGTTTAACAAAGGCATCACGTGCGGGCGTGCCTTCAGGTTGATCGAGTGCGACGACAGTGCCACCACTGGGGAAAGACTTGAGTTTGCCTAAATAGATCCGTGAAATATCCGCAGCGCTAATTTCTGACGTATTAGAAGGGTGCACCACGACGGCAATTTCGGCTTGAACACAGGCACTGCCAAATAGAAGCGCACTGGCGACTAAGGTTTTTATCATCAACCGAGAACTTATTAATAGTTTCATGCTTAACTCCTTAAAAAACTAAGTCTATTGCCATACTCAGCAACTGTTCATCGGAGGACGGTTTGTCGTTACTGTAGTTGGTGTACTCTAGTTTCAGTGCGGCAGAAGGATGGAAATCCCAGCGGGTGCCTATGATGTAGTAGGCGCTGTCTTCCTGCTGTGCTTCAAGCGCTGCTTGTGTTCCAAAAACAAGCGGTGCGAGTGCAGCTTGGTTTGCCGGTGGCAGACCATTGTAAACAGGTAACATAGCGTCATAGGCATCGTATTGGGGCTCACCTTTATCAATACCGTAGGTCAAGTGGAAGGTGAAATCGTGATAGCGGATCCCGCCGGAAACAAAGGCTGAATCTTGAATATTAAAGCTACTGGGATCGACATCAATTCGCGTGTATTCGGCCAAAATAAACCATTTTTCAGCATCATATTTAACGTTAGCGCCAATGAGTAACGCGCTGTCATTAATCGGTAAAAGATCATCAACTACTTGCTGAGTAAAGAGTCCTGTTTGAGAAATTGCATTACCTAAGCCAAGCAGTGCGGGTAATTCGTAGGAGAAATCGGTAACTATGCCAATATTTAAACCGTACTCAAACCCTGAGGTTACAAAGTTAAAGTTCATTATGTGGCCCTCGGCGGAGAAGGGCGCAGGAGGTGTTGATGAACCTGTAGGCGAGTAGTCAGAAACTGAAGTGGTAATGTATTTATAGGTCAAACCTACTTCGGTATCGCCCCATAAATCGGCATAAACTAAGCCTACACCTTCACCTGAATTAAATGGCAGGGAATAAACTCCGCGGGGCGGAGTGATCCAGTGATAGGCATAGCCTACATCAATATAATCGGAGTATTTATAGAGATTAAAACGTTGGCGACCTGCCATAAGCATAAGTTTGTCGCTGATGTCATAGGAGATATAAGCCCATTCGAATTCAGCGCTATAATCGTTACTGCCTCTGGATAGCACTTGTGCAGTCGCTCTTAAGCCACTACCAAGATCGGCGGTAAATTGTAAGGCAACTTTGGAATCATTATTAAAATCGAGTTCTTTATCGTAACCATAATAGCTTTTATCGTCACTTAGACTTGAGCCCGCGACAATAGAGGCAAATCCATTTATTTGAACATCGGCATAAAGAGACGGCATATAAAGTGTGCTGAATACGCAGAGGGCAACTGTACTTTTTCTCATGGCATAATACCTTGTTGAGGGAATACAGTATAAAGGTAGTTGATAATTAGTAGATTTCACCTTTGTGCAACATTTTTTAAGCCGCTTGGAACAAAAACAACGTCTTTAATTGTTAATAGAGGTTTCACAGGTGAGTTTAATGAAACGAGGCGTGCTCAATAACAGACTTTAATAAAGTAAAGCCTAATGTATTTATCCATAAAATAGGAATTAAGTATGGGTGAGCAATATTGATATAAGCACATCTTGGTAACATGTGCTAAGTAGAAATACTCATCTTCAAGATGCGAGTTTTCGCACCTTGAAGCGTAGATTTAGCGATTGATTAATAATATTTAGCCAGAAAATCGGCTAAATGTTGGTTAATAAATTCCGCTTGTTCGAGAGTTGATATGTGTCCTGCAGCAGGAATATGCACAAGTTGGCTGCCGTCAATGGCATCACTCATCAGGTAACTTTCCAATACGCTGCGGGCCTTATCTTCCACGCCAGCCATGATGAGGCAGGGCCGCGTCAATTGCTCGGCGTATTCCATGGTATCGCGACGACCAAAAATCATTCGTCCAAGTTTAACTATCGTGGGGATTTGCTCCGCTGTGATACTGGCAAGGGACTGTTCAAAGCCCGTAACCAGTTCGGGCGTGTTATTCTCGGCATCATTGGCGAAGAATAAAGGTGAAATTGCACTGATCAGCGGCGCAGGGATCGCCTTAGCGGCGCTGATCATATCCAGCATGCCATCATATTTCGCACGGGTGACTTCGGGTTCGAAACCGATAAAACTGTTGAGCATAACGAGGGTTTTAACTCTTGTTGGTGCTTTCAGTACCAATTCTGCGCCCCACATAGCACCGACAGATTGTCCGACAACACTAAAGTGAGTTATCTCAAGAGCATCCATTAGCTCAAGCATTTGATCGGCAATATCGAGTAGCGTTTTGCTGTTATTGGGCAGTAAATCTGACTGACCATGGCCCCAAAGTTCAGGCACTATGCAGCGATATTGGGCGCTTAAGGTGGCAATTTGAGGCGCCCACATAGCGCTATCCCATAAATAACTGTGCCCAAACAACAATACAGGGCCTGAGCCGACATCAAGGTAACTTAATTTTCGATCGGCAATAACAAGCTGCTGACGGTGTGAAGAAAAATCCATAAAACCTACTTAATCAAATATATCATTGTGTTAAAAAGCATTTTGGCGCCCATTTTGACGATATAGCGCTAGGCTTAACCTTTGTTGACTGATCTTGGCGAGTATTTCGCGATTAGGGCTGAGCGATACGCAGCACATATTCATCTATTAGACAGTCTAATCGGGCGAGTACTGCATCTTTGAGCAACATATCACTGTTTGCTAACAGTGTGGCTAATTCCGCACGATCAAATTGCGGCAGCAATAATTGTGAAATAGGGAAATAGCTGATGTGCCAAGGTTCTGGGCTCACCGCACTTTGTCCCTGCTGAAACGGGAAGTAAAAGCCAAAATGATGGGCATTTTCTACCAGCCAAGCATGCAATTTAGCGCAGGGACCACCCTGAACATATTCAGCTTCAACAAGGCGCAGGGCTTTAACATCAATTTGAGCCGCATCGAACACATCGAGATCGGTACCCCAATGGTGGCGTGAAGCGCCGGGCAACGCCGACCAGAGCAAAATCAAGTCAACTATGGCATCGTCACTTAAGCCCTGAATATTGACCGGTAACTCATTGGCATCCAATACCGCGCGTTTACCGCTAGCCTTGGCATTCCAAATTGCCAGTTGCCGTTCAAAGGGACGATGAGCTGAGCAAATAGCGAGTTTTATGCCCGCATCTTCAGCTTTTGCCGCCATAGACTTAAAAGCGATAGCTGTGTTCTCCTCTAACCCAAAGCTATGATAACCAAGGTGATACGGGCTTAAATAATCCACTAATTCAGGGGAGCTTAAGCCGTAAAGCTTTGCGGTTTCGGGACGGATCTTAAGGTGTGCTAACACAGTAATTGTTCCAAAATGACTTCATAACACAGGGCTAACTGCTCAAGGTCGTCCACTTTAACGCATTCATTCACTTTATGAATGGTGGCGTTGACAGGGCCAAGCTCTAACACTTTGGCACCCGTTGGCGCGATAAAGCGACCGTCTGACGTGCCGCCTGTGGTTTGTGGATCGGTTTCATAACCTGTGACTTGGCGGATCGCGATACGGGTTGCATCTAATAACGGGCCATCACCGGTTAAAAATGGCAGACCATTGAAAATCCAGCTGATATCGTAATCTAGCTCATAGGCTTTCAGTAGAGTTTCAACTCGCTCAATCAAGATTTCGGCGGTCACTTCGGTGGAGTAACGGAAGTTAAACATCACGTCCAGTGCACCAGGGATAACATTCGATGCACCTGTGCCGCCATTAATATTGGCGATTTGGAAGCTGGTGGGCGGAAAGAACTCATTGCCATTATCCCAGTGCATTTGACTTAGCTCGGCTAAGAAAGGCGCGGCTTTGTGGATTGGATTATCGGCAAGGTGTGGATAGGCCACGTGGCCTTGAATGCCTTTCACGGTTAAGTTGCCGGTTAAACTGCCGCGGCGACCATTTTTGACCACATCGCCCAGCTTTAGGGTTGATGAGGGTTCGCCGACTAATGCCCAAGTGATCTTCTCGTTGCGCGCTTCTAAGGTATCAATGACTCGCGTCGTACCGTTAATAAATGGGCCTTCTTCATCGCTGGTGATCAAAAAGGCGATAGAGCCATGATGATCGGGATGTTTAGCCACAAACCGCTCGGTGGCAATGACCATAGCCGCCAATGAACCTTTCATGTCCGCCGCGCCGCGGCCATATAAGTAGCCATCAATGATGGTGGGCACAAACGGCGGCGTGTGCCAACGGCTCACATCACCCGTTGGCACAACATCTGTGTGGCCGGCAAAACAAAAAACCGGACCTTCATTGCCACGGCGAGCCCACATATTGGTGGTGTCTTCAAATACCATAGATTCGATATTAAAGCCGATGGCGCTGAGTCTTTCAGCCATTAAGGTTTGACAGCCTTCATCAAGCGGCGTCACCGAAGGGCGGGCGATCAGCGCTTTTGTCAGTTCTGTAACGGGATAATCGTCGGCTGGCATCATAGTGAAAATACTCTTTTATAGGCGGCTTCATCAAAGCCAATCAGCACTTGTTCACCGACGACCAAGACGGGGCGTTTGATCAGTGTCGGTTGCGCCAGCATAAGTTGAATGGCTTTGGCTTGATCGATATTGGTTTTATCTGCGTCACTGAGGGCACGAAAGTTTGTGCTGCGCTTATTGAATACGGTTTCCCAGCCTGAGGTTTTACACCAGAATTCGAGGTCTTCTTGACGTAGGCCGTCATCTCTAAAATCATGGAAATGAACTGGAAGTTGATGATTTTCAATCCATTTACGTGCTTTACGCACTGTATCGCAATTCTTAATACCGTAGAGGGTCAAAATGATGCTCCAGTGTGGATGGACGCTTGGCTTGCAAGCATTGATTTTGCTGGCATTGTGGCATTGTGCGTCGCATGTCACAAGTGGGATGTGTTACTGAGGTAGCGTGAGCATAAAATGTCAGTGTGCTTGAAGCGTATTGGGATTATCGGGTGATGTCTGTCACTTTATGTAACCAAACGCCCTCAGGGCGTTTAGTCATATCTTGCTGCTTACTGATGCCGTATAGCACGCTTCATTGAGTGCGCTGCGGGCTTAACGGTAATGGGATGGCGTTGACTAAAGTTGCCAATTTAAATCAAAATCATAGCGAATGCCTAAGGCTATGATAGTGTTGTTTTCACGTTGATCATTATTTTGTTGTAAATATTCTAAATGCATGCGGACATTTGTTGCGGCTTGCCACTCTAAGGTGAGATTGTAGCCATCATAATTTTGGCTGCTGGTATCTTCTATCCCATCTTCAAACCTGAAGTATCCTAGTTTCAGCTTATAAGCTTTCGCAACTGGAATCGCGATGGCGCTATCAAATGTATTACCGGTTCTATTGACTGCGGTTTCAAATTCGTAGTCTTTATGCTGATAACCAACGGCGGCATATATGCCATTGCTAAATTCATAGGAAATGACGCCCCCGGCCAGTTGTTCTTCTCCAGTCATAATATCGTTCACATAGGTATCCTGTTGTAAGTAGGCGATACCTACGTGAAATCCACTCTGGTTAAATCCTGCGCCGACATTAATTACATCGGCACCACTGCCACCTGAGTTACCATCAAAAATGGCTGAAGCCATTAAGGTGATTGGCTTAATGTTAAGCTCATAGATCAAGGCATTATCAACAAAAAATGGACTCTCTTGGTTATAACCAAAGGGGCTATTCGCATTGTTAAAGATATCGACATATTCAGCGACTAAAGTGTACTGCACCGGCCTTTGGCGCCCAAAAGTCAACTTGCCATAGGGAGAATCGATCCCCGCAAAGGCGAGTCTCGCCTCGCCGAATCGGCCATTGTCATCGAGACGGATTTTCCATTCACCTTGGGCAATGGCACGCCAACCAGAGGCGAACTCGGTTTCAGCTTTAACCCCTAAGCGGGAGAGTGCATCGCCGATATCCCACACATCCTCACCTTTGTCTTGGTATTCTAAGGTCGGACGTAGTGAACCGTAGAGGATAAAACGACTGTCTTGTAGGGAGGATTGCAATGAGGGACTGGCAGGCTCCGCTTTGGCTTGTTGCTCCAGTTCTTTAACTCTTTGCTCGAGTTGTTGCAGTCGTTCCGACTCTTCTGTGGTTGTTTGGGCATTAGCCTGTAGTGGGATCTGAAGCATGCTAACTATGACGAACAACGTTATTTTGCTCATGATGAGGTCCTGTTGTTAGTAGATGTCATGGTGAGCCATGGATAAAATCATGGCTCACTGGCTTAGACTATGAATTTATTAAGGATTGCATCTTGTTCTTTGATGTATTGAGTTTGCGTATGCATGGCTGTATTTGCATGAACTGCAGTGTCAGAAACTTGGACTGATAAATCTTTGATCCTGATAGTATTATTGTTAATTTCTTCAGCTACTAAACTCTGTTCTTCCGCTGCAGAGGCAATTTGTAGGTTCATATCACTTATCTGTAATATTGCTTCACGAATTTTGTTTAATGCGGTATTAGCACCTTGGGCGCGTGTAACCGCATCTTCTGCATTATCTTTACTTTGGTTCATTACCTCTGCAACAGCCCTTGCTCCTGCTTGAAGTTGCTCTATCATGTTACGGATTTGAGTTGTAGATTGTTGAGTCCTTTGGGCGAGGGTTCTGACTTCATCTGCTACCACAGCAAAACCACGACCAGAATCACCGGCTCTTGCTGCCTCAATAGCGGCATTTAAGGCTAATAAATTTGTTTGATCTGCAATGTCATTGATCACTTTCAATATTGTGGCAATGTTGTCAGTTGCAGATTCTAATGTTTTGACTTCAGTGACGGCCATATCGATTTTGGATGACAGGGCATTAATGGCATCAGTTGTATCGCTGACGATTTTAGAACCTACACTTGTCGCTTCATCTGCTTCTTTCGCAGCAGAAGCCGCTCCTTGGGCATTACGGGCTACGTCAGTTGAAGTGGTTGCCATTTCGTGCATGGCAGTTGCAAGTTGTTCTAGTTCATGCAGTTGCGAGTTCATGGCATCAGTAGATTGCTGTAATTCTAGCGATGTCATTTCTGAACTTTTATGGATGAGCTGGCCAATGGATTTAGATTGAATGATCAACTGTTGTAGATTTGCCGTGAAGGTATTGAATCCCAAGGCTAACGCTGAAAACTCAGTGTCTGTTTTAGTATTTAAGCGTTGAGTCAAATCACCTTCGCCAGAAGCAACATCTTGAATTGCATCGTTTAATGTTTGTAATGGGCGCATTAAGGTTGTGATCAATAGTAGTAGGGTTGTGATACTGATGATTAAGGCGAGAACGGAATAGAGAATAGAGCTATTGCGTAAGTCCGTCACTGCAGCATAGGCAATCTCCTCATCCAAGATAACACCAACATACCAGTCCTCTCCCGCAACGCGTGAGAAATCCAAGGTGAAGCTTTTTCCCTCTATGGTTACTTTTTGTGGCGTTTCCATCACTTTGACATTAGGTAAATAATCGGCCATAAGAGTGCCATTTCGTTTTTCCTCTGGGTGGGCTATGGTCGTTCCATCCCCAGAAACAATAAACACATGGCCAGCGTTGAAGAGTTTGACCTCATTGACGAGTTTGGCTAACCCGACCAAGCTAACATCATAGAAAATGGCACCGATGAATGTACCGTGATCTTTCACGGGCGTCGCAATTGAGACGAGAATTTCACCGGAGGCTGAGTCCGCATAGGGAGCCGTGATGATTAATTTATCGGCTTGTTTTGCATCGAGATACCAAGGCCTTACTCTTGGGTTCCATCCCGCACCCGGATCCCAGCTAGGATTATTATTGATATTCGTGCCATCTTTTTCATAACCTAAACCGACGAGAATAAATGCATTTTTAACTATGGGGCGAGTGATGACTGCACTGATGTGTGCGGGCGTGAGATCTTGTTCCAGTAGGCTGGTCGTATAAGCTGCCAATTGTTTACGGGCTTCAATTTCCGATGAAACCGTATTTCTAACCCCATCGACGATTTCGGTGACACTGGCTTCCACCTGTGCCTGCATTTCATTCTGAATCGAGTAGTATTGTTTGGTCGTTAGAAGCGTTACTGTCACTAACAGTAACGCAGAGGATGCGGCGACAATCTTATGACTGAACTTCATTGTTATTCCTCTGTAATATTAAAAGCACCTTTAGATGTATAGTCATGATTTCGTTCGAGAGCCAGCGGGTACATTGATCTTTTTGCTTTTTGTGACCAATGTGAGCCGATACTCTGACGCTCGAACAGCACTCGCTATACAGGATAGGAAGTTTTGTTGGCCTGGTTGTCTTAGTCTACTCGGCCTGCAAATAGCCACATTGCTAACGTGCTTTCGATAGTCATTCAATCCTACATCTGGGTGGTTGATATTTGGTTTATTCTGTTTTAAATCAGTTTGAAACATTATGTCGGTTTTGTGATGAAAATATTTCAGCTATCAGACAGGCCTCTTCGCGAGGAAAGTGGAGATAAATAAAAGGCTGGCGCCTTTGGGGGAGCCAGCCTTTTTATATCAATCAAGGGTATTTTCAAACTGCTAATTCAAACACTTAAAGTAAAGCTTGATTAGAGCTGTACCGTAAAGATCACGTCTTTGCCTGCAGTGACGCTGCCTTGGGCTTTGTCGAGGTATTTGACATCTTCCATGTTCGCCAAAACGACAGGAGTGAGTAGGCTGTCGACTTGATCTTTTAGATAATCAATATCGAATGACAGAATCGGATCGCCGACTTTCACTTCTTGACCTTCCTGGGCTAAACGTTTAAACCCTTTACCTCTCAGCTCGACTGTACCTACACCAAAGTGAACAAATAGCTCTAAACCTTGGGGAGACTCAATACTGAATGCATGATTTGTCTCAAAAATTTTACCTATGGTGCCGTCGATAGGCGCCAGAATGAATTCGCCTTTGGGAGCGATAGCGATGCCATCACCGACAATCTTTTCAGCAAAAACCACGTCGGGGACTTTTTCAATGGCGACGATATCCCCGGAAACGGGGGCATATACCATGATACCGCCAGCTAACTGAGTCTGGCCCGATACCAAGCGCCTTATTCGGCTTAAAAATCCCATAATCTAGAGCCTCTTTTGCTTGTTTTTGTCATTGTTTTTGTTCTGTAACGCAGCATAACGAATAAATGTCTCTATTTATAGCTTGTTATACACTGTTGTAAGCTTGCAATTCTATCTTGTTGTAATGCCGTGTGCGCTAATGCTGAAAATTGTGTGATGCTGCCTTGGCAAATGGCCGCTTTCACTTCTAAGAGTGAGCTTAAGTTAACACTGAGTTCGTCCAACCCCATGCCGATTAACAGCGGCGCAATTTGCGGTGAACTGGCGAGTTCACCGCACAGAGAAACTTTAACATTAGCGGCCTTAGCTTGGGTTATTGTCATGTTAATTAAGGCTAAAATGGCAGGCGAAAGGGACGGATAGTCACGGGTAAGCTGCGGGTTTGTCCTATCGGCTGCCATTGCATATTGGGTTAAATCGTTGGTGCCAATGCTGACAAAATCAAGTCTTGGCAGCATAGCGTTGAGGTTGAATACCGCTGCAGGGGTTTCGACAACGATACCGTAGCTAAGTTCGCCATAGCCTTTCTCTTCTTCTTCCAAGGCATCTTGGCACTGGGCAATAAGTGCAAACACCTCGTCCAATTCTTCGACTTGATTGACCATAGGGAACATCAAACGGATCGGGCCATGGTTAGCGGCACGCAAAATTGCCCTCAATTGGGTTTTAAATAATTCTGGGTGCGCCAAGGTGTAGCGAATGCCGCGAAGACCCAAGGCAGGATTATCTTCAATTTCTTGGCATAAACAGGGGAGTTCTTTGTCTGCACCGATATCTAAGGTGCGGATGGTAAAGGTTTTACCGCCTAGGGCGTGCAATGCATCGCAATATAAGTTGTATTGGGCTTTTTCATCGGGCAGGGTGGCGACGTTCATCAACATAAATTCGGTGCGAAACAAACCTATTCCATCGGCGCCGACATCGCTGACATGAGTGATGTCGTTGAGATTACCCACGTTTGCCATGAGTCCCACGGTATGACCGTCTTGGGTTTGCGCTGGGACATCCTTGTAAGTTTGAAGTGCCGCGCGCCTTGCTTGTTCATGGTGAAAGGTGACTGTGAGTCTTGCCTGTTGGTCTGGATTGGGATTGACACAAAGTTCACCCGCGAGTGCATCGAGCACTAAGGGCGTACCGTTGGGAATAGAGTCTGCGTCGAACTGACAACTTAAGATGGCTGGAATGCCGGCTGCTCTGGCTAAAATGGCCGTATGGCTCGTTAAACCGCCCGTTTTCAGTACAATACCGCAGAGGTTTTCCCGCGGCAGTAAGGCAAATTCGGCGGGGGTCAAATCCTGCGCTAATAAGATAGTGGGTCTATCGAGTTTTTCGAGCCCTTGAGCTAAATGGCCGTTTATCGCCGCGACGACTCTTTGGCCTAAACAGCGCACATCTTGGGCTCTATTGGCTAAATAGGGATCATCTAAGGATTGTAACTCATTGGCCTGATGGGCAAAAATACGTTCAACCGCCACACTTGCCGACAATTGTAAGGTGCGAATAGCATCGTTCACTTGCTCGATTAATTCATCGTCTTCTAATAACAATAAGTCGGCTTCGATCAACTGATAATTTTCGGAGTCGCTGTCGAGTGCAGCTTGGCTGTGGGTCAGTTGTGCCTGTAGTTCTTGCAAGGCTTTGGCAAATTTACCCTGTTGTTGAGGGATTTTAGACAGGGGAATAGGGCGATAATCGAGGTGATGTTCGGTGTGGAGCAGGTGAAGTGCCTGTCCAAAGGCAATTCCCGATGACACTATAATCCCCGTTATTGACATATCCCTTCCTAAATTAACCACTGAACTGAGTGTCCGTTAGCGATAGCGAGTCTAGTTGAGTGACGCTAAGCTTGTAAAGCGTTTGTATGTAAAGCATTAGCATGTCAAGACGGTCGAGACGAGTTTTTTGCGTGTCGGTTAAACCTGCAGATAAACGCATTTTAGCGTAAGAAAAGGCCTAGCTTAGGGTAATGAGCAGCTCAGAGACTTTCTCAACCGCGGCCTGAGCCTGTTCACCTTCGGCAAACACTCTTACCGTGACGCCAGAATATAAGCCTAAGGTTTGTAGCTTAAACAGACTCTTAGCACTGGCTTGCTTACCATTACACTCGACCATGACATCACAGTCAAAGGTTTTGGCTTCTTTAACCAGTAAGGCTGCTGGACGGGTGTGAATGCCATGTTTGGCGGTAATGGTGACTGTTTTTTCGTACATAGTAGATGAACTCATATTTAAAGGGGTATTACATTTCGTCTTTCGATTCTATGATGTGATAGCCCTGTTTTTTCAAGGCGGCGATGGCACTTTTGAGGCGATTATTTTTTACTAAAATGTAATCGGTATCAAAGGTCGAAATCGCAAAAATACTGATTTGTTCGTCCGCTAAGGTGCCAGACACTTTAGATAAAATGCCTGTCATCGAAAATCCCAGTGGCCCGAGTACTTCAAAGCAACACCAGCCCGGTTCTTGCTCTAGGCTGTCGAGTTCCATTTCACTGGAAACGACTAAAGATAAACCTTCTTGGGTCTTACCAATGAAATACATGTCCTGTGCAAAAACCTCACTGGGCAATACGGCATTCGGGCTAAAGCTATGAATTGTGTACTGTTCAGGGTGAACGGCTAAGGTCATTCGCATGGCAGTGTCTCGGTTGGATTTTTAAGGTTAAAGCATACCGCATATCAAACGTTAGCGTGACAGAGAATTTGTGGTTAATGGGATTTTTTCGTTGAAATTCATTGTTGGTGAGCTAGCGGTTAATAAGCGTTACCAGAAGGTTTACCCAAAGAAAAGGGCGCCCTATGGCGCCCCAATCGACAAGTCATGCCGTTCTCATACACTTTCGTTAGATTTTAAACTGGCCTAAGGTGCGGGACATGTCTTGGCTAATGTCTTGCAGTGACTGAGCTGCATGGCTATTACTTTCGTTAGCTTTTACTGAAACTTCGGTTAATTCCGAAATATTACAAATATTTCGATTAATTTCTTCGGTCACCAGTGATTGCTCTTCGGTGGCGCTGGCTAATTGTGTGTTCATGTCACTGATATGGGCAATCAATTGCAGAATCGCCGCCATGGCTTTACCCGCTTCGTGGGCTTGGGCCTGCAGCTCATCGGATTGCAGTTGAGTTTGATTGTTGCTCTTCATCACTGAGCCAACACCGGATTGGATCTCGCTAATGATTTTTTGGATCTCATTGGTCGAGTCTTGGGTGCGAGTAGCAAGGGCGCGGACTTCATCGGCAACTACGGCAAAACCACGGCCGTGGGTCCCAGCTCGAGCAGCTTCAATGGCGGCATTGAGGGCGAGCAAGTTGGTCTGCTCGGCAATGCTGCGGATCACATCGAGAATGCTACCGATTTGCTGTGAGGCGACGCCCAGCTTTTGGGTGATGACTTCAGAGGCTTTTAATTCTGCCACCAGTTTTTCTGTGTTGCTGACGGTGTTGTCGATCACGACTTGGCTTTGCTGCGCTTGTTCTTTTACACTGTTCGCCGCATCGGCCGCTTGCTGGGTGTTGCTCGCCATTTCGTGGGTGGTCGACAGCATTTGATTGACGGCTGTGGCGACGCTGCCAGTTTCTCTGTGGATATGTTCAGCACTCTGATTGGACTCTTCAACTGCAATCAAAAGCTGTTTTGCATCTTTATCTAATGCTTGGCCTAAAGGTTGTAAATGGCCGACCATGTCGCCAATTTTTTGGGCGAACATGTTGAAGGCGCGGGCGAGATGGGCAATCTCATCTTTACCTTGAGCATTAATGCGCTGACTTAAGTCGCCTTCGCCTTGGGCAATATCTTCAAGGGCATCAATAGCATCATTTAATGGTGAGGTGATGGAATGGTTAAGCACAAGGAAGAAGGCAAAAATCGGCACTGAAATCAAAAACATGATAATCAGATAGTCGATAATGACTGACTTTAAGCTCGCTTTGACATCGCTAAGATAAGCGCCTGTTATGACTGTCCAACCCCATTGTGGGTAGTAACGGGCTTCAGCAAGCTTGTCTTCTATCGCGCGGGTCATAGGATCGGCGATAGGGTATTCGAGGGTTGTTTTCGATTTAGCACGCGCTAATGGCAGCATAGTGGCTAAGGGATTTGTGCCATTAGGTAACTTGAAGGTTAATGCTGAGGTACCAATAAGATTTGCGCTATCCCCGTGGGCGAGGATTTGATTATTATCATCAATAACAATGAAGTAGCCGGAACCTGAATAGCGAGTTTGATTGATTAAATCCGCGGCGATTTGTTTAGCTTCTGATTCGCTAAACTTACCTTTGAGCGCATCCTGACGGTGCACATCTATCACACTTAACATGCTGGCGAGCTGACCGTCTATCTGTAGCCATTTCTGCTCAATTAAATTACTGTACTGCTCTTTAATTGAAAAACTGGCAAAACACACAGTCCCTATCGCGGCCATAAGGAGCATCATCATTAAGCGTTGCAAAATGGTAAATCGGCGCAAAAATGTGATCATTTGGATTCCTTAAGGGCTTATTATTGTGCATCAATATACCTGCGAATCAATCTCAATTGAATCGTCTGTGACATAAATTAAGCAAAAGCCGTTATAAAATATGAGTTTCTTTGATCTAAAGCAGGGAATAGTGATAGGGAACTTTAATCTGTTGCATTATGGGGCATGTTCTTATTAAGTTAGGCCGTTTTATAAGTCGTTTCATGTTGAAGGTTTTATCTGATCTATTAAATATCAATAAGTTAGCATTATGTTAATTTTGCCATCTTGCTATATTAGGCTAATCAATTGTTTTAATTTTGATTTTTTACGCTTTTACGCGCAAGATTAATTCATTATTCAGTTTGAGAATCGATTATGACCACAAATACTATCGTAACGTCGGATGATATTTTACTGAAGTTATGCCACTCAGTCGCCCACGTCCTTTCTAGCACCAGTGCCAGCAATGTTACCCATGCGGGTATGGTACAAAGTATTGCGCGTACTCGTCTTAAACCTGATCTCGGTTGTTTCTCGATTTTCGACGGTGGTTTTTCAGGGCTGGTTGTGATCAACTTTTCAGCCTCTGCAGCGATTGAAATCTACCGTCGCTACATGCTGAACATGGGCATGCCTGAGTCTGAGCTCGCGTTTTCGCATACGTCAGATGAAGTGAGTAATGTGATGGGCGAACTGATGAACCAAATCTTAGGGGATTTTATTAATAAAATTTCAAAAGAATTGCAAACGTCAATCAGCCAAAGCCAGCCAAAAATGTTGACGATTAATAAAGAGCTAACCATATCAATCGACGCTAACTTAGACGATGCGGTTGCCCGTAGAGTGTCGTTTAGAACTGAAAATAACCATATTTTTTACCTCGAGTTTGCCATGGACAAAACCGAATTCATTCGCTTAGATGAATTTGTCTACGATGAAGAATTCGATCCCGATAGTCTGTTAGAGCAGCACAGTTCGATTGGGGGAAATAACGACTCAAATTCGAATGTTTCGCCTTGGGTTAAGATGGCCGATAAACCCGCCATTGCGACTCGTGCCATTGATAATGAAGCCGATGATTTGCTCGATCAGCTCGGCATTTAAGCAGAGTCTCTAATGTAAGACGGATGTTAACTCATTCGTCTATACAAGTGGGTGGAACTGTTTTAGTATCGACGCAAAATAATAATTAAGGTTATATCCTCTTTATGGCATCGAAAGCGACCTCGATTGATATTGCTTATCGTGCTGGCGTATCCCAGTCAACGGTTTCCCGTGCCCTTAGAAACAGCCCGTTAGTCAATTTAGAAACTCGCCAACGTATTCAAACCATTGCCAAAGAGCTGAATTATAAGGTCGATAAAAATGCCAGCAATCTTCGCACCCAAAATAGCCATACCTTAGCGCTGTTATTGTGTGAAGACCCCACCAACGATGACTCGTTAATCAATCCTTTTTTCCTGTCTATGCTTGGCTCCATTACCCGAGCAACGGCGCAGCAAGGTTATGATTTATTGGTTTCTTTTCAGCAATTGTCTAGCGATTGGCACGCCGATTATGAAGACAGTAATAAAGCTGACGGCATTATTCTGCTCGGTTACGGCGACTACATGGACTACGAGCAAAAGTTGGAGCGATTGCTCGCGCAGAATACTCACTTTGTGATCTGGGGCGCTGAGCATAACAATAAGTCAGTACTTTCCATTGGTTGTGATAATCATCAAGGCGGCTTGATTGCCACAGAGCACTTGATTTCCCTTGGTCGTAAAGCTTTTGCCTTTTTAGGCGATGCCTCAAGCCACAGCCCTGAGTTTAGGGACAGATATTTAGGCCATGTGAAGGCGCTGCAAATGGCGAATATTGCTGTCGATCGCACTAAGCAAGTGTCGGCAATTAGCACTGAAAGTGCTGGTTACGATGCGGCTATGGCATTGATGGCCAAAGGCGCACAGTTTGATGCTATTTTTGCTGCTAGCGATCTGATTGCCATTGGTGCTATTCGTGCGCTGAAAGAGAAGGGCATTTCAGTCCCAGAACAAGTTGCAGTGGTGGGATATGATGATATTCCGGTGGCGAGTTTTGCCAATCCGCCATTAACGACCATTAAGCAGAACACCCAATTAGCCGGTGAAATATTAGTCGACAGTGTACTCAAACTTATCCGCGGACAAGAGGTGAGTGCGCAGCTTATTCCGACGACCTTAGTGGTTCGTAGCTCCTGCGGAATAGATAGCACGCCGCTTAAGCCGTTATAGATGGCCGTTATTGCTAGGACTTAATAGCAGCTTGCTACTATTGGTTGGCAACTCGTTAAGCACTTAATTTACTTATTGAAACATCGCCGATAATCCTTGGATTTATCGGATTTTTGCTTTTGGGGATCACTTAACCGCATATTGACGTAAAAACTTCGGCACATCTGCTTTGGTTTTCTTGGCGATTTTTTGCAGTAACTCGAAGGTGGGAGCATTGAGACCGAACTCTTGCTGAAGGTCTGCCAGCATTGCCAGCCACAAATGGCCAGTCATTTCGGCATCGGCTAAGGCGCGGTGAAAAGTGCCATCGCTTGGTAACTGTTTATAGCGCACTAAAGTACCTAGCTGATGATTCGGTGCCGCTTGATATAAACGTCTTGCCACTAGCAAGGAGCAACCAAATTGCCCTCGATAGCGATGGCGAATTTGGGCAAATTCCGCGTCTAAAAAGCGCTGATCAAATGCCGCATTGTGGGCGACTAAGTTATGATCGGCGATAAAGTCGGCAAAACGCGCCATCACTTCATTGCAGGGCGCTGCATCCCTGAGCATTTGATTGCTGATCCCTGTGTAGTCCTCAATAAAACGACTTATTCTAAATCCTGGGTTCATCAACTCTGAAAATCTTTGGGTGATCACGCCGTTTTCAATCAGCCCAGCTCCGATTTCAATCGCGCGGTCCCCTTGATTAGGCGATAGCCCTGTGGTTTCAAAGTCGAGCACGACCAAAGTGTTAGCTGCAGATGTAGGCATAGATCTTATGTGGACTCTATAAATGATGTGTCAGCATTGCCTTCTTTGACAGCGCAATGCTTTTAGATAAGCCGATTGTAATTCAATACGTTAGTAAATTCACTATCACATTGACGCTGATAAAAGACTTAATGCTTTGTTGATCCGGTCGAGCTTTCTTGGTTTCGCTTCCTGTTAGCATTTACCTCTATGAATAACAGTTTGGTTTGTGAGCGACCCATGCAACTCGATATTAATGGCTTAACGCCCGCGCAATTTTTAGCAGAATATTGGCAGAAAAAACCTTTGGTTATCCGCCAAGGATTCAAACATTTTCAAGATTTAATCTCGCCCGAAGAGTTAGCTGGCTTAGCCATGGATGAACTGGTGGAATCTCGGCGAGTGTACCAACAGGCAGGGCAATGGCAGGCTGAATTTGGCCCTTTTGATTCCTACGATCATCTCGGTGAACGGGATTGGACTTTGATCGTGCAAGCCTTGAACAACTGGGTGCCCGATGCAGAAGCCCTGATCCAATGTTTTGATTTTATTCCGCGCTGGCGTTTAGATGATGTGATGGTGAGTTTTGCCACTCCTGGCGGTGGAGTGGGGCCGCATATCGATCTGTATGATGTGTTTATTTGCCAAGGTTCTGGACGTCGCCGCTGGCGCGTAGGCGATCTGGGGCCGCACAAAGAGTTTGCCGCCCATCCCGCTTTGCTGCACACAGAAGCTTTTGAACCGATTATCGATACTGAGTTATTGCCCGGCGACATCCTTTATATTCCCCCAGGATTCCCCCATGACGGCATAACTTTAGAGCAGTCTTTAAGTTTTTCAGTAGGTTATCGCACAGCTTCCGCCAAAGATATGGTAAGTGCTTTGGCCGATCATCTGTCTGAGCAAGATTTAGGCGCACAGCAGATTGAAGATCCAGACCGCGAGCTGACAACGCGCAGTGGTTGTGTTGATAATCGCGATTTAGCGCGGTTACGCACGCAACTGACTAATATGTTAACCGATGAACTGGTGAGCGAGTTTTCGGGCCGCTATTTAACTCAATCTAAATGCGCCCTCGATTTACCCGATGAGCCGTTGGACATCACGCAAGACGAAGTGCTCGCTTGGCTCGATGAGCAGCCGCTTATTCGCCTCGGCGGACTGCGTTGTTTGTATTTTGATATCAATGTGGGACAAGGCGTTGTCTATATTAATGGTGATAAGTATCTGCTTTCAGCCGAATTGGCCGCGGTGATCCCACTACTATGTGATAGCAATCAGTTAGATAAAACCGCCTTAGCCCCCTGGTTAGCCGATGCCGATTTGCTTACGCAGCTGACTGAGTGGGTGAACCTCGGTTACTGGTACTTTGAAGACCTGAGTGATGAAGAGTGTTAAGGCTGAATTAGCTCTAAAGCCCTACAGGTTTAAAAACTGAACAGTTTTTAAAGTGGCATGTCAGCGACTTACTAACATGGTATTCTTTTATCAATGGACTGATAGTAATGTCATTTGCATAGTACTGTTCAGTCATACTGAGCAATGAAAGCATTGGTCAAAGTCGAGGTCGTAACTCAACCAAATTCACTTAGTTGTGGCACGCCCTGCCATCGGAATAAAAAAGGAGGCTAATTAGCCTCCTTTTTGTGGTTTAAATCTTACTGAGTGGATTACGCAGCACGTTCCTGTGAAGTGGTTGAAACCACTTCTGGGCGCAGTTCTGCTGGGTCAAAGTCATCAACGTTGATTGATTTCATACGACCAATTTCTGCTCTTTCCAGTAATTGCACTTCGGCATCGCTTAACACACCTAAGGCTTTACCTTCTGCGGCAACTTTATCTAACCACATAAATGGTAGACGTTTACCACTGGCTTTACAGACTTTGTCATGTAGCGGTTCAGACGCGATGATGTCGAGCAGTGTTTGTTCTTGGATACCCACAGCATTGTGATCAGAGTTAGTCCAGAACTGACCTTTACCTAAACGGTCACGGCTTTCACACGGTGTTTGCATGATCTTAGCAACTTTATGATCTAACACATCGCTTGGGCGTTTCAGTGGACGACCGAATGGGAACATCACCACACGTAACGCACCGCCAAGGCCCATAGGGAAGTTATCCAGTAAATCGTCTAAAGAAGCTTGCAGCTTGTACAGCGCATCTTCAACTGCCCATTGTACTAATGGCAAGTCGTCGGTTTGACGGCCTTCATCTTCATAGCGTTTCAGTGTGGCTGATGCCAGATACAGTTGGCTCAGTAAGTCACCTAAACGGGCAGAGATACGTTCTTTACGTTTAAGGTTGCCGCCCAAGGTTGCCATGGCTAAGTCAGAAAGCAGGGCAAGGTTGGCACTGAAACGGTTCATCTGTTGATAATAACGTTTGGTTTTATCTGAATAAGGCGCGTTAGAGAAACGGCTTGATGTCAGACCTAACCAGAAGCTACGGATGAAGTTACTGGTCGCGAAACCAATGTGACCAAAGATAGCCGCATCAAAGTTAGCTAAACCTTGACCCGATTCAGTATCAAACGCTGACTCCATTTCTGCGAGTACATACGGATGGCAACGAATCGCGCCTTGGCCGTAGATGATCATAGAACGGGTGAGAATGTTTGCACCTTCAACAGTAATTGCGATAGGCGCAGCTTGGTAGCCACGGCCTAAATAGTTATTGGGGCCAAGACAAACGCCTTTACCGCCGTGAATATCCATGGCATCGATAACGCATTTCTGCATTCTGTCTGTCAGGTGATATTTCACAATCGCAGAGATAACCGACGGTTTTTCACCTAAGTCGATACCTGTAGTGGTCAACGTGGTTACCGCATCCATCAGATAAGCGTTACCGCCGATGCGTGCCATTGGCTCTTCGATACCTTCAAGCTTACCGATAGGCAATTTGAACTGACGACGAATGCGAGCATAAGCCCCTGTTGCTAGTGCCGCGGTTTTCACGCCGCCAGCTGAGTTTGATGGCAGAGTGATACCACGACCCACTGATAAACATTCCACCAGCATGCGCCAGCCTTGACCCGCCATTTTCGGGCCGCCAATGATGAAGCTTAATGGCACGAATACTTCGTTGCCGCGAGTCGGACCGTTTTGGAACATGCAGTTGAGCGGGAAGTGACGACGACCCGTTTCTACTCCTTCCACATCGGTAGGGATCAAAGCACAGGTGATGCCGAGTTCTTCTTTATCACCAAGTAGATGCTCTGGATCACGCAGTTTAAAGGCTAAGCCTAATACTGTCGCGACAGGGGCTAAAGTGATGTAACGCTTGTTCCAGGTCAGCTTCATCCCCAGAACTTCTTCACCTTCCCATTGGCCTTTACACACAATACCAAAGTCAGGAATCGAGCCTGCATCGCTACCGGCTTCTGGGCTGGTCAGTGCAAAACAGGGGACTTCTAAGCCTTTGGCTAAACGCGGTAAATAATGGTTTTGTTGCTCTGGCGTGCCGTAATGTTGCAGCAGCTCTCCAGGGCCTAAAGAGTTTGGTACGCCAACAGTTGAAGCCAACTCACTGCTTAACCCCGCCAGTTTTTGTAACACACGAGATTGAGCATAAGCTGAATATTCTAAACCGCCGTATTTTTTCTTAATGATCATGGCGAAGAAACCGTGATCTTTCAGATATTGCCATACGTCAGCAGGCAGATCGGCAAGTTGATGTGACACTTGGTGTTGATTCACCATGCGGCACACTTCTTCAACAGGGCCATCGAGGAAGGCCTGTTCGTCTGCACTTAAACGCGCAACTGGGTAGTTATGGAGTTTTTTCCAGTTCGGGTTACCCGCAAACAGATCGGCTTCCCACCAAGTGGTGCCGGCTTCAATCGCTTCTTTCTCTGTTGAAGACATTTCCGGCATGATGCCGCGATATACCTTCATCAGTGGACGACTGATCACATTTTGTCTAAATGCACTGATATTTAACGGCAGCGCGATCACGAGGAAAACGATCCAAGAGATAGGGCCGACAACATCGAGTGTCCATCCTGCTGTCATCACAACAGCGGCTGTAATAGTGGCAGTGAGCAAAGATACCCGAAGGTAAGCTAGGGCTCCTAGCACTAAGATCATGGCGATGATCCAAAGTAGGGTAGTCACTGTAATTCTCCTTAAATATGACCGAGTGCCAACCACAGGTCATAGAGTGTTTTATTGATTGCGATCACAATTATAGTTTGTGGTCAGACCTGTGTCGCATAAAAGTTAAACCTAAGAGAATTTTAATACAAGTATTTTTCAAACAATTGTTTAAATTATTTGTCAGCTTTGATCATTCCACAAATGTCATCAACTAGTTACAATGCCAACAAGTAGTTTTTTTGATTGATGATAGGCGAGAAATATGTGCGAGTTACTGGCGATGAGCGCCAATGTGCCAACCGATATTGTGTTTAGTTTTACGGGATTAGCACAACGTGGTGGTGTAACCGGTCCCCACGTGGACGGCTGGGGTATTACTTTTTACGAGGGGAAAGGTAGCCGTACTTTTAAAGATGCTTGCCCGAGTAGCGAATCGCATATTGCAAAATTGATTAAATCCTACCCGATTAAAAGTGAAGTGGTGATAAGCCACATTCGTCAGGCGAATCGCGGTTGTGTGTCTTTAGAGAATACTCATCCTTTTACCCGCGAATTATGGGGACGTTATTGGACCTATGCCCATAATGGTCAATTGACGGACTATCTGCCCAAGTTTCATGTCTCGCGCTATCAACCCGTAGGCGATACCGATAGCGAACTTGCTTTCTGTTGGATTTTGGAACAAGTCGCCCAGAAGTTTGGTGGTACTAAACCTGAAGATATGTTGGCAGTTTTCCATTACGTCGCAACGTTGGCCGAGCAAATCCGTGCGTTAGGTGTGTTCAACATGATATTGAGCGATGGCGAGCATTTAATGAGCTATTGCAGTAATAACTTATGTTACATCACTCGCCGCGCGCCGTTTGGTAAAGCGAAACTTATCGATACCGATGTGGTGATTGATTTTGATAAGGAAACTACCGCCCATGATGTGGTGACTGTGATTGCGACTCGCCCTTTGACCGAGAATGAACAGTGGCGCATTATGCAGCCGGGTAACTGGAAGTTGTTCAGATTGGGTGAGCTGTTAATTGATCTCTGATGTGATACCACTGAGCTAAATAATGAGGGCAAGCGGATTTACGGTTGACTTTGTTTTGTTCAGGTCACTTTATTAAAAAGTTCGAGTCAGTATCTAACATACCTTCTAGCAATCAGTGATGAACCATTAGCGATGAACATTAACCGAAACCGAACTTAGAGGTAGGCCCTAAGTTCAGTTAGATATAGTTCAGTTAGGTATACGGTTGGGCTTTATTCGATATGAGTTTGGCTTTAGTTCAGTATTGTTAAGCTAAGGCTTTGTATCATTGGGTTAAGTTTATACATCTTAACTCAACGCCTTACCGATTAACCTTCAGTCGTGCCGAGCAGTTTAGGCACTAGCGGTTTCTCTGCAATGTCTGCAGGTATGGTTTCTTGGTGCGGCACTTCATCGAAGTGATATTTAAGTAACTTAATATCGAGCTGCTTACTGCCTTTTTCAAAGTGAGTTAACCGCACGGGCAAATACGCTAAGTCAGGCGCCATCCAGAAGAAGGTTTGACGCTTTTTATTGTCACGCACGACTTCAATTTTGACTGTGTCGTAACTGCCGCTGTCGATGTTCATTCGTTCTTTACCGATCACATGAAACTTGTATTCATCGACTTCGTTGTCCTTGACCATCTTATAGTCGAGCACTTCTTTGCCCGCCATCATATCTAGCCTAAATTGCAACTGCACCATAAGAGG
This sequence comes from Shewanella sp. SM21, assembly GCF_025654335.1. Classification (NCBI taxonomy): domain Bacteria; kingdom Pseudomonadati; phylum Pseudomonadota; class Gammaproteobacteria; order Alteromonadales; family Shewanellaceae; genus Shewanella; species Shewanella sp. SM21. The sequence continues at coordinate 177,082 of NZ_JAKKRL010000002.1, forward strand.
ATCAAAGATTTTATCATCATAGGGAAACTTGCCTTTTTCATCTTTGTAACGGGTATGAATAAAGCCTTGAGCTTTGGCGAATGCGGTTTGCTCCGTGTAATTAGGCCCGACACCTTGGCGTTGTTGTAAGTAACGCAAAGGACTGAGCTGCGTATCATTTTGAGTAAATTCACTCAAGATGTGACGCACATCGGTTAACAATAACAGGCTGAGATCGCTATCAAAACGATACTTAAACACGCCATCTTCGGGATTGGGTAGCGTGTATTTGGCTTTTCCTAATTCAATGTCTCCATAGTTGACTTGGTATTCGGCCGTCTGCGGTGTTAGCGGCGTTGGCGCTGCCATGGCAAACATACTTTGAGTGAGGACGGTAAAACTCACTAATAATGTGGGAATGGTACGCAAAGAATGCTCCTTGGGTCGCAGGTTTTCACCTTGTATCACTACAGAATGGTCGGTAGTGGTTGATAAAAAAGTGTCGAGTAGCATGCTTACTTACACAGTTCTGGGTCAATCAGTTGAGCATAAATCAATTATTGGATCGACTGTAAGCAGGTTATAGCCGAGGACGACGTTTCTGTAAATAGAGATGTAAATAGTTTATGGATCAATATATTAAACTAAAATGGCATTGCCATGACTAAAGTCACCAGATCCGGGCGCCACTCGTATTCAGACAAATTAATTTTGCCGCAGTTCACTGTTATCCCTTCAATTCTTAATAATTCCATCTGTTCTTGAAAGAAGGTTGAATTTTTCTCGAAGGATATTTTGCCTTGACTATTGAGTACCCTATGCCAAGGGAGTGACAAATGTTCGGGAGCTGCTTTCAGTGCTTTTGACACATAACGCGCTCGTCCCGGTAATCCTGCATAATCGGCTATTTTGCCATAGCTGCTGACTTTACCCTGCGGGATCATGGCGACGATATGCCAGATTTTCGCCATAGGAGACAAGTCCACTGCTTGGGGCTGTTTTCTCGCTACACTCTGTTTATCTTGTTCAAGGTATTGATACAGTGGTGATTTTTCTTTAGGAAACGATGCCATTGAATTGTTAACCCTTAGCTTAATGGTATTGATACCAATCACATTAAATATCTAATCAGTTCAAAGCCTCACAGGTATTTAAATCCCAGGCGCATTAACGCAAAAATGGTTATTCTCTTTTAAGTCAATGCAACACCGGAGTGGGATATCTGTGAGGCTCCCAAAGGGCGGGTTTCAAAACGCTTTATACTGCGTTTAAGGCTTTCGACAGAGCACCACTATGCCTTCAAGCCTTCGCCTTGTCTAAAGCGCGTTGAATTCCCGCTGAATGAACAGATATTTAATACGATTGGTATGACTCACAAAGAATCACGCTCAAAAAATTTTGCTTGATGAGTTCACGCTAGTGTAACGGTAAAGCATGGCTTAGCGGAAGATGAGAGGGTATTTGACGTTTAAAGGATTAAGCACTTCTCGATATTTTTATCGGCTAGCTCGATTACTAACAAAATATTTAAACTGTTTTTAGCTTAAATATTGTGTAAATGGTCAAATAGTCCATAATAGCGCCAATTTTTTTGACTCGATGAGAGAAGATAACTGGCATGGCTGTACTCGATATTCTAACTATTCCCGATGAGCGCCTTAAACGTAAAGCGCAACCTGTAAAAGATATTGAAGCTGTTCAGGGATTTATCGATGATTTAATCGAAACCATGTATCACACGGACGATGGTATCGGTTTAGCAGCAACTCAAGTCGGCAGTACAGATGCCATTATCGTGATCGATTTATCTGACGGTCGCGACCAGCCTTTAGTGCTGATTAATCCTGAGATTGTTGAAAAGTCAGGTGAGTTCGTCGGTGAAGAAGGTTGTCTGTCTATCCCCGGTTATCGCGCTAAAGTGTCACGTTTTGAAAAGGTTAAAGTGACAGCCTTAGACAGAACTGGCAAGGCTATCGAAATCGAAACCGATGAGTTTTTAGCCATAGTGTTGCAGCACGAAATCGACCATTTGCATGGCAAAGTATTTATCGAACATTTATCCATGCTAAAACAACAAATCGCCCTTAAAAAAGTGCGTAAATACGCTTAACTTTTGACTTAAGTTTTATTTTAGAGAGTGGTTGTACCTATTGACTAGCCGCATTTATAGTGCGGCTTTTTTGTATTTAAAATCTAATCAAGGAAGATTAATGCTGTGATATGTGAACATAACAGCTTGTTTTTACTCTGATGAATGGATAAGGTAACCCAAAATCTACATTAGTTGTAGGTTCAGTTTTCATCATTAACAGCAAGTGTATGGATACGGTAGGGAAACAAATGAAACTTAAGGTAATAGCCTGTGGTATAGCCTCATTCGCCATGCTTTCACTGAGCGGTTGTAGTGCATTTTTTAACGGTAATACTACTGAGAAAAATGCGGTATCAAGTAGCTTAGTTGAATATTTATACCCTGATGAGAAGAGTCGCCAAGCCCAGCAGCCATCCTTACCTGTGCTGCGTTTACCGATTACCGTCGGCATCGCTTTCTTGCCTTCGTCCCATTGGCAAGCCGATGCAATTGATAGCCGAACTCAGATGGCATTACTTGATAAGGTTAAAAAATCCTTTGTTAAATATGACTATATCGATCGTATCGAAGTGATCCCAAGTACCTATCTTAAAAATGGTAAAGGTTTTGAAACCTTGCAGCAGGTTGCGCGTTTGCATGATGTTGATGTTATGGCATTGGTTTCTTACGATCAATTGATGCAAAGCCACGAGAACAAATCCGCCATTCTTTATTGGACTATCGTGGGCATGTATTTAATTCCCGGCAATGAAAATGCGATTCAAACCTTTGTAGATACAGCCGTTTTCGATATGCGTAGCCAGAAGATGTTATTTAGGGCGCCAGGTATTAATCAGTTAACTGAAAGTTCAACCGCTGTTGGCGTGACGACAACCCTAAGAGAGAAATCCTACGAGGGCTTTGATCTTGCGGTGAACGATATGATAGTCAATTTAGATGACGAGCTTGCCCGCTTTAAAACTCGGGTTAAGGAAGAGCACGTCGCCACCATAGAACATAAACAAGGTTACAGCGGCGGTGGCAGCTTATCTTTATTAATACTTTCACTATTGGGCATTTTTGCGATGCGCCGTTTAACGATTTGCCGTGAATAAAAAAATTAAGCGCAAATTAAGATCGTTAAGGATGAGCAAATTGAAGTTTGCTTTGAATCAAGACGTGAGCAAAAAGTATATAAAGTTGAGCACAGGTTCTGGTTACCAATTTACTTGTAGTTAACGTTTTGATTTTTTTTAAAGTGGTTTACAGAGGCTGCGGTATTGCGTCGGACACCACTTAAGCGGCGCGATAGATTACGCGTTTAACAAGGAGAAAAATTAAATGGATTTAAATTCACTATTACTGTTTGCAGTTGCTTGCCTTGCTATCAATCTTATCCCTGGACCCGATGTCATCTACATTGTATCTAACACAATGAAAGGGAAAATGATCAGTGGGCTTAAAGCTGCGATGGGTTTAGGTGTGGGTTATTTTGTTCACACGCTTGCTGCTAGCTTGGGATTATCTGCCATCATTCTCAGTTCAGCGTTGGCTTTTAGTATTGTGAAGTGGTTAGGGGCCGCGTATCTAGTGTATTTAGGCATTCAAGCGTTAATATCAATGTGGCGTGGCAATAATAAAATTGTGGTTGATAACAATAGCAAACCAAACGGCAACGTAGTTTTCCAAGGCATTGTCGTTAGTGTACTTAATCCTAAAGTCGCTTTATTTTTCCTCTCTTTTTTGCCGCAGTTTATTGACCCGTTAGCGGGTTCAACGTCAATTCAGCTGTTAACCCTTGGTCTTATTTTCAGTTTGTTAGCGACCTTGTGTAATGTCCTTTATGCGTCGGCAGGAAGCTGGGTATTTAGTCGCCCCAATTCCCTGCGTTATTCGAGAGCCTTAGAGGGGATATCAGGTGTGTTGCTTATTGGCTTGGCCAGTAAAGTCATGACCAGTGATAGGTAGTGGAATAAGGTCATTTTGTCGAGTAAGACATAAGTCCTCTTTGCTCTGATAGATATGAGCTTTTCAATCTAGCTATGACAAAGATCGCTTGTTACAACTTCACAAAATACGGTAGCGCGATGAGTGCTATGCCGATGCAGACGAGTAAGATTAGGTTGCTGACAAAATAAGGGTAGAGCATCAGGGTTATCCCAACGACGAGGGGGATGGGTGCACCTTGGCGTTTGCCATAGGTGAAAAAGCCAAGACCAAAGAGGCTAAAGACTAAACTCCATAGTAATAATGCTGGATTATCAAACATCTTGAGTTCCTAAATGGTTAGCATAGGTAGGCTTTGACCTTATCACAGCGCCAAATTGGTCAATCGATTACTTAAACTATTGGTTAAACGGCTGCGTCGTTTTATTGAGTCTAATGCTGACTATCCCGTAGCGTAATTAAGCTTTATTCATCTTATTGCTGCGATGTTGCCTTATTTCACTCGTGCTATAGCTCATATAACTCTAAGGGTAAGCCGTCGGGATCGCTAAAGAAGGTGAATTTTCTGCCTGTGTATTCGTCAATGCGGACGGGTTCAACGGTAATGTGATGGCTATGAAGATGTTCGATGGCGGTTTCAATCGATGCTACGCGAAAGGCGAGATGCCTAAGTCCACAGGCTTCGGGATAGCTTGGTCGTTTGGGTGGATTATCGAATGAAAATAACTCAATTTGACTCTTATCGGCCAGTTGTAAATCAAGTTTATAGGACTTACGTGCCTCACGGAAATGCTCTGCAAGCACGGTAAGGCCAAGAATGGTTACATAAAAGTGTTTGGACTTTTGATAGTCGCTGCAAATAATCGCTGCATGGTGAATGCCGAGTAACATCGCTTTCCTTTGTGATTTTTAAAGGGTGATCAAATAAGATAGAAAGGTTTGAGAGTATAACGGTTAAAAAAAGATAGCGTCACAGTTTAGCGTGACGCTATCGGTCGATTTCACTTTTTAGCTCACCTAGGCTTTTTGCTCGTTTAATCTTCCAGCTCGAATATGGCTGAAGACAGCGGTGCAAGTTGCATCTGAACTTGTCCTTCCCCTTGTTTGACAACCAACTGCGCTTTGTTGTCTTCCAGCAAATCCTTAAGTGGATAGGTCCCATCCGTTAACTGCCATTGGTCGATAAGTGGCTTTGGTAGCTTAAGGGATAATGGCTTTGCTTGAGTTTGATTAAAGTTATTTACAATAATCAGTTTTTGGCCCGTTTTATTGGTCGTATTTTCCTCAAAGCGCACAAAGGCAAAAGTGCTGTCATCATAACCCGTTGCACTGCCATGAGTATCCATTGTGGCGGTTTGTGCGCTGCGGTTGGCGGCATCGAGTGAGTAATATTCTCCTAAAAGCGCAGGTACATTTTTACCTGTGCTTAGGTTCAGTAATTTTTGATAATAAGCCCGCAAAGTGGCTTCCTTTACGGTTGATTGCCCACCATCAAACTTGCCATTGTTCATCCAGCGCTGATGCGCAGGGACGCCTACATAGTCAAAAATACTGGTGCGTGATGCATGACCAAATCCTGGGTTGTCGATGGCGGCTTCTCCCACTTCTTGGCCAAAATACACTAACGTCGGTGAAGTGCCTATCGTTGCCGACACTACCATAGCGGGTAGGGCATAGTGTGGATTAACGGCTTGGGTTGCCGTGGGCTTATTTGTGTGTAGCGATGCTAAAAATGCTGCATTACCAATACGTTGCTCGTCGTGGTTTTCTAAAAAGTGCAGCATGTGAGATTCAATATCCTGCACTTTTTCCTGATCTGCCGCGATATTAGCTGTGCTGGTTTTACCCGCCATCACGGCTTTTAGGGTGTCGTAAAGATCGACCTTATCGTACAGATAATCCATTTTGCCAAGTTGGATATAATCTCGATACAGCTTGGGGTTATAGACCTCGGCCAAGATAAAGGCATCGGGATTTGTGTGTTTTATCTGGCTGTTGAGATAGCTCCAAAACTCCACTGGTACCATTTCGGCCATATCATAGCGAAAGCCATCGACCCCTTTTGCTAGCCAGTACTGCGCAATCTGATTGAATTTAATCCAAGAGCTTGGGAGCTCAGCTAAGTGTTGTTGCCAAAAAGCGTAATGCTGCGCCTGCGTTAAAGTGGCGAAATTGGCTGGCAGGCGAGGGAAGTCATAGGTGCCATCGGGGCGTACGCCGTAATTGATTTTAACGGTCTCGTACCAATCATTGGCATCGGGCTTGGCTAAGCGTGAGCCATTGCCAGTCCATTTTGCGGGAAATTCATTGAATTTGCCGTCACTTAAGGGGTGAGCTTCTCCGCCCAGCGGTTTAAGTCCTGCGGGTAAGCTTGGCACTTCAAAGGCATGTGCTTGTCCCTTTGCCCCCTCCGAGCCATTATTAACATCAACTTTATCAAGGATATAATAGAAATTGTTGTTTTTGGCGTATTCCAGACTTGTATCATCATCTTCGCCAAAATCACGCACGCCGTGGGGTTTACTAACGGATTGATAATGGCGCGCCACATGGTTTGGCACGATATCGATAATCACCTTTAAGCCGTGGTGATGGGTACGGGCAATGAGCGCTTCGAACTCGGCTAAACGGTTGGCGGGATTGACCGCCAGATCTAGGTTGACGTTGTAGTAATCTTTGACTGCGTAGGGTGAGCCCGCGCGTCCTTTGACCACATCGGGATCATCAGTACTTACGCCAATAGCGCTGTAATCACCAATCAATGCATGGTGGGGAACGCCCGTGTACCACACATGGGTAACGCCTAGGTCCTTGATGCTATTGAGTGCAATATCATTGATATCACTAAACTTGCCGACGCCATTGTCGGCAATCGTGCCCCAAGGTTTATTGCTTGGATTTTTATTGCCATAAAGGCGAGTAAAAATCTGATATACCACAGGTTTTAGCGTCATAACCTCACTCTCAGACTTTGGCAGTAACTCATTATCAAGCGCCTGCGCCGATGTATTTGCATTGGTCGAGAAGCTAAAAAGCGAGGCAGTTAATAAAGAGGCGCTGAATAGAGCGTTTAAACATAAGCTGAGTGATGACTGTCGGCGCTGCGGGGCTTTCGCTGCTTGGGTTATAAGTAAAGCCACTATGGGAAATTTCGCCGCTTGGGGGCACTGAGTCACTCTGGAATCGATAGGCGATAAAAAGCTCAAGACTGAATTCCTTTTAGGGTTGAGTTTTTGATTGGATGAGTTGTTTGAGCCGGAGTTAAATCGCTAGCTGAGTAACTCATGTGATTAGAGGTTTGACGGCTAGGTAAGCCAGTATTTAGCTGCGGTCTGGCTTTAAGCTCAAGGATAGTGACACCTGCGTGGGGCAATGCTAGCGCTTGATTAAGTGAAACTGTGTTGCCACTGATGATATCTGTAGCGGCGCGGTTATCGCCAAGTACACTGGCAAAGCGGTTTACATCTAGCGTGACTGCTTTGTCATTTTTATTATAAATCACCATGACTTTATCGGCCGAGGGTTGAGTGCAGGCATTGTGTTGGGCTTGAGAATTGTGTTGAGTTAGTGACTTAAGCGCTTCGGCTTTCTGTTCAGCTGATAATGGCACATGTAATAAGCAACGAAATTGCACATAGATACCATCCTGCGGCACAAAGTGCAGTAAATCGCCCGATTGCAGCGCAAGGGATTGTTTACGGTAATTCAGTAGGGTACGGACAAATTGCTGTGCTTGTCGTTGAGGTTCACTCAGTCCTTGGCCGGTAAAGGCATTCGTGGCACTGTTGGCAAAACCACCGGGAAAATCACTGCGTACAACGCCATCGTGACGGCCCTCGGTCGGGCTGGTCATCAACACTTCTGTACCGTAGAACAGCTGCGGAATGCGTTTGGCGGTCAGCACATAAGTGAGGGCCATCTTGTATAAGTCTATATTTTCTTTCACTAAACTGAAGATACGATTTGTATCGTGATTGCCTTCAAATAGCACTAGCTTACTGGGATCCGCATACACAACATCGTTGGCTAACATCTCGTAAAGCTTGATAAAGCCTGTATCCCAGGTTTCTGGCTCATTAAGGCTGGCAATCAATTTTTCATATAGCGGGAAGTCCATCAAACTGGGTAAATCTGAGGTATAGCCATCGGCATTGATTTTGCCCTTTTGCCAATAGGACACTGTGATGGGGTTTGCGGTCCATTCTTCGCCAACAATATTAAAATTTGGGTACTCAGCCATTACGGCCTTAGACCATTTAGCGAGAAACCCTTTGTCGGCGTAGGAGTAAGTATCTTCACGTATCCCCGAAAGTCCTGCGTACTCGACCCACCAAATACTGTTTTGGATAAGATAGGTTGCCAGTTTGGGATTGCTTTGATTTAGATCTGGCATAGTGTCGGTAAACCAACCATCGACAAAATCAATATGATCTTGCGCTGCCGCGTAGGGATCTTGCACTGTCGTGCGCCTATGGCTGGTGAAACGGGGGCTGGTAACGCTGGATTTAATAGCACTGGATTTAGTATCGGCAGACTGCATCAAGTCAGGCTTGGATTTGCGATTATGTAGCTGCGTTTTTGTGGCATCGTTCAGCCAGTCTTGGCTAGGTAAATCGTTGAGCCACCAATGGTTAGAGCCGATATGATTCACCACAACATCTTTAATCACCCCTAGGCCAAGCTTGTTAGCCTTAGCGACTAAGGCTTTATAATCTTCGTTGCTGGCAAAGCGGGGATCGACGCGGTATAAATTGGTAATTGAGTAACCGTGGTATGAATACTGGGCTTGATTATTCTCAAGCAGCGGATTGATCCATAACTGAGTCACGCCAAGTTTTGCCAGATATGCTAAGTGCTGGCTGATCCCTGCTATATCGCCGCCATGGCGAGCATCGGGATAGTTGAGATTACTGGGAGAGTTAGCTGCGACTTGCTCTAACATATCGGCTTGATTGTCATTACTCGTGTCGCCATTGGCGAATCGGTCCGGCGTGATAAGGTAAATCACATCCTTATTGCTAAATCCTTGGCGCTCACGGCTGCCCTTAGCACGCCCTTGCAACGTATAGGGCAGGCGATAAAGAGGCGTGTCGGCTTTTGAAGCCGAGTCAGTGTTGGAAATTATTAGCTCAAAGGTTTGCGGCGCAGCTTGGCTCAGATCTAAATTGATAAACAGATAGTGAGGGTTATCAGTGTGCTCAAGGCTTTTAAGTGTGATGCCTTTTCCTTGTATATCAACCTTAATCTGCTGCGGTAAGCTTGGAAGTTCGCGGCTATACAGCATCAGCTGTAACTCAGGGTTCTGCATTCCCGCCCACCAAAACGCGGGTTCAAGCTTAACGTCCGTTGATATATCTGGCTCAAAGGTGTTTGCATAGGCCGTATTAAATGAAGAGCAAACCAAGCATAAATAAAGCGCAATCATTAGGTTTTGACGGATCATAATGTAAGCCTTTTAAAGATAGAGAAGTAAAACGTGCTGGCATGATGAATGTTAGAAATGCTGAAATCTACATAAGCAAAAGCCTGCTTCTTAATTGAAGCAGGCTTTATTTGGGGTAGTTTATAAAGAGTAACTTAACCCTAGGAAGTACTGTCTACCGAAGTATTGGATTGTTCCTGTCTGATGTTCTTCACCAAAATAGGTTTTGTTCGGTTCATCAGTTAAGTTATTAATTTGGAATAAGAACTTAAGTCCATTTTCCAGAGCGTATGAAGCTTGATAATCCACAATCGTTTCGGCATCGAAGAAAGCAAGTTGTGATTCAACTGCCACTTGTTCTGAAACATAGCTGCTACGATATCTCATGCTGACGCGAGTATCGAAACCGTCCAGAGTATAGAACAAGGTGGTGTTGAGTACGCTTTCTGATAAACCTGGTAATGGAATGGTTAAGTTTGAACCACTTAAATCTGTGGTAAATTCCACTTCACTGTCTGAATACGAGTAGCTGCCAGTGAAGCCAAGACCGCTGAGTGGCGATGGTAGGAAATCAAAGACTTGGGTATAACCTAACTCAACACCACGAATGTAGCCGCCATTGTCGTTGTTGATCGCAGTTTGATATTGACCTTCATCTTTCACTACTGGGAATTCAACACCATTATCGATAATAGTATCGGGGACGATAAATCCATTACCTTCAAAATCAAATGGTTGGATTGTAAAGTTGTTGATAAAGGATTTAATATCTTTGTAGAACAAGGCTACGACAACCGCACCTTCAGAATCTTCAAAATAGTGCTCGTAAGATAAGTCGTATTGATCTGCATAAAACGGATCGAGTAGAGGACTGGTGTTACCCCAAGCATTGTATTTTTTGTATCCCGGTGTAGCAGAATCGTCATACCAAGATCCCATGCCTGACTTTAGCTTGTCGATTGGAGGACGTGACATCACAGAGGCTGCAGCAAAGCGCAGTTGATCATTTTCAGTGAGGTGGAAAGTTAAGTTGAGTGACGGTAAATAATCGGTATAGGTTTTACCTATCTCGTTACGGATATAATCGGTACTGACCACGCCAAGTTCATCAGTAATCGCTTCACCTAGACCATAGCCAACTTGTTGTAGACCTTTACTGCTTTGATCTGTTTGAACAACACGCACGCCCACGTTACCCGTGACTTTCATATCGCCTAAGTCAAACTCGAGATTACCTTGGACATAGCCAGCTAATACATCTTCATTGACCGAACCGCTTTGGATCATGGTCCAGTTATTAGACCAATTAGCAGTCGGGGTGAAAGGGGATTGTCCCGTTGCTGCTAACTGCGCGTTAACCAGCTCAATGGCTTTGTTAAAATCAACTGAAAGGAAGTTAGGGTAACCAGATAATTCACCGCCAAAGTTGACGACATTTGTCATGTCAGTGTTCATTTGAAGCACGGGCTGGTTAGTTGGGTTTTTACCAAATTCAAAACCATAACCGGCTTGTGAACGTTGCGCATTAAACTCACGTTCTGAGTAGCGCAGACCAAAATCAACTGAAGTTAAGAAACCAGAATCTAATGCATAGTTAAAGTCTAACTTGTAGGCGACAAGATCATTTTGTTGATCGTATGGCCACATACCCACTTCTTTTAAACCCAAGGTCGCGGTATTGGTATAGTCGTTTGAAAAACTGACATCGGCTGGGCTTAAACCATGTAGTTGATAATTAATTGATTCGGCTGAGCGTACTTCATTACCTATATCATCATATAAAACGGCACGAGTACCGCCGTTGACGAACTCACCATCGGCTTTTGAATAGCTCACATCACCTGCGACAGTTAATGCGCCGCCATTGTTCCACTCAATATTGACTGAGCCTGATGTCAGTTCTGAATATTTTGAGTCGTTATCATTGATAACAAAAACGGCAAAGTTATCAGTACCATCAGTTGATACCGTTCCGCCTGTCATAGAACCATTTTCGACAACCGCATCACTAATAGTACCGTTTTTTAATGACTTAACGCGAAAGCCTCGGGCAAAGTTTTCGGAAGTGAATTTTGAATGGAATAAATCACTTTTTACACTGAGATTGTCTGTTGGTTGCCAATGGATAGCAGCCATATAACCATCACGTGTATCATCACCGCCTTTTTGCTGTAACTCAAAACCTTCACTGATTGATTCGGCAGCACCGTCGCCATTGACATCTTTTTTATCGTCGTTGAAACGTAAACCAATGAATTGACTGGCAACATAAGGTTGGTACAAATGGGCATAGCCTAGCGCCACACCGAGTGTATCTTCAAGGAATTTGCCTTGATAGGCAAAGCTAAGACGGTTGCCATATTGATCGGCATCGGAAATCTCATCCGCTCTGTCATTAAAACTGCCGCGAGCATTGATATTAAATGATTGGTCTTTGTCGCTTTTTAAGGGATCTGCTGTTTTTAATTCTACCGTACCGGCGACGCCACCTTCAATCAGCGAGGCTTTTGGTGTTTTATAGACGGCGGCTTGACTAATTAATTCGGATGGATATTGGTCAAACTCAATCGCGCGTTTACCGCCCGTTGTCACTTGTTCGTGTCCATTAAGCGTTGCAAAGACGAAATCACCATCAAGACCTCGAATATTGAGGCCGCTTGCTTGTCCACCAGTGCGCACTGCGGTCACGCCTGGTAAGCGAGTCAGTGCATCAGCGATTGACTGATCGGGAAGGGCGCCAAGATCATCTGCTGAAATCGATTCAGAGACGGTATCTCCAAAGCGTTTATCATTTAGTGATTTGATGACACTGGTTCTAAAGCCTTTAACTTCAATAACCTCAATAGCAGCTTCTTTTGCTTTTGCTTCCTTATCTGTAGTCACTTCATCTGCCGCATAGGAGTGCATACTGGCACCTGCGGCGATGAGCGCTAAGGTTAGCAAACTGGGTTTAAATCGCATCATATCTCTCTTCCCCTTGGAGTCGCTTTATCGCTTTGTAGAGCGTTTTATCGTTATCACCGCGTTATTTTTGCGGCCTTTTTTTGGTATATGGGCGCTTAATTGACTGCATAAGTGCTGCGTTTATGACCAAATTGTTATGCAACGGTGAAGATACTACTCCCGAGTTTCTTAGCTGAACAACAGAGTGCATACGTATTCAATACCTAGCAGAGTTAAGAATAGACTGTGATAGAGGGTGAACTCAGGGAATAAAATGATTTTATTTTGCAATCAAGTGACTGTTAATAAAAGGTAAATTTCATTGTGATGCCATGTGACTATTGGCTGCATCTTCTGCATACGTATGCAGGTGTATTGAACCTTATTTCCCTCTTCACGTATGCTCGGTAACACAAAAGAAGCCGCGATGACTTTACTCTGCAGTAACAAAACGATAACTGTTTGCTTGAGTGTGTTAGGGAAAGTTCGCTGTAGAATAATGATAAAGGGGCAACAATGAGTGAGTTAACGTGGTGGCGTGGTGCAGTGATTTACCAAATTTATCCGCGTAGCCTTTTAGATACCAATGGTGACGGCGTCGGGGATTTACGCGGCATTATCATAAAGCTGGATTACATTGCGAGTCTTAATGTCGATGCCATCTGGATTTCACCTTTTTTTAAATCTCCTATGGCAGATTTTGGCTACGACATCAGTGATTACCGCGAAGTTGACCCTCTTTTTGGCACTATGCATGATTTCGATGAATTGATTGAAAAAGCCCATGGTTTAGGTATTAAGGTCATTATTGATCAAGTATTAAGTCATACCTCGGACCAACATGCGTGGTTTATTGAGAGCCGCGAAAACCGTTCGAATCCCAAGGCGGATTGGTATGTGTGGGCAGATCCTAAGGAAGACGGTACAGCACCTAACAACTGGCTCGCGATTTTTGGCGGTTGTGCTTGGGAGTGGGAACCGCGCAGACAGCAATACTATTTACATAACTTCCTGCGTAGTCAGCCCGATATTAATTTCCATCATCCCGAAGTGCGCCAAGCTGTGCTGGATAACGTTGAATTTTGGCTTAAAAAGGGGGTAGATGGCTTCCGCTTAGATGCCATTACCTTCTGTTATCACGATGAACTGCTCAGGGATAATCCGCCAAAGCCTAAGGATAAACGTCAGGGCCGTGGTTTCAGTGAAGATAACCCTTACGCCTATCAATACCATTACTACAATAATGACCGTCCGCAAACCATCGCTTTTATTGAAGATTTACGAAAGCTCATCAATCGTTATCCCGGAGCCGTTACCTTAGGCGAAGTGTCAGCCGAAGACTCCTTGGCTGTAATGGCTGCCTACACTAAGGGCGAAGATCGCCTGCATATGGCCTACAGTTTTGAGCTGCTGACTGATGATTACAGCGCAAGTTATATTCGCCAAACCGTAGAGGCTTTGGAAGCGAGCATAGGTGATGGCTGGCCATGTTGGGCTATCGGCAATCATGATGTGCAGCGCGTAGCGAGTCGTTGGGGGCAAGGTAAGCAGAATTCAGACATGGTCAAAATGCTCAATGCCATGCTAAGTTCGCTGCGCGGCAGTATATGTAGTTATCAAGGTGAAGAACTCGGTCTAACCGAGGCACCAATTGAATACCATGAGCTGCAAGATCCCTTTGGCAAAACATTTTGGCCTATGTTTAAGGGGCGTGATGGTTGCCGTACGCCAATGCCGTGGCAGCAAGGCGCTGACTTTAGTGGCTTTAGTGATGTTTCTCCTTGGCTGCCAATTCCACCTGCGCACCAAGCGTTAGCTGTGGATGTACAAGAATCTGATGCTGATTCTATGCTCAATGGTTATCGACGTTTTCTGGCTTGGCGTAAGTTACACCCAGTGTTAGTTGAAGGTGATATTAAATTTGTTGATACAAAGGAGCCCATTTTGGCCTTTGTTCGCACCTTAGGCGATATAAAAGTGCTCGTGGGATTCAATTTAGGTGATACCGAGGTCGAGTTTGATTTCTCTGCATTTGAAATCAGTGAGTCGCTGACGGGACACGGCCTTAAAACCGCACAAATAGAACACAATCAGCTGAAGTTTTCGGCATTTACCAGCTTTTATGCAGTGTTAAAGTGAAAATGATTCATTTTTATTCGGTTGAAGTGTTATAGATACGGGATCCCAAGCCCACAGTTTGATATAAACCCGCCCACGGGCACCATGGGGAATGTAACCTTAATTAGTTCCTGATAATAAAAACATACAGAGAGAATAACTATGGCGTCATCAATTAATACCGGTAGCTACACGAGCAGCACTGGCGAAAATGGGTCGGGCAGTTATCGTTTTGCCTTGATCTCATTGACTTCACTGTTTTTTATGTGGGGTTTTATCACCTGCTTGAACGATATTCTGATCCCGCATCTTAAAGCGGTGTTTTCACTAAATTATACTCAAGCCATGTTGATCCAGTTTTGTTTCTTCGGTGCTTATTTTCTAGTCTCAATCCCTGCGGGTAACTTAGTGAAAAAGCTGGGTTATCAAAAGGGAATTGTTACTGGTCTCGTGATTGCAAGTATTGGTTGTGCGCTGTTTTATCCTGCGGCGGCCCTCGCTACTTACAACTTGTTTCTCGGTGCATTATTTGTTTTGGCATCCGGCATCACAATCCTGCAAGTGGCAGCTAATCCTTATGTCAATGCCTTAGGCAGTAGCGAAACTGCGTCGAGTCGTTTGAATTTAACGCAAGCGTTCAACGCCTTAGGCACAACGGTCGCGCCGTTTTTTGGTGCTATGTTAATTCTTTCTGTTGCCAGTTCAGTATCAGGCGATTTAGCCCAAGCGAGTGCTGAAGCAGAAGTGGTTAAACTGCCATACCTGTTACTTTCTGGCGCCTTGGCAATTTTAGCGCTGATTTTTGCGAAGTTAGATTTACCTGTGATCCGTGAGCATGATGAAAGTGTTCAAGGTGAAGTTCAGACCCATCTAGGTAAAACCAGTGCCTTAAAAAGCAAGCACTTAGTGCTCGGCGCTGTAGGTATTTTCGTGTATGTCGGCGCAGAAGTGTCTATCGGTAGCTTTTTAGTCAGCTTCTTAGGTGAAAGCCATATAGCGGGTATGCCAGAAGCCGAAGCCGCCCATTACATCGCCTATTATTGGGGTGGCGCTATGGTGGGACGTTTCATTGGCTCTGTGGTGATGCAAAAAGTACCAGCAGGCTCAGTGCTTGCATTTAATGCTTTTATGGCGGCACTACTTGTGGTTGCAGCGATGACAACCAGTGGCAGCATTGCTATGTGGGCAATCCTTGGGGTGGGGTTATTTAACTCGATTATGTTCCCAACGATCTTCAGCTTAGCACTTCGTGATTTAGGTCCACACACTTCACAGGGCAGTGGCATTCTGTGTTTGGCGATTGTGGGCGGCGCGATTTTGCCTTTATTCCAAGGCATGTTAGCGGATAATCTTGGCGTTCAGCTCGCCTTTATTCTGCCCGTGATTTGTTATGGGTTTATCCTGTTCTACGGGGCTAAAGGCTCAAAAATGTAATGGATTAAACTGACTGTGGCAAAAAAGCGATCTTAGGATCGCTTTTTTTATGGCTTTAACCTTAACTCGGCGCCAGTGCGCTTGCGTATTAGGGCCTGACCTCCTATGATCCTCCGGTTTTATCATTCATGGTGACCTTTTAAATGTTGAATTCTCCGCTTTCTGCCAGCTCGAACGAATTAGTGATCAGTATCTTAACTATGGTGCTGAGCCAAGGAAAACCCTTAGATCGGGCCTATTCTCAGCATTTTTCTGGGTTGCAATTAGTACCCGCAGAGCAGGCGCGTATCGCATTAACGACGGGTGATATCCTACGTCGTTTAAATTTATATTGTTATCTGGCGGAAATCAGCCCAGATGAGATGGAGCGTTTTGGCTCTAAATTGCTTAATGCTTGGCATTTATTCCATGGGCTTGAATTGCCTAAAATGCAATATTCGCTGCAAGTTGATGAGGTGCGTTTAGCTGAGCGCACCGAGCAAGCGAAAACTAAGCCGGTGTTGTGGGACGGTTGCCCTGAGTGGCTCGATGTTATGGGCCGTGAGCAACTAGGTGAGTCTTGGGAAAAAGAGCGCGCCGCGTTAAGTACAGCGCCGAAACGTTTTTTACGCGCTAACGGCCTTAAGGTGACTCGTGATGAACTGGCCGCTAAGCTTGCCGCCGAGTTTGTGAGCACGCTCTGTGTTGATGGGGTCGATTCCGCCCTTGAAGTGACCTCCGATTCTGCCTTGTTCCGTACCCAAAGCTTTAAAGATGGCTTATTCGAGCAGCAAGATGCGGGCTCTCAGCGCGTGGCGGCGGCGCTTGATGCTAAACCTGGCATGAAAGTGATCGATGCTTGCGCGGGTGCGGGCGGTAAAACCTTACACATAGCTGCGCAAATGCAGGGTAAAGGACGCTTGTTGGCCATGGATGTGGAGCAATGGAAACTCGACAAACTTAAGGAACGCGCCCGTCGTAATGGGGCACACAATGTCGAAACCCGTGTTATCGGCAGCAGTAAAACCATTAAACGCTTAAAGCTCAGTGCCGATAGAGTATTGCTTGATGTGCCTTGCTCTGGTTTGGGTGTATTAAAGCGTAATCCCGATGCAAAATGGCGTGATACCGTAGAGCGTTTACCCGTGTTAATGGAACTGCAAAAACACATTTTGAGCAGTTACAGCCGCATGGTCAAAGTCGGTGGCATAGTCGTCTATGCGACTTGCTCTATCTTCCCTTGCGAGAACCGCGGTCAAGTGGATGCGTTTTTAGCCGAGAACCCCAACTTTCGCCTGATTGAGGATGAAAGTATCAGCCCAGCCGATAGCGGCTTTGATGGCTTTTACCTTGCCAAACTTGAACGTATTCAAGAATAAAGCATTGCTTTTTAGACTAAAGTAAACCTTTTACCGCGCAGGTAAAGGGTTTACTTAATTAACATTAGTGCCTAGAATTTCTTATAAGTTATAAATATTTAACATTGTTAATCAGTATTTATATTGCAACTTTGCTCTTAAGGAAATTATGGCGTACGGCGTTAACCTTCCAGATCTGCTCGATCATGCAGACGTTAAACTCGCCCACAATGTCAGCATAGCTTGTTATAGCAGTATTCTTTCTATGCTGCTCAATGGCGCACCGCTACATGAAATCTTGCACGCCTTAGTCTTAAAAATCGAAGCTCAAAAAGTAGGAACCAGAGGGTCTGTGTTACTGCTCAGTGCTGACGGTAAACGTCTGTTATTAGGTGCCGCCCCCAATTTACCCGACAGTTACAATCAAGCCATTAATGGTGTCGAAATTGGCCCCAATGTGGGTTCTTGTGGCACGGCTGCCTATTATGCGCAGCGTGTCATCGTTGAAGATATCGCCCAACATCCTTACTGGGTTAATTATAAAGAACTGCCATTACGTGCAGGTCTTAAATCTTGCTGGTCAGAACCTATCAAAAATACTCACGGTAAAGTGCTAGGCACATTTGCCATGTACTATGATACGATAAAGTCCCCAACAGAGCAGGATTTAGGACTCATTTCAGAGGCGGCAAGACTGGCGAGTTTAGCCATTGAACGCAGTCGTGCAATGGAATTTCAGCATTTAGCTGTGAAAATTTTTGACCGGTTACCCCTTGCTCTGGTTATTTCCAATTCTGACGATGCAGTTCTCTATGCTAATCCTGCTTTCAGACATATAGTTATCCCTCAAGATACTGATATCGCTAACTTTCATCCTAAGATTTTTTTAGCATCATCCCAATCTAATGAATTAGTGGGGTTATTTGAGCATTTAGCTCAGGACAGAATGTGGCAGGGTGAGTTGGTGGGTCTTAGGGGAAATGGTGAGGAGTTTTATCTTGACCTTATCGTCACGACCTTCCGAGAGTCCAATGGTCAGCAACCCTGTTTTGCATGGCTATTTTCAGACATTAGTGAACGTAAGAAAGCGGCGCAGCTGATTAAGTATCAGGCCAATAATGACTCTCTTACGGGACTTGCTAACCGCAATGCGTTATTCAAGCAGATCCAGGCGTTAATTACCTCCGATAGTTTGACACCCGGCTTTAGTTTTATGTTGATGGATTTAGATAACTTTAAGCAAGTCAACGACACCCATGGCCATGACAAAGGTGATGCACTGTTAGTGCAAGTGGTTAAACAGATCAGCGAGTGTGTCGATGACACTATGGTGTTTGCACGCTTAGGAGGGGATGAGTTTGCCTTGCTATTACCTGGGGTTGTTAACCAGAAAGAATTGGCACAAATTGCAGATACAATTAACAAAAATGTGGCAAAACATTATGTGCTAGCCGATGGAAAAGGTGTTTATAGCTCGGTAAGTATAGGGATTGCACGTTTTCCTGAAGATGCCCTCGATCTTGAACAGTTGTTAAATTGTGCCGATCAGGCCATGTATATTTCTAAGGCAAATGGTCGTAATCGATATCATTTTTTTACTGAACAAATGCAGCTAAATGCCGAGCGTGTTGCTAGCCTTCATAATCAGCTTAAGCAGGCATTAGATCAGCATACCTTCGAGCTTTATTACCAACCTATAGTCAATGCGACCACTGGCCTGATTGTCCGTGCTGAAGTGCTGCTGCGCTGGCAGCATGAGGGAACGTTTATTCCACCCGATGAATTTATTCCCATCGCTGAAAACAGTGGTTTAATCGTTGATATTGGTCGAGATGTTCGCCTTGGTGCTATGCAGACTATTTTAGAGATGCAGGAGCGAAATTGGCCCATTAATTTATCCGTGAATGTCTCGACCTTTGAGTTTTGGTCCCATGAACTACAAGATGCCTTTGTGGAGTCCTTTGCTGCGATTACTGAGCAACTTGAGGTGACAGATTTCCCCTATGACAGATTAACCCTTGAGATCACTGAATCTTTATTGATGAAGCAACATACGTATCTTATTGATGTACTTAATAGTTTGCGAGTTAAAGGGATTAAAATTTCCTTAGATGATTTTGGGACGGGTTACTCATCTCTATCTTATTTAGCTAATTTCCCTATCGATCAAATTAAAATCGATAAGAGCTTTATCGACAGATTAGATGAAGGCAAACGTCACGAAGCGTTGGTGGAGGCCATAGTGCGTTTAAGCCATGCGTTAGATTTAACTGTGACGGCAGAAGGGGTAGAAACTGAGTCCCAGCTTAAATTTGTAATGGCGAATCATATTCAAGAAATTCAAGGCTATTTATTTTATAAGCCTATGCCCAAAGCTGCATTCTTTGCCCTGTTGGCAAAGCAAGCTGAGCTGCATAAGGGTTTTGACGTTTGACCTTGATGTTTGACCTTGATGTTTGACCTAGATGTGAGGGCGGCTTAATCAGTGACAGTCTGATTTTAATATTGGGTTTAGATGTAAGGTAATAATTCAAGTTTTAGATATAACACATTGAAACATAGTAAAGAATCCGCCTTCTTAGAAGGCGGCTTTGACTTGCCCCTGGAAGGGGCTATTCCAAGAACCTACATCATCTGCAACGACAATTGAGCCTCATCTTCCTGATCTTGTTTATCTTGATGGCGCACATATCGTCTAATGATTTCTTCATTAACACCTACTGTATCTACAAAATAACCTCTGGCCCAAAAGCTATTGCCCCATAGCTTTTTACGTACATGAGGGAATTTATTGAATAGCCTTATCGCACTTCTTCCTTTCAATACTCCCATCAGCGTTGATACTGACAGCTTCAGCGGGATTATGACTACCAAGTGAACGTGGTCTATCTGAACGTTTAATTCTAAAACCTCACAACCCTTCATATTGCAAAGGATATAAATTGACCTGTATAACTCCTTACCAAGGTTTCCTTTTAATATTTTAAAACGGTACTTCGGAGTCCAAACAATATGATATTTGCAACGCCAATAAACATGTGATGAACTTCTATAATCGCCCATGCTTTTCGTTTCCTCTTACTTGTGGTGAATAAGAAGTCTCTTTTAGCATGGGCGTAATTCAGGCTATAGCCTCAAGGAACAATCACCACCGCCAGAGGCGGTGGTTTTGGGATGACAATAAATAAAAAGAGCGCCGAGGCGCTCTTTTTATTACTGAAAACAGGTGTTGCACTGAGTCTCTGCGTTCACATTGAGTCAGGTGGCGAGCGCTAAGATTTAGCGGTTATCTGGCTGTTAATCACTAGACTCAAGTATTCAGTAAAGTCATGACCGTGATTTTGCAGCATTTTGGGGAACATAGAAATCGGCGTAGAACCTGGGAAGGTATTGATTTCATTTAGTAAAATTTCATTGTCCGCGGTTAAGAAAAAGTCGATGCGCGACAGGTGACGCAATTTCATACCTTTAAATGCCTTGATTGCATAGGCGCGGATTTGTTCACTGATCTCAGCTGACACATTCTGTGCCACCACATCGGTGCGTGCTTTACTATTTTTGGCGTATTTCTCATCGAAGGTGTAGAAGGTGTTGGTATCACAGATGATTTCACCTGGTACTGTCGCCACCACTTCACCGTTGTACTCGTATACTGCGACTTCTAGCTCACGGGCTTTAATGGTTTTTTCAACGATAACATAGGGCGCATAGCCGAAAGCATCTTTAAGCACGCCAGCGACTTTATCGCTGTCATCGACTTTATAACAACCAACTGAGGAACCCTGTGAGGCCGCTTTGACGAAGATGGATCCCCATAGTGTTAATGCGGCTTGGGTTTGCTCTATTGCTGCATCATCGAATTGGTTTAGGAAAATATACGGGGTATTCGGAATACCTAAGGCCGAGAACCACATTTTAGCGGTGATCTTATTAAAGCAGTTACTGCTCGCTTCGGATTCACAGCCGAAATAGGGCAGTTGGATCAGGTTAAAATAGGATTGAATGTCACCTGTTTCGCCGGGATAGCCATGAATGCAGGGAATGACGTAATCGACCGGCCATGGGGCTTTGCTCTCATCGCGGAAGCGAATTTCGCGGCTATTGGTCAGTTCACAATCATCACCCGCAGCGGTGCGGTATTGACCAAATTTATCCAGTTCGACACGCAATACACAAAACTGCTCGGATTTTGCCAGTGAGGTTTCAAAATAATTGGCCGACATGAGTGAAATATCGTGTTCGGCACTTCCGCCGCCGCACAGCAAAAGCAGGTTGATCTTAGACATTGTGAGTGATTCCTCAAAGTGAGCAAAATCGGATGACATCGGCCTGTGGCAATACGAATATCATCCTATAGTACAGCCGCTGTCATCTTAGTTTTCTTGCCCCTATGAGTGCAAGGTTTTGCTGACTGATGGCTATTAAGTGGTGAATTTTAACGCATTACATCGCATTGCAAATATGGGCTTGTGCCTTTGTCGGGTTTATTTTGATTTTTGTGGCGTGAGATGGCAATGTCGTTGGACTATTGCTTCGTCACCGTCATCTAAACTGTGCAACCCAGTACGAGTGACATTGACTTTAGGCAGATTACAGCATGGTATCTCATGGTGAATAAAAACATTCGGTTAGCCCGCTTACAGGATACAGATAGTGTGCAGGTATTACTTGAGCAACTCGGTTATTCTTTGCCCCATGCCGCTTTAGCCCAGACGTTAAGCCAATATCAGCATGACTCTTTGCGCCGCAGTGATGAATTACTAGTGTATGAGCAACATAATGCGTAGGGTGACCTACAAGTTGTCGCTGTGATGGCCTTAATGTTCTTTGATTATTTCCCCGCCTTGAGTCGTATCTGTCGTATAACCGCAATTGTGGTGGATGCCGACATGCGGGGTCAGGGCGTTGGCTCTCAGTTGATCGCCTTTGCGAAAGAAAGGGGAAAGCAAGAGAATTGCCAGTTACTCGAACTCACTACATCGATGCAGCGCATTGCCACACAGCAATACTATGAAAGTATAGGGTTTACCAAAACATCTTTTCGCTACAGCTTAGTGTTGAGCGAACCAAACGGCTAATTCTTGGCTCGAGCGAGCATAATCAGATCCGTTGTCCTTGTGCCTTCGGGTACCGGAAAAACGTTGCGGGTGACATTGATAATTTCAAATTGATTGATTTTAGCAATTGATATTGCTTGGCCCACCACCGATATTCAGTCATCCGAATTTGTACATTAATACAAAAGATCAGAGTAAATAGTTCAGATCAAAACAGATGTTTAGCCCTAAGTTATAGGCATGGTTTTTATGTAAATTCACCATTAACTCGACATCCATCAGTTGCGCTAAGGTCACTGGTCTCGCTTCCCAGCGCGGTGCGTGGCCAGCATCATTACAGTGTGCTAGGTATAAACGTCGCGTACTTTGATGTATGCCAAAATACGTCATATTACAACGCTGGCTAATCGTTAAATAGGGCTCAAAGTCGAGTGCATATACCTGCATGTCTTTAAATTCTGACCACTGGATATAGCGGGTTTTTTCATAATAACGCTTAGGTAAAGCGGCATCTGGTGCTATGGCGTCAAACAAGGCAATAACGGCTTGTAGATCCTTAAGTGTAATAATGTCCTTTTTAATCAATGTTTAAATCCTTAGTTTCATGGTTAGAGTAAATCTAAAAGTCATATCTTAAAATGTAGTTCCTAAAGTGTTTCCCATTGACCACAAAGCTTCATTCACCCCCAAAGGCGGTCGGCAAGACCCGATGCGCGTTGGGTTGCTTGGCTACTGGCCCGCTCGAATACGTGCTGGGTGCCTAAGCAGGTAAAGTGGACTTTAGCGCGGGTGATGGCTGTGTAGACCAATTCTTTGGTCAGCAGTTGCCATTGGGCTAGGCTGGGGCTCGGCGGCAATACTAAGGCCACACGGCTAAATTCGCTGCCTTGGCTTTTGTGTACTGTCATGGCATAACAGGTTTCATGGCTGGGCAAACGGGCTGGCAAGACTTTTAACAGGCTGCCATCGGCCTTGATAAAGTGCGCCATTAAACGTTCGGGTTTATCTTCATCCTGCAAAATCAATCCGATATCACCGTTAAACAGGCCTAAGTTATAGTCATTGCTTTGGATGATAATCGGCCGACCCAGATAAAACTCCTGTAGTGGTTTAATCAGCTTGGCATTGGCCAGTGCTTGAGTCACATACTGATTGATGCCTTCAACCCCATAATCGCCCGAGCGCATAGCACATAGAATACGGTACTGGTTAAAGCGTTCAATGATGTCAGCTGTGCTTGGACGTGTGCCTACATCACTATTACTTGCATCATTGTTACTTGCATGGCTATTCAAGGCACCGAGATAAGCGCCATATTGCTGGCAGGCTTGCTCCAGCAGTAAATTGAGTCCCACATTATTAGCAGGCTCGCTTACTTTGGCTTGGGTTTGGCTTACGATCATACTGTGTTCTAACCAGCTCAATTCTGCAGGTCCCTGTTGCCATACCTGCAAAATACCTTGAAGATCAGCACGATTGACGGCACTGGCGAGCAGTCCAATCCCTGCATCGCCTTTAAATCTGTGGCTGTGCATTAGCATACATAAGCTATCGCCAAGTTTAGGGGCATTGCTGATATAGGGTGTTAACTCAAAACCCGTTAAAGCACTCAGACGCTCGGCTTGTTCCTTGGAATAGCGCATTTGCCACAGAGCAGGGCTGCTTGACGCTATGTTGTTCTGAGCAAGGTTATTGGGATCTATTGGTATTTTAAGGCCCGCACAAATATCGGCGAGCACAGCGCCAGCCTCAACCGAGGCGAGTTGGTCTTGATCGCCGAGTAAAATCAAACTGGCGTGCTCAGGCAGTGCGCTGAGCAGTTTATACATCATGGGCAAATCGACCATAGAGGCTTCGTCGACAATCAATAGGTCGAGCCTAAGCGGATTACCTTGGTGGTGGCGAAAGTGCGGCGAATTGGGGATCACCCCAAGAAGTCTGTGTAAGGTTGATGCCTCCTCTGGAATGCGGCCCAGAGCCGTTAAAAAGTCTTGGCTATTTCTATTGCGAGCTTCATCAATAACATTAGCATGGGCGCTGAGTTCCTTCGCCAGACGCGCTTTTGAGGCTTTGATTGATTCGCTTAAGCGAGCCGCCGCTTTTCCCGTTGGCGCGACTAAACGGATTTCCTGCTGTGATTCCATTTGTAGCAATAACAAAAGTTTAGTTACAGTGGTGGTTTTACCCGTACCTGGGCCGCCAGTGATCACCGACAGTTTTTTACCTAGCGCAGTGGCCGTGGCGACCTTTTGCCAATCAATGGGTGCTGTGTCTTCACTGTTAGTTAGTACATTGGTAGTGAGTGCATGGGGCGCGAGCACATTGGCAGGGAACAGTTGATCTAGCAGTGACCTCAACTTAGCGATTTGCGGTTGCTCTTGGTGGTTTGCTTCTTCAGATAATTGCCTAGATATGCTTCCGGACAAGCGGATTAATGAGGTGGCGACTGAGGTTTCAAATTGATGATAACGTTGTAAATAGAGTCTGCCATTATCAAAAACAAGCGGTTTGTTACTGCCCGCTTGGCCAACGGCATCAAAGGTTTGCAAAGTCTCTGTGAGCGCTTCGAGGCTTAAGGTGATTTTACAATGGCTATTTTGCTCGGCCATGGGATTTAGTGGCACGATATGGGCGAGCACTAGGCAGCTGTGCTGTGAAGATAATTGCTGGCTTAATAGCGCACACAGTAAAATAAACAAGGGCTGTTGGCTGTCGCTTGGATGTAAGAGACTCATTTCGAGTGCGAAATGCCGATCGAGCGGTGTGAGCAGTCGTTCTTGCTCCCACTGTTTTAACAGCTCTGGCAGCGGCGCTGCAAGCTGAATTGCGCCATGATCTATCCATTTCGCCGCTGTGAGTGAATGTGCATTTAGCCCTTGGGTTGAGCGCATCATGCCGTGACTCCTGTATCGATTGCACCAGCCAATCTGCTGTGAAATAAATTGTCATTAAAAAGTGAATCTAGCGCGAGAATAAGTGCCTTCGGCGGCTTGTCGTAATAAATACCATAGCCGGGATATTGAGCCGACATTCCCCGTAAGAACAAGTAATAACAACCGCCGACGTGGCTGTCGTAGTCATAACTTGGCAGGCGTAAACTCAAATACCTGTGTAGCGCCAATGAATAGAGAATGTACTGCAAATCGTACCTGTGATCGGTTATTGCGCTTTGCAGCGCGCTCTGATGATAGGCATTGATGTTGTCGCCTAAATGATTCGACTTATAGTCGGCGATATAATATTGACCTTGGTATTCAAAGGTTAAATCGATAAAGCCTTTGAGCATGCCCTTGAGATCATCAAACTTAAGTGTCGACTCATAGCCAAATTGCTGCAGTAGCGCATTGAGCTCAGTATCTTTAAGTTCGCTTAAGGGTAAATAAAACTCCATTTCGACTAAGGTATTCTGCGGCGATAACTTGGCTAAGCACAGATCTGGATGAGCAGGTTTGACGGCGCTTACATGCCCCGTGACCTGCGACTCTAAGGCGTGCGGTATCGCGCAGAGCGGTGCATGCAGCACATCCAAATACCAAGTATGTAATACTGTTTGCCATTCGGGCGCGATACCGTATTGCAGCATGGCTTTAGGCAATTGCAGCGGTAAGTCGATTTCTGCCTGCGTAAAATCAATCTCTTCTAACACTAAATGCATAAAGCTACCGGCATTGGCGCCGCGCTCAAAGTTAAAGCGATTGAGCATGCCATCCTGCAGTTCATGGCTTGCCTCATTAGGAATAGAGAGTGTTTGCGCAGCCGTATATTCAAGCGTACCTAATATTTCATCATCGGCGCCCGGCGCGGCTTTACCATGGCTGGTATTTTTAACGAGACCTGAATAACTGCCGACTCGCCACGGCGTGCGGTATTGGCGGGTTAAGGTTTTCGCGCTCAGTATTTGCGCTATGTCTTGGCTTGAGGGCAATGGGCGCTCGTCTATGTCATCGGGCACCTTATCAATACTTATGGCTTCCACATCTTGGGCGAGCTGCTGCGCAGCATTGCAGATACGGGCAAAGTCACATTCTGAGTCGCCTATGCCCAATAGATAGCCGATAGCGGTTTCATGCAGCTGACTTTTAAGACCATTTTTAAGCTGACGACTGTGGTTGGCGATATACAAGTAACACAAATACACAGGGCGAGTGAGCGCCACATACAAAAGGCGCAAGTCTTCGGCCAAGGTTTCTTGTTTTGCGCGCTCCCAACCCTCATCCGTGCCTTCGATATCCCATACTAGCTCTTGCTCACCTGCATCGTTAGTTCTGTGGTACAGCATAGGCGTCGGGCGGCGGCGATTGTCACGGGCTAGGCTGACAAAGGGCACAAAACACACGGGATACTCAAGGCCCTTACTCTTATGGATAGTCACAATTTGCACCAGATTCTGCTCGCTTTCAAGACGCAGCTGCTGTTCATCTGTGCCTGTGTTATCAATCAGTTGCTGTTCATACCAATTGAGCAGGGCACTCATACCATCAAGTTCGGTGGCTTTTTGTTGTAATAGCTCGGCAAGGTGGCGAAAATCCGTCAGGCGGCGCTCACCGTTTGTGGCATCTTGCTCTTGAGCATCTACCTCTGCACTGGCGGTGTGCAGTAAACGGTCAATTAGTTTAGTGCTATTGGCAAGGCTGAGTAGCGCGGGCATGATGCCGCGTTTTTGCCACACTTGGTGCAAGTTAAAAAATTGCTCTAATAACAGCTGTCTGTGTTCTTCATCTTGGTTAAAGGCATGGATTTGCTCGGCGCTATAACCTAATAATGCCGTGGCTAGGGCGCTGCGCAGTGCCCGTTCATCTTTTGGGTTCGCTAGAGATCGCAAAATTAACGCCATTTCCCGCGCTTCAAGGGTATCGAACACACTGTCGCGACTTAAAAACACTGCGCCTATGTGGCGTTTACTTAATGCGGTTTTCATCACTGCCGCTTCGTTGCGATCCCGCACTAGGATAGCGATGTCTTTAGCGATCAACGGCCCTTTAGGGCTGTGGCATTCGCCATTGGCCGCATCTGTCAGTAAATGGGTAATTTGTGCCGCCGCGTCTTCTGCGAGCAAGTGTCTTGCCGTGGTTTTGTTGAGGCCGTTTTCTGCGCTTTCGCTTAAGAGTCTTAATCTTAAGGCGGCAGGATTGGCGGTTTTTTCAGTGAGGATTTTCCCTTTAGCACTGCTGGGCGTTTTCACGCTATCAAAGGGGATCGATTGACTGATAAACGGATCGTGATGCTGGCTAAACAGATGATTAACCCCAGCGACCATGTTTGCGCTTGAGCGGTAGTTGGTATCCAGATGATAGTGGGCCTGCGTATGATGACGGGCCTCAATATAGGTATGGATATCGGCACCGCGAAAGGCATAAATGGCTTGCTTAGGATCGCCAATCATCAACAGGCTAAGCTTATTTTCTGTATCGTTTTTGCTTTGTTCAAACGAGTAACGGTCTTGGTAGATGCCAGAGAAGATCGCAAATTGCAGCGGATCGGTATCTTGGAATTCATCAATAAGTGCGACGGGGAAACGTGTTGCCACGGCTTTGGGCAAGGTTTCATTATTGGCGTTTAACGCGCTCGCTAATGTCGTGAGTAAGTCATCTGGGGTCAGCACATTTTTTTGTTGTTTTTGCTGGGCAAATCGCTCGCTTATGCCGAGTTTCGCGCTATATAAAAATGCTGGTTTAATGGCGGCAATCAATGTGGCGAGTTGCTCCATATGATCCATCAGCGGTGCTTCGCTCACACTTGGGATGACGCCGCCCTTGTTGAGTTTTAACTCAGACAGCGATAAGGCTTCTAACTCTTTCAGCGGCGGCAACCCATGACCGAAGGCGAGCCAGTTATCTAATGCATCGAACATGGCGGCGAGCTTGGGGTACTTATCCGTTGCTTTGCCAAAGCGGGTGCCGTTGAGTGGCAAACTGTGTAGCAATGCCAATAAGCCATCGCGTCCCCTTGGCCAAGCTAATTTAAAGCGCTCTAAACTTTGGCGTAGTGACAGGGCTAAGGCATCAAACTTAAGCGCGGGTTTCAGAGGCTTTGCTTGACTGGCGCCAAGGAGCGGTCGCAACTGTTTGACTAAACCATCGGGCTCGCCAAATTCCTTGGCAATGATTTGCGCTAAGTAATCGGGCAGCGGATAACAGGCCTCACGCCAAAAATCCCGCACGGCATGGTGCAAAAATTCGCTGTCGTCCAAGGTAAAGTCCGATTCGAACAGTAAGGAAGACTCAAAGGCGAGATCCGATAAAATTCGCTGACAGAAACCGTGAATGGTAAAAATCGCCGCTTCATCGAGGGATTTAAGGGCGAGATCGAACCGTCTCAAGGCAATGGCGCGTTCACTCTCTGGGGTGTTGTCATACAACGCCTGTACAAAGGGATCGGCAATCGTTAGCCCTAAGAAGCACTTAAAGGCGACTTGAATACGCCGGCGAATACGATCTCTTAACTCTTCGGTGGCCGCATTGGTGAAGGTGACTACGAGAATTTGTTCGCAGGTGAGCGGCGCAGGAATGCCATCACCAAGCAATAAGCGTAAGTAAAGACCTGAAATCGTGTAGGTTTTACCTGTGCCAGCGCTGGCCTCAATAAGACGACTACCGCCAAAGGGCAGAGTGAGAGGATCAAGCGCTTGTGGTGCAGACTGTAAGGCTTGCGTGTTCAACGGCATTTGTTCACTCATGCTTGCTCTCCCTGTGCGCTATTGCGGTTCAAATGTGGTGCGAGAGCTTGTGTGTCAGTCGCGTGTTCATTAGCAGGGCCTTGGCTCATGCCATCGTTTAGCGCAAATTCCTCAAGCTGAGCCAGCGTGTCTTTGAGATATAAACTCACCATAGGGCGATAGATACGCTCGGCTAATGCGCCAAAGCTATCCTCAGAGAAATCTCGCGGGAAACTGAATAATCGCTGGTAATGGGGTTCGTTCCCTTCGCCTAATTGACTCTGCTCATCCAGCCATTCAGGTAACGCTTGCTGCAAACGCTCATCGTGCTCACCCTCGCAGCTGACGTAGGCCAGTGAGGTGCGCGGCATAAAACACAGTGGGTATTGCTGACCTTGATAAAACAGCACCAGCAAATCGGCCAGTAACACATGGGCGCGCTCAGCAGTGATTGGCGCTAAGGCGTGGAAATGCCCCATGTCGAGTAGATAGCTTGCATGTGTGTGGCCCATTGCCATTAAACACAGGTGGCGAAGGTACAACCTCAGCACATCGCGACCGTGTGCGCTACCAGGGCGGTAATTGACTAACCCCTTAGGGCTGATGTCATCGATACGACCTTGCAGTAACACTTGCTGGGATTTACCTGCCGTGATGGGCAAGTCAAACACGAGTTTAATATCCGCATGGCTGCTGGCTTGTTCTCCCTTGAGGAACAAGGTTCTGCCAATCAAAGGTTTAATATCATGCTGATATTGGCGCAGTAGCAAATCATCGAAGGGCTGCATGGGCAAAGTGCCACTGGCTTTGAGGCGTTTAATCAGCTCGATATCGGGCTCAGTCAGACCTTGGCCTATGGCATCGTCGAGTAACTGGGCCTGCAACATATAGCGCTCTAGGGCATTTAGACTAAAGGGCTCGTCATTATCATCAGCCTGAATATTAAGGCTGAGATCGACTTTTAACGTACGGTTGAAGAAGTACTGCGCCGGATTTCGAAAGAAACGGATCAGGGCTGACACATCCACTTGCTTGCTTTGCTTACTTTGCTGCTGTTCGTGCTCAGAATCTGGCTCTGGCACTGAGTCTTGTTCATCCGCGTCGAGCATAATGCGAGTTTGCGCGCCGATAAAGCAGCCCGCATGTGTGCCCGCAGCATCCGTATTGGGCGGACACCATTGCAGGCTGTAACTTTGGCCTATGCCTGAGTTATGTTGGCTTATGTTTGAGCCATCTTTGTCATCATTTTTTACTGTGGCTTGATACAACTTGGGATCAAAGGGTTGCAGCGGCTGGTGGCTGACAATTGCGTTATAGAGGGCTTTTTCGGCATCCTCTGGGTCTATGGGGCTTGAAGCGTTTTGCGATTGAATCAATAGGGCTTCAGGCAAATAGCACAGCTGACAATATTCGATCAGCTCAGAGACGAGCATAGAGGCGATACGTTCAGAGTTATCCCGTTCGCTGCGGCCAATATAGCTGATATACAGTTGTTCCCGCGCCGACAATAAGGCTTCTAAAAACAAATATCTGTCATCGAGGCGTCGGGAGCGATCGCCTTTACGGGCACCAAAGTGTGCCATTAAATCAAAGCCAACGGGATGTTGAACCCTAGGATAAACCCCATCATTCATACCGAGTAAACACACGACCTTAAAAGGAATCGAGCGCATCGGCATTAAGGTACAAAAGTTCACGCTTCCCGCAAGATAACGCTGGCCGACCCGAGATTCGGTTAAGCGTTGATTAAACCACTGTTGCAGCACTTCAATACTGGGGCTCAGTCCGCTTATACGCTCTTGGGTTAGCGCCTCTAGCGGATTTGTCTCTAACGTTTTTGTATCTAAGGGCCTGCCCGCTGATAGTAACTCTTGCTCTAGGGCGGCGATGGCATCGCGGATTTCCTGCAATTGTTCGCGCTCGTCTTCATCGGTGTCGTAGAAGGCATCTAGTAGCTCAGTTAATTCCGCTAAACGCAGGGCGCCCACTTGCGGCAGGGCGAGTATTTGCGCCGTTTCATCGAGCACTTCAATAAAATTGAGTAGCTTACCTAACGCCTGCGCCGATTGGCCTTCGATGCCAGTGACGACAAGATGGTCTTGGTAGAGCGGCGCATCGTCACTCAAGGCGTAACCTAAAATCAGCCTTTTAATACCAAAGGCCCAGGAGTTTTGCTCAAACGCCGGCACACCTTGCTTAAGGCGGCTTTGTTCATCGCGGCCCCAGCGCACGCCCGCTTCATCTAACCAGCGGCGGATCAGTTGCAATTCATCGTCATCGAGCTGGAAACGGCGCAAAATGGCGGGCACTTCGAGTATGCTCAAAATGTCGGTCAGACCAAAACGACTCTGATTAATCCCGAGTAAATTTAAAAAGCTATTGATGAGCGGTGATTCCTGCGCTGCGCCGCGGTCGGCAATGGCGTAGGGAACGTAATGCAGGCCTTGCTTCGCCGGGAAGACAGCATCGATGTAGGGCGCGTAGGCGGCGACATCGGGCATCATCACCACTATGTCTTTAGGCGTCAGGTCGATATCATTGCTGAGTAACTCAAGCAAGTGATCGTGCAGGGTTTCGATTTCCCGCAGTGGGCTGTGACAACTCTTGACTCGAATGGATTCATCGTCGCGCTTAAGCAGGCGTCTGTTCTCGACATTCTGATACAGCTCGGCATCAGGCCCTAGCACTCTGTCTAAGGTTTGCATCTCTAAAATATCGTATTGCACCCCGTGGAGCATGCTGGCGTGACTGTGCGGCGAGTTGGGATCGTCGCAGGGTTCACAATACACATCGTCGCCAAAGTCGCAGTGTTCGGCGGGAAGTTCAAGCAGCATATCGAGTAATTCACGGCCCATCTTGCCGTTATTGGCAAGCAGCGGATTGCCCACTTCGAGTTTATCTTCCCACAGTTCGGCTAATTGGCGTTTACCCGCATATTGCACCGCCATGCGGGCACGATTACGGGGATCCACAATATCCCCCCAATAGTGCTGACACGGGCTTAAGCCAAGCACGATCACATCGATACGGCCTGCCAGATGGTAAAGCACTTCAAGGGTTTGCGGCGCCATCGAGGAAATGCCAAACACAAATAGGCGTTGTGGCAATTTGGCGAGTGACGTGTCGGGATGATTCAGCGCGGCAATTAAGTCACTGTGCAGGTTGGCCCTGTGGTAATGGCTTTGATTAAGCTCATCACGGTTAAAGGCAATGAGCGCGCGCCATAAAATGGGTTGCCAGCGTTGGTCTTCATTCAGCGGCTTGGTGAGTGAGTCGGGCTGCTCGTTTTGCTCCCACGCTAAAATCCAATCGGGGCGATACACTAAGTATTGGTCGAAGATATCGGCAATGCGGCCACAGAGTTGGTACAGCTTAATGTCGTCAGCCGTCATATCACGGGTGTTGTGCTGTTCATTCGTGTCGGCGGCATTTGTGCTGGATTGCTGATGACTTAGATAGTGTCGTAATGGCCCAAAGGCGTCATCTTGCAACATGCGCGGTAAGAGTTGCATCAGCTTCCAGGTCATCGCTGCCTTAGTGAAGGCGTTGTCCTTGGGCACATCGGGCAATAAGTCATGGCACAACTGCCAGGTAAAGCTCGATGGCAGCGGGAATTCCAATGCGGCAGCAATTCCATTTTGTTTGGCGATTTCGAGGCGTAGCCAAGTCGACATGCCGGGACTCTGCACCAGAATATGCTCGTTACTCAGTAGACGTGCAAAAGCAAGGGGTTGGGTCAGGTAAGCGGCTAAATGGGCGCAGAGCACTTCCATCTGATTGGACTGGATTAACTTTAGCATGTGCAACTCGGCATGGTGACAGTAAAACAATTCTATGTGTTTGATTTATAAGATTCAACACTATTGCAGCTTCTGTGGAATTAACCCGCAATTTTAGGTGTTTATTGGTGCTTGCTCCGATGATGTATCGTCAGTTAAAGCTCAGTTGACGAATGCTAGGCTAGATTGAACTTATCTTTCACTTTGGCTCTGAGCAATAACCAGTTGAGTTGCTTCGCCGCCGCTTTAAATGCGGTTAAATGCGCTTGATAGTCTTTAGCCGGTAAATCTTGGTACTTCAGCGCCACATAACTTTGTGTCAATGTTTGGAACAGCGTGCAAAGCTTTGGTGCACTGTGTTGGTATTGCTCAATAATCTGCTGCGCAAATTGATTTGGTCCATCACTGTCTTTGCGCTTAATGCCATGGTGTGCGAGACGATTACAGATCTGTTGATAACGAGTACTAATGGGATCGCCTTGAACTCTAAAATGTAATAAGCCCGCACTGTAGGCGATATAGAGCACGATAAGGCTGATACAGAGCCCCATAAAGACCGCGATTTTAGTGTGAGTCACATCGCCTAAAATGCCACTGAGCACTTGATTTTGCTTCTCTTGGTTAAAACCCAGTACCCACACGCTCCAGTAATAATCTACGCTGGCAAAACGTTGTCTTAACTCATTGAGCCAAGGCATGGATTTAAATCGTAAGCTACTAAAAGGGCTTTCCTGCAGGTAACTCTGCTCGGGATCAAACTGGGCGTCGAATCCTTGCTCGATACGATTGGGCGCCACCATAGCGGTGGGGTCGAAACGCACCCAACCTTCATCTTCGAGCCAAACCTCAGCCCATGCGTGGGCCATATATTGATACACACTGTAGTAATCCGCTTGCGGATTATATTCCCCACCCTGATAGCCTGTGACCATACGTGCGGGTAAACCTGTGGCCCGCGCCATAAAAATGAAGGCAGCGGCATAGTGCACACAAAAACCGGCTTTGTTTTCAAATAAGAAATCATCCACTTGCTGTGGCCCAAGGGGAGGCGGCGTGAGAGTGTAGAAGAAAGGCTCACTATTAAAGTGGCCCATCATGGCCCATAGTCGTGGCTTAGGCGCGGGATACTGAGTCTTAAACTGCTCAGCTAACGTTAAAGTGCGTGGATTACTTTGGCTCGGCAGTTCGAGGTTAATCTGTCTTTGCCGCGCCGATAGCCTGAGATCCATCTTAGCCTTAGGCCAAGACTCCACTTGATAACTCATTCGCTGATCGACATTGCGCAGCGCTAACAGTCGATAGTCGGGCATATTGACCACGCTATCATCTTGGCTGTAGGCCACATCGAGACCAAATAACCACGGCTGGTGGCTCGGCTCAACAATCACTTGATAACGAATACTATGCTTATCTTGCGCACCTGATGCCATCTCTTGATCTTCACTGCTTATCGGAGCAGGACTATTACTCATGGGATCAGGATTATTGACCATCAAAGCGGGGCTGGGCCGAGAGGGCGGAAACAGCAGCGCATCTTTTTGCAACTGTTTAATCCCCGCGTCTTGGCGCCAAGTGACACCATCATAGTTCTCCATCACGAGGGCGCGCCAATATAACTCGGCATTAATGGGCTTTGCATTGGTAAAACTCGCCCTAAAGGCAAGTTCAGTCGAACGGGTAAGCTTACCTATATCACCAATCGCCAGACTATCGGACAAGCCCGTTTGGGTTTCTTTCATGTTCGGCACTAACCAGAGCGGTGCAAGACGCGGTAACACTAAAAATAACAGCAGCGCGAGGGGAAGGCTCTGGAGTAAAAATTTGCCACCGATCCAAGCCGTGTGTTTTAAGGATTGCTTATCTTGATACAAAGTCACGAGCACGCAGGTATTGATCAGTGTCACCACGAGCAAGTGCGCGGTATTAAGCAGGGATTGATGGTCGATAAAGGTCAGCGCGATAATAAAATAGCCCGCGAGGACGACAACGCGCACATCCCTTTGATTACGCATTTCAATGTATTTTAAGGCATAACCTAACAGCAGCAGATTCACTAGCGCATTGAGTAAGCCGATTTCCTTTGAGACGAGTGCCAGTGTGGTTGCGGCGCCGATTGCAAGACTGGTGACCAAAAAACGCGGTGGTTTTGCCACTTTGCCGACATAAATCCCCACACGCCACAGCAAACAGATAGCGCAAATGCCCAAAGTCCAAGGCGTGGTTTTATCAAATAGTGGGCTTAATACCGCAATATTGGTGATCAATAACCAAAAAAGTGTCTGGCGGCTAATATTGTCGCCGATTTGAGGTGTCGTGCTATTGGCCGCTGACTTCATACTTGCTCCCTCGATGTAGGGATATGACGTTTCTTGCTGGTGGTTTTCGCCGTTTTATTTGAGTGCTTTGCCGCTGATGACGAATTAACGGCTGACGGCGCTAGCTGTGGATACAAGGCAATGGCTTTTTGACAGGCGATCCTATGGTGATTGCCTATCGCGGGCGCGATCAGCACATCGTCTCCCATTGGGTTTTGCAAATGTAAGCCAAAATACTGCTCAAGTTGCGTGAGTTTATTGACTTGCCAGCTTAACTGACCCAATTGGGTTTCGAGGCGTTTGGCATCGGGTCTGAGCCTTAACCAGACGGGATCACCTTGGGGCTGCTGGAATTCTTTAGTCAGCATGCCGCGACCCTGTGCCCATTGTTTCCATGCCACTTGCTTGAGGGATTCGCCGAGCACATGGGGTTTAAGGCCTTTAAACTCATCAATCCCCGATACATGTTTACCCGCGAGTAACAGGGGATCTTGCTCAGACTGAGTATGATCAGCCTCAAGTTGTAGCGGCGCTTCAATCGGCTGGGCAAAGACTAAGTGACTAATGGCTAAATCCACATGGGACCATGCGCGGCAAAGCCCTAAGGGATAGAAGGATTCAATTTTGAGCCGACCCGGTGACACTTGACCCCGCTGATGATACTCAAAGGGCACGAGCGCTTGTTGTTCATCTGTACCAAGGTTCTGCACCGTATAAGTGCGATTATTCGGATAGTTAACTTGTATGTTATGGCCACTATGGTGAGTGCTGATGAGGACGGGAAAAGTTAAGGTTTCGCCCGCATAGACTTCGGGCGGCGTCGTGGCCCGTAAATGTAAGCCAGCCAGATTTTTGTAACTGTAGAGAATGCAGGTATTAAAAAGGCTTAGGAGTAAGATGCTGAGGCCAATGACTAAGTTATTTTGATAGTTAGTGCCGAATAGATATAAAAGTAAAACCAGACCGAGCCAAACTAACCCAAAACCACTCGGCAGAATAAAAATGCTGCGATGGCTTAAGGTTATTTCGGGACTCGGTGGCAAGCGTCTTGCTAACCAACGTTGCCAAATCGGGACTAACGTCGGAATGAAAGTCGGGAGTATCAGTCGTTTCACTTCTGAGTTATTTCCTTAGTTTAATGGGTTAACTGCATACTTTAGCGATATCTCCTCATTACAGTATCTTGCTACATAATAGGGTTAACGCTGGCGAGAATTCGCTCAGATAGGGCTTCACCCTGTAATTGGCTACTGGTTCTGAGTCTATGCTCCGCTACACAACAAAATACCGCTTGCACATCTTCGGGGACTAAATAATGTCGGCCTTCTAAAAAGGCCCATGCCTTAGCCGCTTGTAATAGCGCTTTGGTGGCACGCGGTGATAACCCCACGCTGTCACTTTGGCTACGGGAAAAACTCACTAAGGCCAAAATATAATTGAGTAAGGCATCGGAAGCGCTGACTTTGTCGCACTGCTCTTGCAGTTGCATTAAGGCCATCGGTGTCAGGCATTGGGGCAATTGATCTAAGGTTAAGTAGTTATGATTGCTCTTAAGCATAGCGAGCTCAGCATCGTGGCTTGGATAACCAATAGACAGACGCATCATAAACCTGTCGAGCTGCGATTCTGGTAGCGAAAATGTACCGGATTGATCGGTGGGATTTTGAGTCGCGATCACAAAGAAAGGATTGGGCAATCTGTGGGTGATGCCATCGACGGAAATTTGTTGTTCGGCCATCGCTTCGAGTAAAGCGCTTTGTGTCTTAGGGCTGGCGCGATTAATTTCATCGGCCAAAATCATCTGCTTAAAAATCGGTCCAGGATGAAAGATAAATTGTGCTTGATGTTTATCAAAAATCGATACGCCGAGAATGTCGGCAGGCAGCATGTCACTGGTGAATTGGATCCGCTGATAGCTCAAACCTAAGCTTTGGGCTATACCATGGGAAATACTGGTTTTACCCATGCCGGGTAAGTCTTCAATCAACAGGTGCCCACGGGCGAGAATACAGGCTAAAGCGAGACGAATTTGCCTAGGCTTGCCCAGCAATACTTGTTCGAGTTGTTGTAGTAATTCGCTGATCCCAGATTGTGCCACGGGCGACTCCTAATACATTTGGAAGTGTGCTTAAGGTGCATTTGCAAGCTGATGTGCGTTATCACTATGGCGGATCATCGCCCGTATATCCAGTGGCATTTCTAGTGCTAAATCAATTACTCGACAGCATTAGGTTTGGTCTTGAGTGGGCTGGTGGCGCGAATGTAAACCGTTTTAGCCTGATCTTACGTAAGGCACAGTGCTTGGCTGCTGGTGGGGCGAATAAACCAGGATTTAAACAAAAAGCCTTGGACAAAGTCGACACCGATATCCCGCGCAAAGGCTAAGTGAGCTTCAGTTTCTATGCCTTCTAAAATGCACTGTTTGTTGGTCTTTTTGGCAAAGTTGACCAATGCAATTAATAATTGGGCTCCCTCGGGGTGTGTTATGTGTGTTAACCAATGGCGGTCAAACTTAAGATAATCCACGTTCATCATCAGATCGACACTGAGCATGGAGTGGGGCGCACCAATATCATCCAGCGCCACATGTATCTTAGCTTGTTTAAATTGAGTGAATAATTGACTGGCCAGCTGGGCATCGTTAATGCAGGTGTTTTCGATGATCTCGACCGTGACTCGTTCATAGTGGGACAGTAAACGAATGAGCTTGGCGGTATGTGGTCCATCGACGGCGTGGGGATCAACATTGATAAAAATTCGCTGCTGACTCGGCGCATGGATGAGTTGAAATGCCTTGGCTTGATATTCAACTGCAGCGAGTATTTCTGTGGATTCATGCAATTGCTCGAACACAATATTAGGTGCAACCGCATCACCATTAGGCAAGTAAAAGCGTGCTAAGGCTTCATAGCCGTCGATGGCTAAAGTATGAGGATTGACAAAGGGTTGGTATTCGCAGCTAAGCGTTAACGAACTAAGGTTAATCATGGGTGTAATGGGATTCTTAATGCTTTAATACTAATTATTCGCATTTAACGCCCTTCAGTGCAAACAAGTTTTCGATAAAACGGCGTGATTGCTGAATAATTATTCGCTTTGCTAATTATTTGAATTTAGAGAATATCATTTAGAATTTTTGGTGGTTAAAGCATGAGCGTTACCCTAGGGTATGCTGAAAAGTAGGAACTCGATGCAGCTGAGTATCGAGTTCCTTTTCATGTCACGAGTTAGTAAGCAAACTTAAGCTCAGCTTCGCTGAATAATGGCTGTGCTTTTTGCTTTTGCGCCTCATAAATCAATCGATAGCTGAGGACGGCTTGAACATATTCACGGGTTTCAGTAAAAGGAATGGCCTCGATAAAACCCATGGCATCGAGTTTGCCATCAGAGTTTGATAACCAGCGACGCACGCGAGAGGGACCCGCGTTATAGGCCGCCGTGGCGAGGATGCGGTTTTGGTTAAACTCTTTCAACAGCTGGGCATAGTAAGCGCTACCAAGATTGAGGTTAAGCTCTGCGCTGTAGAGATCCTTTGGATCGCTATATCTGGCCCCGTGTTTTTTGGCGGTAGCTTTGGCCGTGGCAGGCATAATTTGCATTAGACCACGGGCACCTACACCCGAGGTCGCATAAAGATAGAATGCACTTTCGCGGCGGCTAATCGCACGGATCTCATCGATGTTAACCCTATGCTTTTTGCTGGCGTGCTCAAAACCGGCTTGGTGCGCCATAGGGAAGCGTAGAGGAATATCATCCCACAACTTACCTTGAATACTGGCTTCAACACCAAAATCGTACCAGCCCTGTTCATGGGCATAGCGTCCATAGCGTGCTCGCATCGTATTGTCACTGCGTTTTAGTAGTGATATCCATTCATAGCGAGCATCGAAATAACGGTCGAGCGCCATTAACTCTTGCACTCTGACAAAGCCGAGATCATCGGTTAACTTTTGGCTATTGGCATCAACAACAGGCTCAGGGCTTTGATTGAGTGATACCGGTTTATTTAAGAACTGCGCAGCAGCAAAACCGTAAAAATTACGTTCATTACTGATTGTCGCGAGCGCTTTTATGGCGCTTTCAGGCGCTTCTTTGGCATTGGTGCGATAAAGCCAGTATTGCCAACGTTCCTTTGCCAAGGTTTCTGGTTGGAGTAGGTTCAAGTAACGGGCAATACTGCGCATGTCGTGATCGCGGATAGCCCATCTTAAACGGCGCTCAAATAAGTCGTCATTTTTCAGCTCAGTGAGCACATTGTCGACATAGTTTTTATAGTTATCATCTTGTTCAATTAAAATGCGGCGAACAAGGTATTTATCGAGTTGCTGCGCTTGTTCTGGGGTAAAACGATGGGCCTTTTGATACCGGTCATACAAATTAATGGCTTGGTCGAGATCCTTACGGGCAAGGCGTTTTAATCCTGCGGCAACAATGTCACCGACAATGGGATTTTTATCTTTAAACTTTTCGGTATGGCGCAGGCTATTGGGATCTTTATAGACGGCGACTAAACGCTTAGCTTCGTTACTATGGGTGGTGATTTTTTGGGATAAAAAACTCAGTAAACTCGTTTCGCCAGCCTCGAAACTCAGCATCATTCGCGCCCATACGACATCTTGTGTGCGTTTGCCCGCTTTGGTCCATGTGTTGAAAAGAGGATCACATTCCTTTGGTCGCGAACCCCCAAATACCCAAAGTG
The DNA here is from genome assembly GCF_025654335.1 of Shewanella sp. SM21. NCBI lineage: Bacteria > Pseudomonadati > Pseudomonadota > Gammaproteobacteria > Alteromonadales > Shewanellaceae > Shewanella > Shewanella sp. SM21. The sequence continues at coordinate 216,838 of NZ_JAKKRL010000002.1, forward strand.
ATTGTGCGGCCGCATAAGCCGTTTTTAGATCGCCCTTGGCGAGTTTCGCCTCATAGTAATAACACTGCAGGCGGATGTCGGTAGGCGCTTCTGGGGTGATCGCAAGATAATCATTCCAGCGTTTTTGGCTACCAGCATTGTTTAAATATTTAGACCGTAACCTATTGTACATGGGGGTGGTTTCATATTTTTCAATCAAGGCTTTAGCTGCATAACCCTGTAAGGCATTAAGAGCACCGATGTCGATATCATGATCTAAATAAATCGCGAGCGGATAATTACCTAGTTTTGCCCGTAGGGGTTTATAGGTTGCATAATCTTGCTTCTTCAGGGCTTTTTCGGCCTCAAGAAAGGTTTTCTGCGTTGACGTTAACGCAAGTGCAGCAGGGGCATTCAATGCGCCTGCGAGCAATATTGCACTGGATATAACCACATTTATAACTGCTTTGCACATGGAGCGTTTGCCTCCGGGCATCAAGGTATCAATCGACATGTCCGTATCGATTTGAGGTAATTAATGGGTGTTCAATTCTTGTTATCTATCATCGCACTCGACAGGCTCGAGTTCTGTGTCCTTAGGATCGCGGGTATGCGACAGATTAAGTTCAGCGTCGTCATCCTGAGTGTCGTTATCGTCTTGGGCTTCACTGAGCGCTTTTTCTAGCAGCATTTTATCCAGTTGTTTGCTGGTATCGACCCCGAGCTGCTGCATTAAATGGGCTTGACGCACTAGGTTGCCTTTGCCCGATGACAGCTTGTTCATTGCACTGTGATAGGTTTTCTCCGCATTATCTAAGGCGCGGCCGAGTTTTTCCATGTCTTCAATATAACCACATAACTTGTCGTAAATTCGACCCGCTTGTTTTGCAATGGTTTGTGCGTGTTGATTTTGATATTCGTAGCGCCAAATATTGTTAATTGTGCGCAGGGCCACCAACAAATTCGTTGGACTAACGAGCATGATATTTTGCTCAAGGGCAAAATTGACTAGGCTAGGATCATGCTCCAATGCCAGTAGAAATGCCGGTTCGATAGGAATAAACATCAACACATAATCGAGACTCTTAAGCCCGTGCAGATGTTGATAATCTTTTTGACTTAAGCCTTTAATGTGACTGCGAATTGAAATGACATGCTCGTTAATGGCCTGTTGGCGCAGTGCCGGATCTTCACTGTTGAAGTAGCGCTCATAACTGACCAACGACATCTTAGCATCGATGACCACATCTTTATTTTCTGGCAGATGCACAATCACATCCGGCTTAAAGCGTTTACCGCTATCATCCTTGAGATCTTGCTGAGTATGGTACTCATGGCCTTCACGTAGGCCGCTTTCCTGCAGTACGCGATCGAGGATCACTTCACCCCAGTTACCTTGCTGTTTGTTATCGCCCTTGAGCGCTTTGGTCAGGTTGATGGCATCTTGGCTCATCTTCAGGTTGAGCTCCCGCAGGTGCTCAAGTTGATGTTTAAGGGCGCTGCGTTCGGATTGTTCGTGGGTGTAGGATTCACGAATTTGTTGTCTGAATCCTTCTAGCTGTTGTTTTAATGGCCCAAGCACGCCTTCGAGTTGGCTGGCATTTTGGTGCTTAAAGTTTTCGCTACGTTCTTCAAAAATACGGTTTGCGAGGTTTTCAAATTGGGTTTGCAAACGCACTTCGGCCGATTCTAAGCTGGCAATTTTATCCTGCAGCGATTCTTGCTGGGCATCGGCCTTGGCTTGAATGGTTTGCTGCATGGCATTGGATTTCGACAGGGCTAATTGGATCTCTAACTGACGGCGCTGGCTATCATTTAATTGCTGCTCTAAGGTGGGAACGCGTTCGGCTAAGGCCTCGGCTTTGCCCAGTTGTTCAATTTTGAGCTCAAGGCGTTGCTGGTATTGACGTAATTGCGCTTCTTTGTCATCGACCAAAATTTGCTGTTGTGCTAAGGATAATTCTGCATCTTCATTTACTTGACGCATTTCTTGCTCAAGTTGGTCTTTGTGTAGTTGCCAGCGTTGGCGGGTGAGTCTTTGATTGAGTAGAGCACCGATCAACAGGCCTAAGAAGGCAATGGCGAGAAGGCCGATGATTTCGGCGACAGAAAAAGATTGAGAAAATGGCATGATCAATAGCACTCCTTTAGCTTTGGCGCTTAGGTTCGCATGCCCCCCAACAGGCTTCAAGCCCTTTAATCAACTATATCTGCGCTTAATGCTTGAATGAGCAAGTCTTATACGTTTAAGGTGAATTTATTCACGGGTGGAAAGTTTTTCTGGCTTTTACCTGTCTATATAAGAGTGAGCGATACAGACTAGCGCCAGAGAAGATTTTTATCGCGACTCGGTGGCTTTAATCATTGGATGGTAGAGGTGTCAATTGGCTAAACATTCCCGTTTTACCCCAGGTATTCTTAAAAAAGCGCAGTGGCACATGCAAGACAACCAAGTGACGCCCGAAGCAGTATTTCGCTCGCGTCGGCAAATTGTAAAAGCCATGGGACTCGGTGCTATCGGTGCCAGCGTGCCCGGTTATGTGCAGGCTGGATTATTCGATCTATTTGGCGATCAACCTAAGTCCTCATTTATCACTACGCCACTGACGTTTCAATCCAATAAGCAGTACGGTGACGCCGATGTGTTAACCCCGTTTGATAAAGTGACGCAGCATAATAATTTCTACGAATTTGGTACGGACAAGCAAGATCCCTTCAATAATGCCCAAGGTTTTAAAGTCGATCCTTGGCAACTGCGTATCGAAGGTGAAGTTGAACGGCCCATGACTTTAGATTTTAATGATCTGACTAAAATGTTCCCGCTTGAGGAGCGTAACTATCGCCTGCGCTGCGTTGAAGCTTGGTCCATGGTGATCCCTTGGGTAGGGTTCCCGCTGGCGGCATTATTGAAAAAAGTGGGTGTAACTAGCAAGGGCAAATATGTCGCCTTCGAAACCGCTTTTGATCCCGAGCAAATGCCGGGGCAGAAGAGCCGATTAATGGGGGGAGGTATTCATTATCCCTATGTTGAAGGCCTCACGATAGCCGAAGCTATGAACGATTTAACCTTAATGTCGGTGGGTTTGTACGGTAAAACCTTGCCACCGCAGAACGGCGCGCCCATTCGCTTAGTGGTGCCGTGGAAATACGGCTTTAAGAGCATTAAATCAATCGTGCGAATTCGCGTTATGGATAAACAACCGCCGACCAGCTGGAATCAGCTTGCCTCACACGAGTATGGATTTTATGCCAACGTTAATCCGGCGGTGGATCATCCACGCTGGTCGCAAGCCACAGAGCGTCGTATCGGCGAGGGGGGATTGTTTTCAGCAACCCGCATCGATACCCAGCCGTTCAACGGTTACGGCGAGTTTGTGGCTTCACTGTATGACGGCATGGATCTGAGGAAATACTATTGATGATTGGTTTGTTGTTTGGATATTCGCCATTAAGCGGGGACAACCTATGTTGAGATTAACCGCTAAGCACTTGTTTTGGCTAAAGGCGTTATTTCATTTGTTGGGTTTAGTGCCAATCGTCTACCTTGTGCTCACTGTGGTGCTTGGCCGTGCGGGTGGCGATCCCGTGCAGCACATTATTCACTACACAGGCATAGGCGCATTAAATGCGCTAGCGGCGACCTTACTGATCTCACCGATTGCCAAGTTGACCAAGCAAGGGTTGTTGATGCAGACCCGCCGTTTAGTGGGGTTATATGTGTTTGCCTATGCCACCTTGCATATCTTGGCGTTTTTTAGTTTAGATCTGTTATTTGCTTGGGAATTACTGTTTAGTGAAGTGGTAAAACGGCCGTACATTTTAGTCGGCGCAGTGGCTTATCTTATCGTCACCGCTTTGGCGATAACTTCGTTTAAAGCCTTGATGCGCAAGATGGGACGTCGTTGGCAAACCTTGCATAATGGGGTGTATTTAGTCGCGATATTAGCGCCAATCCATTTTTACTGGTCGGTAAAATCGGAAATCATCGAGCCGAGTCTGTATATCGTAGGTTTTAGTGTGTTGCTGCTGTGGCGCACGCCTTGGTTTAAACGTCATTTCAGCCGTAAAGTGGCGAACAAAACCGAGCGTAAGCTGACACAAGATAAAGCTTCGATAAAGTCGGTTTAGACGCATGGCGCGAGCAGTAAATCACTGGCTTGATTTATGTTTCTTTGTGCCTAACGTGAGATCTAAAGTATAAAAACAAAAATGCCGAATGAAGATCCGGCATTTGTCGCTGAATAAATAGTCTTGCTCAGCTATTTTTCGGGTTCAGTTAGCAGGACTTAACCTAAACCTTGAGTCGCTGATTTCATTTGAATGAACTCAATTTTATAACCGTCTGGATCTTCAACAAACGCAATCTCAGTGGTACCACCTGCGACAGGACCTGGAGCACGAGTCACTTTGCCACCGGCTGCGGCAATCGCTGCGCAACGGGCATAGATATCTTCATCACCAATCGCTAAGTGGCCAAAGCCTGTGCCTAAATCGTATTTGTCAGTGCCCCAGTTATAGGTCAGTTCAACTACGGCTTGGCCTGTGGATTCTTCACCATAACCCACGAAAGCTAAAGAATATTTGTACTCTGGATTTTCAGAGGTGCGAAGTAGTTTCATGCCGAGCACTTCAGTATAAAAAGCAATACTGCGTTCTAAGTTACCGACGCGGATCATAGTATGTAATAGTTGCGACATAGGTCCTCTCTCTAAATAGATTACGGGGTGGAGTATACCAAAAATCCGTAGATGGACCTCGATAAATGTCAGCCATTGTTTTTACAGCGCTTGACCCAGATTAAAGCTTAGGATAGGGAAATGAATGTCTGTAAGAGGGATTTTCAGGATTTAGAAGAGAAAATTGCCGATAAATTGGCTATCGCTCACAAAACACAGAGACAAACATGGGTTTTTATCACTGGGTTGATAATAATGTAGCCATACCAACTAGGAGAGTGAATGATGAACACCGAACTTAAAATGGCTTTAGGCACCACAGTTGTAATTGCTATATTTTTCAGTGCGTTCTTTGTTTCAATGTTTTAACGACTAATACAAGTTTGAGTTAACCCAGTTCCAAGTTAAGCAAAAAAGCCGCTATTGCGGCTTTTTGTTTGTCTGAATCCAGTCTAATCAATGTGAAAACAACACTGAAACGTCAATTTGCTCCACTCAGTTGATTCGAAGCTTATTCTTCAGGGTATATTTTTTCTTTAAATTCACACAAGTCTTCAATGATACAGCTGCCACAGCGGGGTTTGCGCGCAAGGCAAGTGTAGCGGCCATGCAGGATAAACCAGTGGTGCACATCGACTTTAAATTCTGCCGGCACGACTTTTAGCATTTTCTCTTCCACTTCGACTACGTTCTTGCCGGGCGCGAATTTAGTGCGATTGGCGAGGCGGAAAATATGGGTGTCGACGGCGATGGTTGGCCAACCAAAGGCAGTGTTTAGTACCACGTTAGCCGTCTTGCGGCCAACGCCGGGCAGAGACTCTAGGGCTTCGCGGTTTTCTGGTACTTCGCCATTGTACTTTTCAATCAAGATCTCGCAGGCTTTGATCACATTGATGGCTTTGTTGTTATATAAGCCTATGGTTTTTATGTATTGCTTTAAACCTTCTACGCCAAGGGCATAAATGCTGTGGGCTGTGTTTGCCACAGGAAAGAGCTTGTCTGTTACCTTGTTGACGCTCACATCTGTTGCTTGGGCCGATAACGTCACTGCCACTAGCAGTTCGAAGGGACTTGAAAAATTGAGTTCGGTTTCAGGTTTGGGATTGTTATCGCGAAGACGAGTGAGGATCTGGATACGTTTTTCTTGATTCATGTACGATTCCTGCGCTGTGGTGGGGTTCAACTCTCAACCGTTCATTATTACTATCTTATTAATGATGATTGATGAGTTTACAACCCACGTTCGCTGATTTTCTTATGCTTTGAGTTTTGCCGCTAATCATGTGCTAGGCACACATTAAACGCGTTAACACGAGCGCCATAATGCCTGTCGTTACTTGAAAGCCTAACCTACCTTAGTGATCCGTGCGCGGGTAACACTCGGTTCTGCGGCGACTTGAGGTTGGCGTTCTTTGACTTTTTTATCAATCACATTTTTCAATGCAATCAATAATCCCATCACGATAAATGCGCCGGGTGGCAACATAGCAAGGAGAAATGGGGTATCGACTTGCCATAGATGCATGGTTAACGATTTAGCCCATGGGCCGAGCAGTTGATCCGCACCATCAAACAGTGTGCCTTGACCTAAGATTTCCCGCGTTGCGCCCAGCACTGTAAGCACTAAAGTAAAACCAAGGCCCATCATTAGACCATCGAAGGCGGCACTAAACGCATTATTGCGGGAGGCAAAGGCTTCGGCGCGGCCGATGATGATGCAGTTCGTCACAATTAATGGCAGGAAGATCCCAAGAGATAAATACAGGCCGTAGGCATAGGCATTGATGAGCAGTTGCACTGTGGTGACTAGCGCGGCGATGATCATCACAAACACAGGAATACGAATTTCTTTGGGCACATAGTCGCGCACCAGTGACACCAAAATGTTAGAGCCAATCAGCACCAGCATAGTGGCTAGACCAAGGCCAAGGGCGTTAGTGATCGTTGCTGTAACCGCAAGTAGCGGACATAAACCTAACAGTTGCACTAGGCCTGGGTTGTTTTTCCACAGTCCTTGCCACGCAATTTCGCGATAATTAGTCATGGTTGGCCTCACAATTTAGCGGCTGGCTGAAAATTTGTGCTTGGTTAGTGCTGAAATACCATACCGCGTTTTTGACTGCTTTAACATAAGCGCGCGGGGTGATGGTTGCACCGGTAAATTGGTCAAAATCGCCGCCATCTTTTTTAACTAACCATTGCTTATCATCTGCAGAGCCCAACACTTTACCAACAAACTGAGTGACCCAATTCGATTTACGTAGTTCAATTTTGTCACCCAGCCCAGGGGTTTCTTGGTGGGACAAGGTACGTACGCCTAAGACTTCACCTTGGATATTAATTCCAACAATTAATTTGATATTACCGCTATAGCCATCGGGTGCTATGGCTTCCATGGCGATAGCGACAGGCTTGCCTGAATGGGTAGCAATATAGGCAGGCATTGGACTATCCGTGCCTAATGCTTCTTTGTTTAAAAGCAAGGTACACTGAGCGGTAAGCTCGTTATCATGTATTTCATCAGGGATTAATTGTTGCAATACTCGCATCAATTCCTGTTGTTCTTGCTGCTTAATCTTGTCAAAGGTTTGTTGATTGACCGCGGCGACGAGACCCGTGCAGATCAAGGCAAACAGTGCCAATAAAAAACCATTTTTAATCATCGGATTTTTCAACTCTTTTTCCTTAAGCTCTCGTTGCCAGCAGAATGACATTATCTTGTAGCATGACGGTAGTCCGCTAAATGGCCTTAGCTAGCTGAATGACCATAGGTGCGTGGCCGCACATAGTAGTCAATAAAGGGGGCGCAGAGGTTAGCCAATAACACGGCAAAGGCAAAGGCGTCAGGGTAACCGCCTTTAATGCGGATGATGTACACCAACACACCAATTAACGCGCCGAAAATAATGCGACCACGGGGGCTGGTTGCTGCTGTGACGGGATCGGTTGCGATAAAAAATGCCGCTAACATGGTCGCGCCAGAAAACAAATGTAATAGGGGACTGCCTTGGGTATCGGGCGACAGTAAGAAACCGATACTCGATGCAACAAAGAGCCCCAATAACACGCCAGTACTGATGTGCCAACGAATGGCTTTTAGTTTAAGTAACACTAAACCACCAGCCAGATAAGCTAAATTCACCCAGAACCAACCTACGCCTGTGCTGCCATCAAAAATGGCTTTAGTCAGGCTTTCGGTGGTGGTTAATCCTAGGGATAAATTGGTTTTAAGGGTATCGAGTGGCGTCGCCATTGCGATGCCGTCTATCCCTAAACGAAACTGTTCCAAGTTAACGTGGGCGCCAATGTTGAAGATAAGTTGCAAGCTCTCAGCTAGGCTAGGCGAATGCAGCGCAACGGTACTCGGTGCTATCCAAGTGGTCATTTGCACTGGGAATGAGATTAGCAGCAATACATACGCCGCCATTGCAGGGTTAAACAGGTTATGGCCTAAACCGCCGTAAAGGTGCTTAACGATAACGATCGCAAAGGCGGTGCCCATGACGATCATCCACCAAGGTGCTAGGGGAGGAATGGCGACACCAATCAAGATTGCGGTCAGCATGGCGCTGTTATCGCTAAGGCTGGCTTTGATATTACGATTGCGAAGTTTCATCACCGCAGCCTCACAGCTTAGGGCAACTATAATCGCAAGCAGCACTTGAACAAGCGTGCCCCAGCCAAAAAAGGCGCATTGCACCACAAGGCCCGGCAGTAAACATAAAATCACCCTTTGCATCACAGTTGAGGTATGCAAATTACGTGTAACATGGGGTGATGAGGCTATTTTAAACGCCATTGTGTTCCCTTTTTATCATTCTGTTCTTAATCATTAGCAACACTTGAATCGCTCGAAGCTTCGGTTTGTTGAGCGAGAGCCGCTTTTTTGGCTTTTGCCTTGGCTATGGTCGCAGCAATCCGTGCTTTTTTAAGCTCATCGCCTGATAAGGCTGCCGTTTCAATGGGTTCTGCGGATGGTAAAACGGCTTCAGGTTTGGCTGCTGCTATCGACGGCGATGCCACGTTAGCTTTAGTTTGAATGTCGTCAACGGACTCTATTTCAGACTCAGCTGCTGATGCCGCAGCTATTTTCTTCGCTTTAGCACGAGCAACAGCTGCGGCCACTTTGGCCTTTTTAATCGCTTCAGCGTCGTTAACGTCAGTAGCGGCTGCTTCTGTATCATCATTCACATCTGCTTGAACGCTAGCTGCGGAATCAAGTGCTGGAGTCGCGGTCTGAGTTAAATCATTGTCAGCATTTGTCTCAGCTTGCTGCGCGGCTTTTTTCACTTTAGCACGGGCAACCGCGGCGGCTACTTTGGCTTTCTTAATCGCTTCAGCATCATTAACGTCACTAACGCTAACATCACTAACGCTAACGTCAGTATTGCTAACTTCAATATCACTAGCGGCGGTTTCTGCTTGCTGCGCCGCTTTCTTGGCTTTTGCCCGCGCGACTGCGGCAGCCACTTTGGCCTTTTTATCATCGGCAGCGCTGGCTTCTGGTGTGCTGTCAGCCGTTTCAGTCGTTTCAAGCGGCGCGGTATCGGCTTGCTGAGCCGCCTTTTTAGCTTTGGCGCGAGCAATGGCCGCGGCGACTTTGTCCTTCTGAGATAACGGCGCTTCTTGCGCGATTGCATCTGTTGCTAAGAAGGATTCATCACTTGCAGTAACATTCACCACATCGTTTGTATTAGCACCATTGGCATTCACTTGGGCGGCTTTCTTCGCCTTAGCGCGGGCGATGGCTGCGGCAACGGCAGCTTTACCCTTGGGCGCGTCTGTCGTATCAGTGCTTATTACGTTTGATTGATGATTCAATGATTCTTCAGTCGACAACTCTTCAGTTGCTGATTGTGCCGCTGCGGCTTTTTTCGCGGCGATCCGTGCCATGGCTTCGGCGACGGCATTTTTATCTGTGCCTGTCATAGTTGCTTGTCGGCGCTGTGCGGCTTCTTTGGCCTTAGCTTCACGGGCAAGCTTTTCTTCTTCAAGACGCGCTAAACGGGCATCGAAACGCTGTTTAGCGCGCTCCGCTTGCTGCTTTTCATCGGCGGCTTGTTTAAGTGCAGATTTGGCAATGCGGTAATACTCGACTAAAGGAATATCACTCGGGCAGACGTAACTACAACAACCGCATTCAATACAATCCTTTAGATTGTAGCTGGCAGCTTTGTCATATTCTTCGGCCTTGGCGTGCCAAAAGAGTTGCTGTGGCAATAGGAGTGCAGGGCAGGCATTGGCGCATTCGCCGCAGCGGATACAGGCTTTTTCTTCTGGCGTAGTTCCTATTTCTTGGCTGCTTGGTACCAGAATACAGTTAGTACCTTTTAAAATAGGCACTTGGATATTCGCCAACGCATGGCCCATCATAGGCCCGCCAATAATCACCTTTTGTTCAGGCTCTGGCATGAACTCAGTCGCACTTAGCACATGCTCAACTGGTGTGCCTATCGGTAACCAGTAGTTCCCCGGTTTACCGACATTTTTGCCCGTCACAGTCACAACGCGCTCAATCAGCGGTTTACCTTGGGTAACCGCTTGATGAATCGCAAAGGCAGTGCCGACGTTATGCACGACGATACCAAGTTTGGCGGGAATAGCGCCTGAGGGCACTTCGCGGCCAGTAATGATTTGAATTAACTGCTTTTCACCACCAGAAGGATATTTTGTCGGAATGACGGTTACCCGAATGCTGTCGGCTGGGAGCCCACATTGGACGACTGCAGCTTGCATGGCTTTGGCCGCTTCTGGCTTATTATCTTCAATGGCGATAACAATGCGTTTTGGCGTTAATAGCCGATGAATAATGCCAATGCCGGCGAGGATATCTTGGCTGTATTCGCGCATTAATCTGTCATCTGCGCTGATATAAGGTTCGCATTCGACACCGTTGATAATGACTAAATCAATTTCACTGACCGGATTAAGCTTAATATGAGTTGGAAACGCCGCGCCGCCCATGCCTGCAATGCCAGCAGCACGGATCTTATCGATCATCTGTTGATGGCTTAAGTCATCAAGCTCATTTTGCACCAGCTCACACCAAGTGTCTTTGCCATCGGCTTGGATAACGCAAGTGTTAACTGGCAATGCTGAAGCATGGTTACTGGTCCTTGGCTCAATGGCAACGATAGTGCCTGATGTCGGCGCATGCACAGGTAAATGCCAAATGGAGGTGCCTTGCGTTAACGGCGTGCCTTTTAATACGCTATCGCCGATGTTTACCGCAAGTGTGCAGTTTTCACCGACTTGAGGGATGGGCACTAAGTACGTATCGGCTAAGGGCAGTTGGCTAATCGGCGTCGCGTTCGAGAGGAATTTGACTTCGGGTGGATGTATACCACCGGGTGAGCGCCAAAGGGTTCCTTTATCTAATTGATCTAATAAAGTTAACACCGCTTTTCCTCTTCTAACTGTGGGTCTTGGATCTGAATATCTTTAATGAGAGTCTCTTGGATGAGAGTCACTGGGATGGCATTTAAGCGCCAGTTCCAATTTTTAAGATTCTGGGTGACTGGGATCATATCAATACAATCGACGGGACAAGGCTCAACACAGAGATCGCAACCCGTGCAATCGGTTGTCAGCACAGTATGCATAAGCTTACCTGCACCGATAATCGCATCCACGGGGCAGGCTTGAATACACTTAGTGCAGCCAATACATTCGTCTTCACGTATGTAGGCGACCTTTTTCACTTGAGATTGTGCCTCGGCATTCAGCGGCTCTGGCTCGACGCCCATCAGGGTCGCCAGTTTTTCCATGGTGGCAGTGCCGCCGGGAGGGCATTTGTTGACTTTATCACCGTTGGCAATCGCTTCAGCATAAGGGCGACAGCCAGGGTAACCACATTGACCACATTGGGTTTGTGGCAGAATCGCTTCGAGTTCATCAACAATCGGATTGCCTTCAACCTTAAATTTAACGGCGGCAAAACCGAGTAATAGCCCAAAGACTAATGCCAATAGGGTCAATAATATGACTGCAATTAAAATTCCGGACATCTTACTTAACCAATCCTGTGAATCCCATAAAGGCGAGGGACATAAGACCTGCGGTGATCATCGCTATGGCGCCGCCTTTGAAAGGTAAGGGGACATCTGCGGCAGCTAAACGTTCGCGCATCGCCGAGAAGAGAATTAACACTAATGAGAAGCCTAACGCAGCACCAAAGCCATAGATAGCCGATTGGATAAAATCGTGCTTCTCGTTAACGTTCAATAGGGCAACACCCAACACAGCACAGTTAGTTGTGATCAGCGGCAGGTAAATCCCTAAAGCCCGATGCAGTGCAGCACTGGTTTTTTGCACCACCATTTCAGTAAATTGCACCACAACCGCAATCACTAAAATGAAGCTCATGGTTCGCAGGTAGCTCAGATCAAAGGGTAATAATAGATACTGGTTGACGAGGTAACTGAGAATAGAGGCTAACGTCAGCACAAAAGTGGTCGCCATAGACATGCCAATAGCGGACTCCAGTTTACTGGAGACCCCCATGAAAGGACACAAGCCTAAGAATTTCACTAAAACGAAATTGTTGACCAGTACTGTACTGATCAACAAGAGGAGATATTCAGTCATCTCAATACTTTTCTAAACGGATCTTGGCCGTATTATCGACTTTTCCGTTTGCATAAACAACATATAGAATGCAGGGTTAACCATCTTTACTGTAAATTTTGGCGACGAATTAACCCGTTAAAGTATTAAATTTGATCTGTAATCGCCATGGCTTGGGGCTGTGCTATGTAATAGCCTTGCAATCCATCAACTAAGAGTTTTTCGAGGGTGAGTTTTTCTTCTTGGCGTTCGACGCTGGTCGCAATAACCCGAATGCCTATCCGTCTTGCAACATCCACCATCATACGGACGAAGAACTTATTATTGCTGTCTTCATCGATGTTCGATGTGTAGCTGCCATCAAGCTTTATGTAGTCTGGGCGCACTTCGCTGAAGAATTTGAAGGACGTAAAGCTCATGCCAAAACGCTCTATCGACACCCGTGATCCAACGCTATGTATTTCGCGAACGAACTTATAGCTTGCCCCTAAGTTAGACTGCATACCTGACTCATTGATCTCAAATACTAAGCGCGAGGCGATGTATTTTTGCTTGCCTAAAATGTCCTTTAGCCAAGCGACAAACATATCTTGATGCGCAGAAAATGCGCTGATATTGATGCCAAAGTTACCCGAAATGGTCGGGTTTTCCTTAAGCATTCTTAATGCACTGATCACCACCAGTTTATCTAATTCAGAACTCATACCGTGACGTTCTGCCATAGCGATCACTGTGGTGGTGGGTAAAAACTTACCTTCGCTATTGTAAAAGCGCGCCAACAACTCACGGTAAACCTCTACATCGGTACGACACGGCTGAATTGGCTGTTGGTAGAATTTTAATGCTTGGCGAGTGACTAAATCATTGATCGCCATTTTCCAGCGATCATCGCCAAACTGCTCGTCACCATTGAGTTTTTCTTGGATATGATAGCTATTCGGTCCAAGGGTCTGCGCTATGCTGACTGCGGTATCCGCAATCGTCAGTAAATTAACCGCATCGGTACCTTGGTGATAGGGAACTAAACCGATATGGGCAACAGATTCCGCTTTTGTCATTTGTAAATATTCATCAAGATAAATTTTTAATTGATCTAAAAATTTTGGCGCATCCTTCAGCACGACATCAGGAATAAAGATGGCAAAATCAGCGCTCGATACCCTGAAACATTCTGCATCTGAATACTTACTACAGGCTTTGCGGATACAATTTGCCACCCTTGAAAGATAATCATCCCCCGCTGTTCGCCCTTGTTTTTGATTGATTTGCGCAAGCTCTGTCGCCTTAACCATTGCCATAAGCCCCAATTGAGGAATATCGGGATTGCTTATGGTTTCTAATTTTTGGGTAAAGCGCTGGCGACTACCAAAACCCGTCACTGTGTCTTGATAGGCCGCTTTATGCAGCTTTTCATTCTCTTGATTGAGTTTATCGATTTGGGCTTTAAGTTGAAGACGACACTCTTCAAGGGATATTCCAATGGGGTTGAGCTCACCTGTGAGTTTTGATGATGCGACAGCAGAAAACCCTAACTCAGGTATTTTTGAAATATAATCAGCAGCATAACGTATCGCCGCCCTATGTTTTGACATTAACAGAATAAACACTAATAGCAAGATAAGGTAAGCCACCAGTAACATGACACCGAGCTTTTGAGTATGACTAATCGAAGTTTCAATCGCTTGGTTTGCACTGAGTTTGACTTGTAAACGACCGGTTGCCAATTTTTGTGTATGACTGAGGTCGATAGAAAATAAACGGGCTAAGGGATGAGGATGTTGGCTGTCTAAACGACCTTCGGTATGACTCCGTTGGCCATCGGTATCATCAATATATTGGAAAAATTGGAATGGGTAATTTTCAGAAAGCTTTTTGAAGAGTTCGGCGCCATCACCTTGCCATTGTTGGTAGCGGGTTAAACTGGTTTTAAAGCTATCCAGTTCTTGCTGTTGTTGGATTTGTAATTGGCTATTTTCGCTTTGATATACCCAAGCAAAAAGACCTAAGAAAATAAGCAGTAAAAAAATTGGATATGATTTTGACATGGCCATAAAAATCCGCTCTATTTTTTTGGGTGAGCTCAAACAGGATAAGTTTAAGTCAAGAATACTTAACTGCAGCTATCTGTGTGATGACACTCATAAATTTTTATTAATAAGCTGATAACAGTGTAACTGCATTTGCTTAAAAACAAAACGGAAAAGAATAGGGTAACTAGAAGCCAGAAGAGGCAAAGACACTGGAACAAAACGAAGAATAAATTGGCTCCCCTGACTGGACTTGAACCAGTGACATACGGATTAACAGTCCGCCGTTCTACCGACTGAACTACAGGGGAGTAGGGGGTGCGATATTGCTATCGACTTTACAGAAATAACACTTTTAAATGGCTCCCCTGACTGGACTTGAACCAGTGACATACGGATTAACAGTCCGCCGTTCTACCGACTGAACTACAGGGGAATCGAGATGCGATATTACTATCGACTTTTTAGCTTGCTTAAATTGGCTCCCCTGACTGGACTTGAACCAGTGACATACGGATTAACAGTCCGCCGTTCTACCGACTGAACTACAGGGGAATCATTTTAATGCTTCAGCTTGATAATGTAATTGGCTCCCCTGACTGGACTTGAACCAGTGACATACGGATTAACAGTCCGCCGTTCTACCGACTGAACTACAGGGGAATTGTTTACAACTTATCTTACTGCTTGTTCTAACTCATTTTTATCATGTGCTTAAAGTGGCTCCCCTGACTGGACTTGAACCAGTGACATACGGATTAACAGTCCGCCGTTCTACCGACTGAACTACAGGGGAATCGTTTCACACAATCGTAGCGACTCGTTGAGAACGGAGCGCATAGTAAAACGCTCTGTTGGATGAGTCAACTCGAGTTACTAAAAAAAGTGTAATTATGCTGTTAAGTGCTCATCTAATGTGCATCGTGGTGCAGAATTCGACATTTTTCGTGAAAAACCACTTAACAATTCGCAATATAGCCATAATTGAGTCCATCGTTTTTAAGCGGTGATTCTATGAAATTGAAATCATTCGCTAAATAATCGACACCGTTTTCGGTACTTGGTCGAGTACTTAAGACTCAAACCGCTCAAAAAAGGATCTCAGGTGGGGTGTGAATTTACTCAGTTCTTTATACCGATAGAAAACGTGGGTTATCTTTTTGCCGTTAAAGCCCGTTTTTCTGTTTTAACAAGTTTGCTGTTGTTGATGGAGGTGTTAATTGAGGCTTTATCGAATTAGCGTGAGCTGTTTTTCAAATTAAGTGATGCGCTTCACTGTAAGTTGTGGCACCAGATGCGCGACTACAGCTCGCGTTAATTACAGTTAGTGAAATTGATACAAGTAGCAACATTTATCAAATGTAATTAAATTACTAAATGCCGAGAGACGGTTGTTAAGACACATGACAGCCTCCAATCCCGCGTGGTTTCTAGGTTATTTCGACTTATCAACAAAATCTGTGGATAACCCTGTGAGTTGTCCTAAAAAATGGCCGCCAAAGCCTTGGGGTATGGGCGGCGGACTTAAAATGCACTATTTTGGGGTTCAAAAATAAATTTAAGCATTATCAAATGCATACTAAAAGCAAGTGGTTTTTGTTGAGGGTGAAAACAAGGTTGCAATTTTGTAATCGAACGAAATTGATTTCTTGTGTATTAAATTGGCATTTTTGCTTAGTTTGCGGGTGTTTTGTGAGCAAAAAACGCTGAAAACGCCTTAGTTTAAAAGTTTCATGTTTCTTCCTTTAAATTGTCATCTTGCGGTTTTAGATCGTATTGATATGACGACAGGAAGGATAACTGTGGAGCTTAGTCGGTGACTTGATTAGAATGGGGCGACTCACTAAAAGGATATGTGCGCGTGTCAGAATCTGTTTTTCAGCTTGAATCGCAATTCGCCCCCGCAGGCGACCAACCTACAGCGATTGCCAAATTAGTCGATGGACTCGAAGCGGGTCTGGCTTGCCAAACTTTACTCGGGGTGACGGGCTCAGGTAAAACCTTCACAATTGCCAATGTGATCCAAAAGTTAGGCCGGCCCACGATTATCATGGCGCCTAATAAAACCTTGGCGGCGCAGCTTTATGGCGAGATGAAAGAGTTCTTTCCCCATAATGCGGTCGAGTATTTCGTTTCTTACTACGATTACTATCAGCCCGAAGCCTATGTACCTGCGTCAAATACCTTTATCGAAAAGGACGCTTCGGTTAATGCTCACATTGAGCAGATGCGCTTATCCGCCACTAAGGCGCTGTTAGAACGTAAAGATGTGGTGCTGATTGCTTCGGTGTCGGCTATTTATGGCTTGGGCGATCCCGATTCCTATTTAAAAATGTTGCTGCATCTACGCCAAGGCGATGTGATGGGGCAGCGTGACATCTTAATTCGTCTCAGTGAATTGCAGTACAAGCGCAATGATATTGAGCTACAACGTGGTACTTATCGTGTGCGCGGTGAAGTGATTGATATTTTCCCCGCCGATTCTGAGCGTAATGCCATTCGAGTCGAGTTGTTCGACGATGAGATTGAACGTTTAAGTGAGTTTGACCCGTTAACGGGCCATATTATTAAACGTATCGCCCGTACGACGGTTTACCCTAAGACTCACTATGTCACGCCGCGGGAAAAAATTATCGCTGCCACTGAGTTTATTAAAGAAGAACTGCGTGAGCGTAAGCAATATCTACTCGATAACAACAAGTTAATTGAAGCCCAGCGTATCCATGAGCGGGTGCAATACGATGTGGAAATGATGGTGGAGTTAGGTTACTGCTCTGGCATCGAAAACTACTCGCGCTATTTGTCTGGCCGTGCACCAGGGGAAGGGCCACCAACCTTGCTCGACTATTTGCCTGCCGACGGCTTATTAATTATCGATGAATCCCATGTGACTGTGCCGCAAATCGGCGCTATGTACAAAGGTGACCGTTCCCGTAAAACCACACTTGTGGAATACGGTTTCCGCTTACCGTCCGCCTTGGATAACCGGCCGCTTAAGTTTGAAGAGTTTGAGCAATTGATGCCGCAAACTATCTATGTGTCGGCAACACCGAGTGCCTACGAGCTGGAAAAGAGCGAAGGCGAGATTGCTGAGCAGGTCGTGCGGCCAACGGGATTACTCGATCCTGAATTAGAAGTGCGCCCTGTTGGGACCCAAGTGGACGATTTATTGTCTGAAATCGCTAAGCGAGTGGCCGTCAATGAGCGGGTGTTAGTGACGACGCTCACTAAGCGTATGTCGGAGGATTTGACTGAATACCTCGACGAACATGGCGTAAAAGTGCGTTATCTGCATTCGGACATTGACACTGTCGAACGGGTTGAGATCATCCGCGATCTGCGTTTAGGTAAGTTTGATGTGCTGGTTGGGATCAACTTATTGCGCGAAGGCTTAGATATGCCTGAAGTGTCATTGGTGTGTATTTTAGATGCCGATAAAGAGGGCTTCTTGCGCTCTGAACGCTCGCTCATCCAAACGATTGGCCGCGCGGCGCGTAACGTCAATGGTAAAGTGATCCTCTATGCCGATCGCATCACCAATTCGATGGAGAAAGCGATAGGTGAAACTGACCGACGTCGTGAACGTCAGCGGGCGCACAACTTAAAACACGGTATCACGCCTAAGGGCGTCGTTAAACGGATCACCGATGTGATGGATGTGGATGATGGCCGCGACAGTAAAGCTGTGTATGGCAAAGTGGCTGAGCCTAAGCCCCATTACCATAAAGCCGATGCGGCAGAGTTGAGCCATCAAATCGATCAGCTTGAGAAGAAGATGCATGAACATGCGCGCAACTTAGAGTTTGAACAAGCGGCGGCAATGCGTGATGAAGTCAAGCACCTGCGGGACCTGTTAATCAAAGCCTAGATTTATTCTTGCGCTCAGCATTAAAAAAGCCGTCCAGCAATCATGCTGCGACGGCTTTTTAATATCTTGACTTGGGTTAAGCAGGGACTTTTGATTGGCTCATTTTTAGCTTGATAAACACCGCCAAAGCACAAATCAGCCCGCAGATTAAGCCGACCAAATGCGCCTCGGTTGCTACACGCGCACCTATCATGGCGGTGACATCACTGCTGGCACCATAAAGCTGTTCGTAACCAACCTTGATGATAACGCCAATGAGCAGCAGATAGCCTGAGCGCAGCTTACGGACAATATCCTGCACTGCGCCGTAGGTGAACAAACCATGCAACATACCGCTTAAGCCGACATAACCAAGCAATTGCGGATAGCCTAAATACAAGCCTATACCTTCAAGTAAACATAACACGAAAAATAGTGCGCTTAAGTCTTTGATATGATAATGAAAATGGTGCAAAAATAGCACCACCCACAGCCCTGCAAGATTCATCAATAGATGCCATTGATTCGTGTGCAGTAAATTTCCTGTGATTAATCGCCACCATTCACCCTCACTAATTGCACTGCGGCGATAGGCGAGTAAGTTATCGACATCGGGGCTTGCTAAGCCTGCGGCATACAAACCCGCACAGATCAGACTCACCATCAGCGCGACCCAATAGGGACTGCGTGTCATGCTTTAGGATCGCTGGCGTCAAGCTCAGCCATGACCGCTGCTTTATTCTGTAGATAGTCATCTAATCCACGTTTGCGAAGATGACAGGCAGGGCAATCACCACAGCCATCGCCAATCACGCCGTTATAACAGGTGAGAGTATGGTGGCGAACCAGATCAAGTTGCCGATATTTATCCGCCAGTGCCCAGGTTTGTGCCTTATTGAGCCACATTAAAGGCGTGATGATTTTTAGTTGCTTATCCATGCCTTGAACTAAGGCGGATTCCATCGCTTTGACAAAATCGTTACGACAATCAGGGTAGCCTGAAAAATCGGTTTCACACACGCCTGTGATAATCGCCTGCGCCCCTAATTGATAGGCATAAATACCTGCAAGCGTTAAAAATAAAATATTACGGCCGGGCACGAAGGTATTGGGTAAGCCATTTTCCATCAACTCGTGTGAAACGGGTATCGCATCACGGGTGAGGGCTGAAATAGCTAACTCATTGAGTAAGGTGACATCCATGACTTTATGACTGGTGATCTTCAAGCGTTTTGCTAAGGATTTGGCAACTTCAATTTCTTCGCGGTGGCGTTGACCGTAGTCAAAAGTGATCCCATGTACTTCATCGTACTGGGTTAGGGCTTGAATAAGGCAAGTTGTTGAGTCTTGTCCGCCACTGAATACCACCACTGCTTTGGACACCACTGTTTTTGACACTAAGCTCGTTGACATAAAGGATTTCACTTCACCGTAGAACAGGTATAAATAGGGCGTTAGTGTAACTCAGGCCATAGGGCTTGCAAACTCTGACTATAGGGCCGAAATAGGCTTTCTCGGCGCAAAGACTTGCAGCTCAAGCTAAAATCCACTATAAATGCCGCCCCAGAAAAGTGGAACGTCAGTATGAATTACCCTGTCAACGAAGTATTTGAAACCATTCAAGGTGAAGGTGTCTTTACCGGAGTGCCCGCCATATTTGTCCGCCTACAAGGTTGTCCCGTGGGATGTGCTTGGTGCGATACGAAACAGACATGGGATGTGCTTGAAGCCAATAAGGTGTCGCCAGAGCAAGTGATTACCGTGGACGGCACCATTGGTCGCTGGGCTGATCATACAGCGCAAAGTCTTATCGCTGCTTTTCACGCTAAAGGTTTTACTGCGCGGCATATCGTGATCACTGGCGGTGAGCCTTGTATGTACGATTTACGCGAATTAACCGAGACCTTGCACAGCCAAGGCTTTGCGACTCAAATCGAAACCAGTGGCACCTTCGAAATCAACTGTGCCGATGACACTTGGGTGACAGTATCACCCAAGGTGAACATGAAAGGGGGCTATCAGGTATTAGCACAGGCGCTGAATCGCGCCAATGAGATTAAGCATCCTATCGCCACTGAAAATCACATCGATGAACTTGACGAGTTACTGCAAGACATCGATATTTCAGCTAAAACGATTTGTCTGCAGCCGATTAGTCAAAAGCCTAGAGCGACAGAACTGGCGATGAAAGTGTGTATCGCCCGTAATTGGCGCTTATCGATCCAGACCCATAAGTATTTGAATATTGATTAATGCTAATTTGCAAAGCATAAAAAACGCCTCACAGTTGTGGGGCGTTTTTTATGGTGGATGTTTTGTGGATTCTAAACCTAACGACTTAATACAGTCGCTTAATCAAGCTCACTTAACTGGCCGAAATGATTAAATGCTGCAAGTTGGCGCTGATAGGGCGCAATATTGCCGATGTTAGCTGTAATCCAATCTGTATCGTAATAAGTATCAAGGTAACGCTCACCCGAGTCACAAATGAGGGTCACTATTGAGCCTTGCTCTCCGCGCGATTGCATTTGTACTGCAAGTTGCAATGCACCGTACAGGTTGGTTCCTGTGGATGCGCCGGTTTTGCGGCCAATTAATTGTTCTAACCAATGAATCGTCGCCACCGATGCGGCGTCGGGAATTTGCAGCATAGTATCGACAACTCCAGGAATAAACGATGGCTCGACTCTCGGTCGACCTATGCCTTCAATCTTACTGCCATTGCAACAGGTTAAGCTGGCATCGCCGCTCTGATAGAAATCAAAAAAAACGGAGTTTTGCGGGTCGACCACGCAAAGTTGTGTTGCCAACCTCTGATAGCGAATGTAGCGGCCTATGGTCGCCGATGTGCCGCCAGTGCCTGGGCTCATCACTATCCAGCGCGGGATCGTGTGTGGCTCGCGCTCCATCTGATTGAAAATCGAGTTAGCGATATTGTTATTGCCACGCCAGTCGGTTGCACGCTCGGCGTAGGTGAATTGATCCATATAATGGCCGCCGAGCTCTGCGGCAAGGCGTGCCGATTCGGCGTAAATCTCACTGGAATGATCGACAAAATGACATTGACCGCCATAGAAAGTGATCTGCTCAATCTTCTTTTTAGCCGTGCTTTTGGGCATCACGGCAATAAAAGGTAAACCGAGTAAACGGGCAAAATAGGCTTCAGAAATCGCTGTGCTGCCCGATGAGGATTCGATAATTGGCGTGCCTTGCTTAATCCAGCCGTTACACAGGGCATAGAGGAAGAGTGAGCGGGCGAGGCGATGCTTCAAACTCCCTGTCGGGTGGGTACTTTCATCTTTGAGATAAATATCTATGCCATCGAGCATAGGTAATTCAAGCTTAATCAAGTGGGTATCAGCGCTGCGCTGAAAATCCGCTTCAATCTTGCCTATCGCGTGGGCTTCCCATGTTGGGCAGAGTCTGTGAGCGCTGTGTGAGTCCACTGGCGGCTGAATCGTGTTAGAAATCATAGTAGTCACATCGAAAGGGATCATTTTCAGAGCATATCACAGGGACGGGCAAAGCGGTTTTATTGGATGAGCTTGAAGTTATTCGCTTAAAGTAGAGCACGACGTAATTGAAATCAAAAAATGTCGTTAACCAAGAGGTTTACTTAACATAGAAATACTAAGAATTTAATCAGATTTAAGCTGGAACAGTCAGATTAAGTTGGAACAGACTAAGCGGAAGTGGAACAAGAAGGATATGCGAGAGTGAAAGAAATGGTGGAGGGAGAAGGATTCGAACCTTCGAAGGCTGAGCCGTCAGATTTACAGTCTGATCCCTTTGGCCACTCGGGAACCCCTCCACAAACTTTCTTTTTAGCTTTACAACTAACTTTTAAAATTGTCTTTCAAAACATCATCAATAACGGACTTGTTTATCAAGACAAAACTAAACATTGGCCATGTTTAGCTTTTGAAAAATGATTATCTGCGTTAGAGATAAAGATGGTGGAGGGAGAAGGATTCGAACCTTCGAAGGCTGAGCCGTCAGATTTACAGTCTGATCCCTTTGGCCACTCGGGAACCCCTCCACGAATACCTTTAACGCTTTTGTAAAACTCTACATCATTTTCGAACAACACGATAAAACTTGCAGTGCAAATGGTGGAGGGAGAAGGATTCGAACCTTCGAAGGCTGAGCCGTCAGATTTACAGTCTGATCCCTTTGGCCACTCGGGAACCCCTCCTCAATTGCGGCCGCCATAGTAGTCAGAAACCTTTTCCATGTAAATACCCAATTTAAAAATATTCCTAAAGTTATGTATCAAATGGTCGATTAACTAACAACGAATTGTTTTGACGATGTTTTTTTATGCAAATTGATGTTCATTTAGTCAACGAAGCCCAAATTGGCACCCGCTTAAACGCGGCGATAGAAAACGACAGACGGGGCGAATTCGCCCTGTTGCTGTCGTTACTGTCGGTTGACGCTCGGGACATGGCGCAATTCCAATGGCAAAATGAACTTGATATGGCGCAAAAATTACAACGTCAGTTCGAATTGCCACCGCAGCAAAGTTTAATGGCGGATTTATCGTCTGCTGAGCCTGTGGTTGATAACAGCAGTATTTTTATGTCTCAAGGTCCACGTGCGTTTCAATTACAACAAGCATTGCGACCGGAAGCCTTAGTCATCCGTGGCGGCGAGCCAGTCGCAATGGCAGAAGCGTTAAGTAACTGTGACCATGTCACTCAGCTGAGACAAAGGGGCCAATTAACCGCACCCAAAGTCGAGATCATGCACTTTGCTGATCAATTGGCAATCCAACGTAATCTTGTGCCTTTGCTCGCCTCAGCCTAAGGCAGTCTTCCCGCAAGTGATCTTCAATACCCATCGGGTCAATCTGATTCATTTCGATAAATAAGCGTGAGCTAAAGCCAGTTATCTTGAAGCTTAATTACCTATAATTCGTATTAATCTATCGAGTTAAAATTTACCGCGTTAAAAATTTAACGAGCATATTTTAGTGATGCCGTTAATCAGTCGCTCTATACATTAAGGAATACAGATGAAAGGCATAATAGAAGCACAGAGCCCGACAGTGAATGACACTTGCACCGATTGCGGCAGCTTTGTCGATATCGGCGCCGTTATTGATGAGCACGATACGTTATTGACGTTAAATTTTGTTGGCGATAGCGCTCAAGCGGATGCCGAAAGCATGGCAACACGCGCTCAAACTCGATTTGCTGAAGTGCAAACTGAATTTGTGACTAAAGCTGAAGGCGTCGACTTACTGCTGACCTTCAATGTCAGCGCGGAAAAAATGATTTTTCAATTGGAAAACGGCCTGTAATTTTTAGAGCAGCACTTTAGTTTTTAGTCGGTCATAGATATCACGGAAATCGCGCTAATTGCCTAAAAATGCTGCTATTGTTAACCAAATTGTAATAAATTGTGCCACATGTTGCTGTGCTTACAACAGTTAGTGTAATCTGCCTCCAAATAAGAATAATTCAATCAGCTTAATTCTAAATTTCAAGGTAAGTTTGCTAACAGCAAAGACCTTTAGCCCAACACGAAGTTTTGTAGGGAACCAGCGTGAAGCGACGTCAGCATCAGCATTTATTGGAGTCTTTGGTACAGTCAACTGCAAAGCAGCAGGGCGATTTCACAAAGACAGCAGAATTAACCACAGAGTTGTTGTGCCAGAATTTAGCGGTTTCTTTGGTATCAGTGTGGACTTTTTCATCTGATCAACAAACCCAATCACTCGTCGCACAATTTGGTTCTATGATGTTGCAAGACATTCATAGACCTAAGTTATTACAAGATTGTCCCCGGTATGTACACGAGCTCAAAACTCTGCGCCATATCGATGCAGGCAATGCCCTGACCGATCCACGTTTAAGTGAATTGGCTGAGTGCTATTTTATCCCGCGGCAAATCAACTCGAGTCTCGACATCGCCATTCGTATCAATGGCCATCTCGAAGGTGTGCTCTGCATCGAGCGGGCACAATTGACTCCCCACTGGCATGACAGTGAAATTCACCTCGCGTGCCAGATGGCCGACCAATTAGCCCTGACCTTAGCGACAAAACACAGCTACGATAAAGAAGAAAGTTTGAGTTTATTTCGCTGTGCCACTGAACAATCGCGACAAATCAGTATGTTAATTAATCTGCATACTGAAAAAGTTGAGTATGTGAATCAGGCGCACAGTGAAATCACCGGCATGCCCCGTGAGCAGATTATCGGCGCGAATATCCGTGAGTTGGCTTTTTTCAAGCAGCATGCCCAGTTAGCCGAGCAAACCCTAGCGCAAATCTTTAGGGGCGAAATTGCCAAAGGCGAAGTGCAGTTTAGTCGTGCCGATGGCAGTCGTTATTGGCTGACATACGTGCTGAGTCAGTTCATTACCGATCGCGGTAATCATTATGCCTTGGTCTCGTGTGAAGAAAATACCGACGAGCATAACTATAAGTCAGAGCTTGAACGGCTTGCTTGGCGTTGTGGATTAACGGGTCTCCATAACCGTACTCATTTTAATCGAGTCCTTGAACGTACCACGAAGGGACTGTTGTTATTAGTTGATTTAGTGGGATTTAAGCGTTTTAACGATACCTATGGTCATGAAAATGGCGATAGTTTGTTGATAGAAATTGCCCGCCGTTTGAAACATTTTTCTGAGATTAATAAGGCCACCGAAATTGCCCGCGTCGGCAGCGATGAATTTGCAGTGCTATTGACCGATGATAATGCCGTTTACGATCTCGATTATTTTAGTACGCGCCTGTATCAACATCTTGCTATGCCTATTTTAATCGGCCGCGAGCAAGTCGAACCTAAGCCTGCTTTAGCTGTGGTTGATATTGCCTCTGTGGCGAGTTTGTTTGCCCCATTAACCTGTGCCGATATTGCAGTGCAGTATGCTAAAAAGAAAAAAGGCACTGCAATCCAAGTATTTAACAGCACGTTATTGAGTGCATTTAAAGAGGATGCGCAGATAGAACGTGATTTACACAGTGCGATCCGTGGCCGTCAGTTTGAGCTTTATTATCAGCCACTGAGGGATCTTGAGCAGAATACCTATATTGGCGCCGAAGCCTTAATCCGTTGGCACCATCCTAAAAGAGGCGTGTTATTTCCAGCTTCCTTTATTGATATTGCAGAGCAGTCGGGGATGATTAATTCTATCGGCAGTTGGGTTTTAGAGGCCGCTTGTCGACAGTTAAACCTATGGCAGCATCATAATGCAGATATGACAATGCATGTGAATGTGTCGGCCCGCCAGTTCTTCAGTGGTAATTTATTTGAGCAAGTGTGGCAGTTGTTGACGCGTTATCGCTTGAAACCTAAGACTTTAATCTTAGAGATCACTGAGACTGAATTGATGGGTGATATTCGCCACGCGACCTTGTTATGCCAAGAATTAGCGGAATTAGGCGTAGGGCTCGCGATTGACGATTTTGGGACGGGTTACTGCTCTATGCGTTATTTGAAGCAGTTTCCGATCAGTAAACTTAAGATTGATCGTTCGTTTATTTCAGATCTTACCGTCAGCCGCGAAAGTCGCGAAATTGTGTCAGCCATTATTGCTATGGCGAATGCATTGAATATATCTCTGACGGCAGAAGGGGTTGAAACCCTTGAGCAAGAAGCATTTTTAGCGAAAAGTTTTTGCCATCAGGCACAGGGTTATCTCTATAGCCCTGCATTACGGGAGCCTGAGTTTGCACAATTTATCTTGTCGGCTAAAAGCGCTTCGGTCATAACCCATTAAAGTTACACATAATCCACTAAGTCACAATTATTTCAAATGTGCTGCTCACGATAAAAAAAAAGGCAACCTAGGTTTGTAATCTAGGTTGCCTTTATTATTCATCTCTGTGCTTGTTCAATCAGCACTATAAACCTTCATCGTAATTTTCCAGTGCAGTTCAGCACTGTATACCTATTAAGATTTTAAGCAGCATTGTTTGAATTTTTTGCCACTATGGCAAATACAGAGATCATTTCTACCGGGTAATTTAGCCGTCATTTGCTGGCCTTGGCTGTAATACCAGCGACTTGCTTGGTAGATAAATTCGGATCGCTCATAGATAGCATCAATTTCACCATCGAGCTTATACCAAGCTTTAAAAGTAACAGTGCCATGTCGTTGTTCAGCTATCGCCGCTTGAGCATTGTGGATTGGTGTTTCAGTGCTGCTCTGTACATCTAATCCTAACCAATGTGGGTGAGGACCAGCATTGAGGCTCGTGAGAGTAAGGCCATTTAGATAGTCTGGATGATGTGTTTTTAAAATGTAATCAAAATTTTTCAATACAAATGCGCAGTAGCGTGAGCGCATAAGTTGTTCAGGTGTACGGGCAATCACTTGCCCAGAGTCTACATGCGTATGCAGTGGACCACAGCAATCTTGATAGCTTATCCCACTGCCACAGGGGCAGGCTTGTTTAGTTGTAGTCATATTGGCTAAATCTTTAATTTAATTGTATTTGTTTAAATTTATTCGATTTCTATCTAAATGCGTTAGATGTTAGACAGCCCATTTAAACGTAATCGGCATTAACATTAGGGTAATTTTTTACCCGCAGGTAAAGGCGGAAATTGGCGACCATAATACAAGTTAGGCACTGGTTTCGCATTCAGATAATAGCTAGGTTCTGCGCGGTTATTAGTATCTAAGCTCACTTTCCATTGGGTGGATGAGACTTTTTCTGTACCAATAGCAAATTTGCCCGCAAATTCACTCACAGGTTCGCCGGTTTCTTGTGCTGGGTAAAATCGAACCAAATAATAGCCAGTATCTATGGCACCATTACCGATAATTTTGCGTTTAGTAATGCGGAAATCCACGTCAATAGTGGCTTTTTTGGCGCGGATTTTATCGAAAAACTTTTTGTAAATGGCGACAATATTGTCTCGTCCATAGTAAATTTCTTTACTTTGACTCTCAGATAAGTAGCTAGCGTCATCAGCGTAAATCTCACGGGTCACCTCAGGAGACAATTGATTAAAAGCGCTAATAAACAAAGGGTAATTAGCGTTGATCAATTGATCATCAGTGGATTTTGTATGAGTTTTAGCTGGATTGGCTAAGCTTGGTAGTGACAATAAGCACATCAGGACTAGCGGCAAAAATTTCATTACTTTATTCTAATCTGGCAATCATGGCGTCACTATAATGGAGGCGCCCGCTGAACTAAAGCCTTGAATGTTTACAAAGTGTGTTTCTGTACAAGAGTGTGAAGTAAAGGAGCTTGCCATGCTGGATGATGAATCAGCACTGTTTTTTGAGGAAATGGCTGGAGTCGTGCCACTAAAAGGCGATATGCCAGTGGTAAATTTAGCACCGAAAGCGTTGACGGCTGAGCAAATACACAGACGCGATGCTTTACAACGGGAAGCCTTCCTAGCGTGTATGCCACTGGATTTAAAAGCGTTTCCACAGCAAGCGCCAGATGACATTGTGAGCTTTAAGCGTGAGGGGGTACAAGGCGGCGTTTTTAAACGACTGCGAATGGGGCAATACAGCATCAAGATGGAGCTTGATGTGCATGCTTATCGGTTAAACCAAGCTCGTGATGCCGTCCTTAACTATTTACTGGCAGCGCAGGCACATGGTGAACGCTGTGTCATGTTGATCCACGGTAAAGGCTATCAGAGTCAACCCTTTGCAGGATTGCTCAAATCAGCTGTGTGCTATTGGTTATCACAACTCGACATGGTGCTTGCCTATCATTCGGCGAAAACCGAGCAGGGCGGTGCTGGGGCACTTTATGTGATGTTAACTAAGTCAGAACAGCTTAAGCTTGAAAACCGTGAAGCCAATCGTAAAGGAATGGGATGGCGTTAGATTAAACAAATAAGGATTGAATAAAAATGCCCAATTTTATTGGGCATTTTGTTTTATGTTATTGGGTGATGATTTAATGAACCCTTACCAACCACACTGGCGGTTTGCGGTGGTATTTTGCTCATCTAACCATGTTTTAAGTGGGGCGAAGTAATCGAGCACCGCTTTTGCATCCATGGCTTCTTTGCCGGTGACTTCTTTCAATGCTTCTGGCCAAGGTTTACTTAAGCCTAACTCGAGCATCTTATTGAGTTTCTCTCCCGCTGCTTGATTACCATAAATACTGCATCTGTGTACCGGACCTTTATCGCCTGCAGTTTCACACAGCGCTTGATGGAATTGGAATTGCAAAATATGCGCTAGGAAGTAACGGGTGTAGGGTACATTGCCTGGTACATGGTATTTAGCACCCGGGTCAAAATCTGCTTCACTACGTTCAGTCGGTGCTTTGACGCCTTGGTATTTTTCCCTCAGATCCCACCAAGCTTGGTTATATTGGGCAGGCGTGATTTCGCCGCTAAACACTTTCCAGCGCCACTGATCTATCATCAGGCCAAAGGGCAAGAAAGCAATTTTGTCTAAGGCTTGTTTTAGTAAGAGGCCGATATCCTTAGATGCATCAGGTACTTCTTCTAATAAGCCGATTTGCTTTAAGTAGCTTGGGGTGATCGACAGTGCAATTGTGTCACCAATGGCTTCATGGAAACCGTCGTTAGCGCTGTTTTTAAACAGGAATGGTTGTTGCTTATAAGCGCGTTGATAGAAGTTATGCCCAAGTTCGTGGTGGATAACGCTAAAATCTTCGGCAGTTTTTTGGATACACATTTTAATGCGGATATCGTCGAGATTATCGAGATCCCACGCCGAAGCGTGACAAACCACATCACGGTCCTTTGGCTGAACGAATAGAGAACGTGCCCAAAAACTTTCTGGCAATGGTGCGAACCCTAATGATGTGAAGAAGCCTTCGGCTTGTTTCACCATTTTATGCTCGTCATAGCCTTTCTTTGCGAGTAACTCAGTGACATCGTAACCCGGATCGGCATTGTCTGGGGCGACGAGATCATACACATTACCCCATTGCTGGGCCCACATGTTGCCAAGTAAGTGTGCCGGGATGGGGCCTGTGGTCGGCGCGACGGTATCGCCGTACTCTTTATTCAATTCTCCCCGCACGTAGCAATGCAAGGACTTATAAAGTGGCTTAACTTGGCCCCAAAGACGGTCGAGTTCCTGTGAAAAGTCATCGGGCTTCATATCGTATTGACTGCGCCATAGTTCAGACAGGTTGGCATAACCGAGATCCTTTGCGCCTTCATTGGCCAGTTCAACTTCGCGTTGAAACAAGGGGCGCATGGGTTTAGCTATTTCACGCCAGCCTTTCCACGCTTCCAGTAATTTTACGGGATCACGTGATTCGGCCATTAAGCTCGATAGCTCAGGCTGAGTCATACACTTGCCGTCGGCAAAACAGTATTTTCCTTTGCCGTACAAGCCATTTAATTCTGAACTAATTTGCGCCAGCTCGGTATTTTTCGCAGGATCGAGCGGCGCGGGTAACACTAACGCACTGCGCAGGATATTGAGCTTGCGGGCATTAATGGGATCGAGTTCCACATTGGCGTACTTAGCCGCCTCTGTTGCAAATTTTACCGACGCTGCACTGACCTTTTCGCCGACTGCGGCAGAAAGGGCCGCGGTATCATCAGTAATAAAGTTGCTGTAAATCCACTCGGCGCGATTAGATTCAATCGATAATTCGGCCATCTTGGCTTCAGCATCATTAATAAAAGCAATGGCTTGTGCTTTATCTGGGGCGGTATTGATGACAGCTGCTTCTGCAGTAGCTGTCTTGTCTGTTTTACTTTGTGGATCATTACAGGCCGTTAATCCCAGCGAGAGTGCCACTGTGAGCGCGATTTTACTGCGACGATTCAATGAAATAACCATGTCTAGTTGTCCTTGTTGTTTTTGTGTTACACAGTTTACCTAAACCACAGGGTTATTGCACAAGGGTTAATTGACTTGTTTTTAACACTTATTCGGACATGTATGACATACCACTTGTATCACAGACTAGAAAGCGGTGAATTTGTCCAATTTTAGTTTGACATCCGTGGTGCCAATGTTTAATTTAAACGAGTGTTTTAAATTAATTCAAGGTCACGGAATGGCAAGTCGATCCGATACAAAAACTAGAATACTTGATGCCGCAGAAAAACTGTTCGCCGAACGGGGCTTTTCTGAGACTTCCTTGCGACTCATTACCAGCAAAGCTGAGGTGAATTTAGCATCGGTCAATTATCACTTTGGTTCTAAAAAAGAGCTGATCCGTGCAGTGTTAGCCCGCTATTTAGACGTATTTATGCCTGCTGCTTCAAGCCAAATTCACCGTTTAAATGCCGCTCCAGCACAAGCTAAACTCGAAGAGATCCTGTCTTCTTTGGTCGATCCTTTATTGGATTTAAACGCGCTACGTACCGAAGGTACCACGATCTTCCTGCAGCTTTTAGGCCGTGGCTATATCGAAAGCCAAGGGCATTTACGTTGGTTTATTACTACCCATTACGGCCAGCATCTCGATGCTTTTGTTAAAGCCGTGTCGGCCAGTGCACCACATATTCCACCCGCTGAAATGTTTTGGCGCTTACACTTTACCTTAGGCACTATCGTGTTCACTATGGCGTCCGCTGATGCCCTAAATGACATTGCTGCTGCTGAGTTTGGTGAGCATAACGACATCGAAGCCGTGATCCGTAAAGTGATCCCCTACATGGCGGCTGGCGTATCAGTCCCCGTTTCTTCTTAATTAAAAGGTCTTGATAATGTTGACGATTATAATTCTTGCCCTGATAGCCATTGTCGTGTTGTTTGCGGTGAAAAATATCCGGATGCAGTTTATTACCCGCCCAGTTTTTAGTTTTTTCAAGAAGGTCTTGCCGCCACTTTCAGATACCGAGCGTGAAGCGATGGAAGCGGGTGATGTCTGGTGGGAAGGGGAGTTATTTCGCGGAAATCCTAACTGGAATACCTTGCATAGCTATGGCAAACCCACGCTAACTGCAGAAGAAAAAGACTTTATTGATAATCAAGTAATGACAGCACTGACGATGATCGATGATTTCGACATAGTGCATAACCGCAAGGATTTACCGCCAGAGCTGTGGGAATACTTTAAGAAAGAAGGTTTCTTCGCACTGATTATTCCGAAGAAATTTGGTGGTAAAGCTTTCTCTGCCTATGCAAACTCGACCATTGTCAGCAAATTAGCCAGCCGTAGCGTAAGCGCCGCCGTGACCGTAATGGTGCCTAACTCTTTAGGCCCTGGTGAGTTGCTAACCCATTATGGTACGAATGAGCAGAAAGAACGTTGGTTACCTGCTTTAGCTAAAGGCGATGAAATTCCTTGTTTTGCATTAACTGGTCCAGAAGCGGGCAGTGATGCCGGCGCTATCCCCGATGTAGGTATTGTGTGTCGTGATACTTTCAACGGCGAAGAAATGCTTGGGCTTAAACTTACCTGGGATAAGCGTTATATCACGCTGGCGCCTGTAGCAACAGTTCTGGGTTTAGCGTTCCAAATGCGCGATCCTGAAGGTCTGCTTGGCGATAAGAAAAACTTAGGCATTACCTGTGCGTTGATCCCAACGGATCATCCTGGTGTGGTGATTGGTCGTCGTCATAATCCGCTGGGAATGGCGTTTATGAACGGTACTACTCAAGGTAAAGAAGTGTTTATTCCGCTCGATTGGATTATCGGTGGCCCTGAGTTTGCCGGTAAAGGCTGGCGTATGCTGGTTGAGTGTTTGTCAGCGGGCCGCGGTATTTCATTGCCAGCATTGGCAACGGCTTCTGGTCACATGGCGACGAAGACGACAACGGCTTACAGCTATGTGCGTCACCAGTTTGGTATGGCAATTGGCCAGTTTGAAGGGGTGCAAGAAGCGCTGGCACGTGTTATTGCCAACACTTATCAGTTAGAAGCTGCGCGTCGTTTAACAACCACGGGTATCGATCTAAAAGTCAAACCTTCGGTCGTGACCGCGATAGCTAAGTACCACATGACTGAATTAGGCCGTTCAGTGATGAACGATGCCATGGATATTCAATCGGGTAAGGGCATTCAATTAGGACCTAAAAACTATTTAGGCCACCCTTATATGTCGAATCCAATTTCGATCACTGTGGAAGGCGCGAACATTCTAACCCGCTCCTTGATGATTTTTGGTCAAGGTGCGACTCGCTGCCATCCTTACGTACTTGCCGAAATGGAAGCCGCAGCGATGGAAAACCAACATGAAGCCTTAGAGCGTTTTGATGCGTTATTAATGGGTCACATGGGTTATGCCACGCGTAATGCTTTCAGTGCTTTGTTTAGCGCGTTAAGCGGTAGCCGTTTTGGCAGTGCGCCAGTGAGCGGTGAAACTAAGCAGTACTATAAAGATATGTCGCGTATTTCGTCTGCATTAGCCTTAATGACAGATTTATCAATGCTGATCATGGGCGGCGATTTAAAACGCAAAGAAATGCTCTCAGCACGTATGGGTGATGTGCTCAGCCAGTTATATTTAGGCTCAGCAACCTTGAAGTTGTTTGAAGATAATGGCCGTCAACAGGACGATTTGCCTGCGGTACGTTATGTAATGGCTAATCGTTTGCACTTGGCGGCGAAAGCGTTGGAAGACACGATTCGTAACTTCCCGAGCCGTCCTGTGGCATGGTTACTGCGTGGCTTAATCTTTCCGCTGGGTAATCACTTCACTGCACCGAGCGACAAAATGGCGACCGATTTAGTTAGCGGCATGTTGAAACCTGGCCCTGCTCGTGAACGTATTACTTTCCTATGTCCTGAATTTGAAGGGGATAAGGGCGGTATTGCTGAAGTTGAGCAAGCATTTATCGCGCAATATGCCTGTAAAGATATCTATAAAAAACTGAAGAAAGCGCAGCGTGCCGGTGAGTTGCCAGCAAAAGTGCCTAATCAAGTCTTGTTTGCAAAAGCACTCGAGACTGGCGTTATTACTGCCGACGAAGATCAAAAGTTACAGCATGCTGATAAGCTGCGCTTAGCGGCAATTAATGTGAATGATTTCGAAGCGTTATAGTGATTGTTAGCGTTTAATGTTAGCGTTTAATGTTAGTGCAGTTTGGTCTAAGCGGTGTTAAGTTCGATGGCTACTCCGCTTGGGCCGCTTAGATTTCCCCCAGCAATGAGAGACCGATAAATCAGCACCAACAGAAATCTGCACTTACAGAAAACAGTCAATATAAAAAAACCACCTTCATGAGGTGGTTTTTTATTGGCTTTTTTCTAACGAGCTTGAGTTGTTAGAAGAAGCTTAAGCAACTTAAGCTACGATCAACACTTTACAGGTGTTAGTGCCGCCGATGGTTTCCATTGCATCGCCTTTGGTCATCAGCACCATATCACCGCTATTCAAATAACCAGCCGCAGTTAATGCTTCTAACGCTTTTTGCGCTAGCTCATCGGCTGGGTGGATAGTTGAATCGAAGTAGATTGGCAACACGCCGCGGTACAAGGCCATTTTGGCTAAGGTTGTTGCGTGACGTGATAAACCCAAGATTGGCAGTGAAGAACTGATACGAGACATCAACTGTGGTGTTGCACCCGATTCAGTCAGAGCGATAATCGCCTTAACGCCTTCTAGGTGGTTTGCTGCATACATAGTTGATAGCGCAATGGTCTCTTCAACTGAAGTGAAACGCACATCTAATCTATGCTTAGACACAATCACACTTGGGTGAGATTCAGCGCCAACACACACGTTTGCCATTGCCTTAACGGTTTCTTCTGGGAAGTCACCGGCAGCAGTTTCAGCAGATAACATCACAGCATCGGTACCATCAAGCACAGCGTTCGCCACGTCCATCACTTCGGCGCGGGTTGGCATTGGGCTTGAAATCATCGATTCCATCATCTGGGTGGCAGTGATGACGACTTTATTCAGTTGGCGTGAACGGGCGATTAACTTCTTCTGCACCGCAACGAGTGCAGCATCACCAATTTCAACACCTAAGTCACCACGGGCAACCATAACAACGTCAGACGCTAAGATCACATCATCCATAGCGGCATCGGTCGCAACCGCTTCAGCACGTTCAACTTTAGCAACGATCAACGCATTACAACCTGCTTGACGGGCAAGATCGCGTGCATAGTCCAAGTCAGCACCACTGCGCGGGAAAGACACGGCTAAATAATCCACTTGGATCATTGCTGCAGTGAGAATGTCAGCCTTGTCTTTTTCGGTCAGCGCAGCAGCAGAAAGTCCGCCGCCTTGTTTGTTAATACCTTTGTTGTTAGATAAAGGGCCTGCCACAGTCACTGTGGTATGCACTTTACGGCCTTCAACACGCTCAACGCGTAATTGAACACGGCCATCATCTAACATCAGGATATCACCAACAGTCACATCGTCTGGCAATTGCTTGTAATCGATACCCACTTGGGTCTCGTCGCCTTCACCTTTGGCTAACTCGGCATCAAGTACATAGGCTTGACCTAATACGAGTTGTACTTTCTTATTGTCTTTGAAAGTAGAAACGCGGATTTTAGGGCCTTGTAAGTCACCGAGAATGGCCACATGAACGCCTAACTCTTTAGCGATTTCGCGCGCTTGAGTTGCTCGTTTTAGATGATCTTCGGGGGAACCGTGGGAGAAATTAAGACGTACAACGTTTGCACCTGCCGCGATGATGCGGCGTAGATTATCATCACGATCGGTAGCGGGACCTAGAGTGGTGACGATTTTGGTTCTGCGGAACATAAGGATACTCCGTTAAAGTTAAAAAAAATCTTGGGACTATATTACCATGCAATTCCAAATTTTGTAGTAAAGTTACAATCAAATTGATCTAAAGTTATGTATGAAAATTGTGAGGTATCGCTGATATTTGTACGATAAATGGCTAGGTTAAGGATCAACGCTAGCCATTTTTAGAAAAGGAAGTGAGTTACAGTATCGGATCTTTATTGATGCGAGACTCTTTTAACACTTCTTTCACTCGTTTCAAATTATCGCGGAAACGTGGGCCTCTACGTAAGGTAAAACCCGTTGCCAATACATCTATAGTGACTAATTGGGCTAAACGCGAGGCCATAGGTAAATACATGTCAGTATCTTCTGGCACTTCCATTGTCACGGGCAGTGTACATTCCATTGACAAAGGCGAGTTACGGGCGGTAATACCAATCACAGCTGCACCATTTTCTCTCGCTAAACGCGCTATTTCAATCAATGACTTAGTGCGGCCAGTGTGGGAAATCAATACCACCACATCGCCCTCATTACTGTTAATACAGCTCATGCGTTGCATTAGAACATCGTCAAAACAGATGACAGGCACATTAAAGCGGAAGAATTTATTTTGCGCGTCATGGGCAACTGAAGCGGATGCGCCTAGGCCAAAAAAGGAAATAGTCTTAGCTTGAGTGAGAATATCAACGGCTTTATTAATGGCTGAAATATCTAGACTTTGACGTGCAGTATCGAGCGAAGCCATTGAAGATTCGAATATTTTTGTCGTGTAAGACTCAGTTGAATCATCTTCTTCAACGTGGCGGCTCACATAAGGTGTACCGTTCGCAAGACTTTGCGCTAGATGTAACTTAAAATCAGGGAAACCTTTAGTATCTAAGCGGCGGCAGAAACGATTCACAGTAGGTTCACTGACATCTGCCATCTTAGCCAGTGTGGCGATGCTAGAATGTATAGCTGTCTGTGGTGATGCTAAGATCACCTCTGCAACTTTGCGTTCTGATTTACTAAAATGGGTGAGGCTTTTTTGAACCTTTTCTAGGGTATTCATACGCGTATGTCCGCTAAATTGAGAATGTAATTTTATTTATTTTTATTTCGTGGGAGCAGATCAAGACTGGCGGCCCACTAATAGACTCTATGTAGTAACTTTTCAGTACAATTTTGAAATAAGACTTTACTACCTTCAGTAATTTAAGCACAAAAAGCATATCAGATTTATGCAGCAAGTGACTAGTTAGCAAGAATGTTAATATTTATAAAAATAGATGCATTTAACAAATTCTGTTGTTATATTACAACAAAAGTGTGGATTTCTTCATCGACATGAAGGGACACGACATACAAAGGAGATCGTAACGCAATGGGCAAAACAACATCAGGCGCCAAAGCTTGTGACTTCGTACTCTTTGGTACTAAAGGCGATTTGGCACGACGCAAGTTGTTACCTTCTTTATACCAGCTAGATAAAGCTGAACTTCTCGATAAAGATACGAAAGTGATCGGTGTCGCGAAAGACGAGTTTACTCAAGATGAGTTTATCGAATTAGTCACGCTTGCATTAAACACCTTCGTGAAAGAGCCTTTGTGCGAAGAGACTCTCCAACGTTTTCTGTCCCGCTGCCACTATATAGGCACTAACTTTACCGATTCAGCGGGCTACAGTGCCTTCCATGATCTGCTCAAACCAGAAGAGCGCGTTATGGTCAGTTACTTTGCTACGCCACCTGCAATATTCGGCGACATTTGCCGTTGTTTGCATGAACAAGATCTTATCCACCCAGATTCACGCGTGGTGCTCGAAAAGCCCATCGGCTCAGATTTAGACTCTTCTCGCGTTATCAATGACCAAGTTTCCGCTTACTTCAAAGAACGTCAGGTTTAC
Source organism: Shewanella sp. SM21 (assembly GCF_025654335.1). Lineage (NCBI taxonomy): Bacteria > Pseudomonadati > Pseudomonadota > Gammaproteobacteria > Alteromonadales > Shewanellaceae > Shewanella > Shewanella sp. SM21. The sequence goes on from NZ_JAKKRL010000002.1 coordinate 253,410, forward strand.
CGTATCGACCATTACCTAGGTAAAGAAACCGTACAGAACTTGATTGCACTGCGTTTTGCTAACTCTTTATTTGCCTCTAAGTGGGACAATCGTACGATTGACCACGTCCAGATCACAGTCGCAGAAGAAGTGGGCATCGAAGGCCGTTGGGGTTACTTCGACAAAGCGGGTCAGATGCGCGACATGATCCAAAACCATTTGCTGCAAGTGTTAACGCTCGTTGCTATGGACCCACCCGTTAACTTAGACGCTGACAGCATCCGTGATGAAAAAGTTAAAGTACTTAAATCACTGCGTCCGATTAATTCAGACAATGTGTATGAAAATACCGTACGCGGTCAGTACAGCGCAGGCTTCTTAAAGGGCAGCCCAGTCCCGGGTTATTTAGAAGAAGAAGGCGCCAACCTTCAATCACACACAGAAACCTTTGTGGCTATTCGTGTGGATATCGACAACTGGCGTTGGGCGGGCGTGCCTTTCTATTTACGTAGCGGTAAACGTATGCCGTTTAAGAGCTCTGAAATTGTGGTGTATTTCAAAAACCCACCGCATAACTTATATCGCTCAAGCTACCGTAATCTGCCACCGAACAAGCTGACGATCCGTCTGCAGCCCCATGAAGGGGTTGAAATCCAGATGATGAACAAAGTACCAGGTTTGGAGCAAAAACAACGTCTACAAACCACTAAACTCGATTTGAGCTTCTCCGATACCTTTAAAAATGAACGTATCGCCGATGCCTATGAGCGTCTATTACTCGAAGCTATGCTCGGTAATCAAGCGCTGTTCGTGCGCCGCGACGAAGTCGAACAGGCATGGACTTGGGTGGATGGCATTATCCAATCGTGGGAACAAAGCAACGAAAAACCAAAACCTTATCCTGCGGGTACTTGGGGTCCAGTTGCGTCAGTTGCTTTGATCACCAAAGATGGCCGTTCGTGGGACGAGTAGGAGACTTTGATGATTAAAGAAACCGTATTCAAATCTTTCGATACGCCAAGTGCGTTAGAACAACAGCTTGCGAATAGAATTGCGAGCCAGTTGCAGGAAGCCGTCGATGCCCGCGGAAAAGCGAGCTTAGTGGTTTCCGGTGGTTCGACGCCGCTTAAGTTATTTCAACTATTGAGCATGAAATCCATCGATTGGAGTGATGTTTATATCACGCTTGCCGATGAGCGCTGGGTTGAAGCCGACGCCGATGCTTCTAATGAGCGTCTCGTGCGTGAACATTTATTACAAAACCGTGCGGCAAATGCCAAATTCCGCGGTTTAAAAAACATGTTTTCGACCGCAGAAGCGGGCGCCGATATGGCCGCAGAGTCCTTGTCTAACTTCCCACGTCCTTTTGATGTGGTGGTGTTAGGCATGGGTAACGATGGTCATACCTGCTCTTGGTTTCCCTGCAGTGCTGAGCTTGAAAATGCGCTCACAACCCAAGCCCTGTGTGTGGCGACGAACCCCACCACAGCGCCCCATGGCAGAATTACGCTCTCTAAGAGTGCGATTTTGAACAGCAGACAAATTTATCTGCACTTGGTCGGGGAACAGAAATTATCCGTATATCGTCAAGCGTTAGAAAGTGATGATGTCCATGCTATGCCTATCAGAGCCGTATTAGCGCAGCGTAAAACGCCCGTTGATGTGTTCTGGAGCGCTTAAGGAGTCACTATGCACTCAGTAGAAATACACTCAGTAGTTCAAGCTGTTACCGACAGAATTATTGTCCGTAGCAAAGCGTCACGTGAAGGTTATCTCGCCGCATTGAATGATGCCCGTAACCATGGTGTACACCGTAGCTCATTGAGCTGTGGCAACTTAGCCCATGGTTTTGCCGCCTGTAATCCAGACGACAAAAATGCATTGCGTCAATTGAATAAGGCGAACATCGGTATAGTGACGGCATTTAACGATATGTTATCTGCGCACCAACCCTATGAAAGCTATCCTGAATTGCTGAAAAAAGCCTGTCAGGAAGTCGGCAGTGTTGCACAAGTGGCAGGCGGTGTTCCAGCCATGTGTGATGGTGTGACTCAAGGTCAACCCGGTATGGAATTGAGCTTACTGAGTCGTGAAGTGATTGCGATGGCAACGGCTGTGGGTTTGTCTCACAATATGTTCGATGGCGCTTTACTGCTCGGCATTTGCGATAAAATCGTTCCAGGCTTACTCATAGGTGCCTTAAGCTTTGGTCACTTACCTATGTTATTCGTGCCGGCAGGGCCGATGAAATCAGGTATCCCGAACAAAGAAAAAGCCCGTATTCGTCAACAATTTGCCCAAGGTAAAGTAGACCGTGCTCAGCTATTAGAAGCTGAAGCCCAGTCTTACCACAGTGCGGGAACCTGTACTTTCTACGGCACGGCAAACTCGAATCAGTTGATGCTTGAAGTGATGGGTCTGCAGTTACCTGGCTCATCTTTTGTGAATCCTGATGATCCACTGCGCGAAGCGTTAAATAAGATGGCAGCTAAGCAAGTGTGTCGTTTAACCGAAATGGGCACCCAATATACCCCAATCGGTGAAGTGGTCAGCGAAAAATCTGTGGTTAACGGCATTGTGGCACTTTTGGCTACTGGCGGTTCTACTAACTTGACGATGCACATAGTCGCCGCGGCTCGTGCTGCCGGTATTATTGTGAACTGGGATGATTTTTCTGAATTATCCGATGCTGTACCATTAGTGGCGCGCGTGTATCCAAACGGTCATGCCGATATTAATCATTTCCATGCAGCCGGTGGCATGGCGTACTTAATCAAAGAATTGCTCGATGCGGGTCTATTGCATGAAGATGTAAATACCGTTGCGGGCTTTGGTTTACGCCGTTATACCCAAGAGCCAAGGTTGCTCGACGGTGAACTGCGCTGGGTCGATGGTCCAACGACTAGCTTAGATACTGAAGTGTTAACGTCAGTCGCATCGCCTTTCCAAGGCAACGGTGGCTTAAAATTACTCAAAGGTAATTTAGGCCGCGCTGTGATCAAAGTGTCTGCAGTACAAGCACAACATCGTGTCGTTGAAGCGCCCGCTGTGGTGATTGACGATCAAAACAAACTCGATGCCTTGTTCCAAGCCGGTGCTTTGGATAGAGATTGTGTTGTGGTGGTTAAAGGTCAAGGCCCGAAAGCTAACGGTATGCCAGAACTGCACAAGTTAACCCCATTATTGGGAACGCTTCAGGACAAAGGCTTTAAAGTCGCGCTGCTGACCGACGGTCGTATGTCTGGCGCGTCGGGTAAAGTCCCTGCGGCCATTCATTTAACGCCAGAAGCCTTAGATGGCGGTTTAATTGCCAAAGTCCAAGATGGCGACTTGATCCGTGTCGATGCGTTAACTGGCGAACTGAGCTTGCTTGTATCTGAAGCTGAACTTGCCACCAGAGCCGCGGGAATTGTGGATTTACATCGCTCACGTTATGGCATGGGCCGAGAGTTATTTAGTGCGCTACGTTCAAATCTAAGTAGTCCAGAAACTGGTGCGCGTTGTACTAATGCCATCGATGAACTTTATTAATACAAAGGAAGAATAACGCAATGCTTGAGAATAACTGGTCACTACAGCCACAAGATATTTTTAAACGCAGCCCTATTGTTCCTGTTATGGTGATTAACAAGATTGAACATGCGGTGCCATTAGCGCGAGCACTGGTTGCCGGCGGCATTAGCGTATTAGAAGTGACTTTGCGTACTCCTTGTGCACTCGAAGCTATCACTAAAATCGCCAAAGAAGTGCCAGAGGCCTTAGTGGGCGCGGGTACTATTTTAAACGAAGCTCAGCTTGATCTTGCGATTGCCGCGGGTGCGCAGTTTATTATTACCCCAGGTGCAACGGTTGAACTGCTCAAAGCGGGTATGCATGGTCCAATCCCTTTAATTCCAGGGGTTGCGAGCATTTCAGAAGTGATGACGGGTATGGCGCTCGGTTACACCCACTTTAAATTCTTCCCAGCCGAAGCCTCGGGTGGTGTGGATGCACTGAAAGCCTTCTCGGGTCCGCTAGCGGATATTCGCTTCTGCCCAACAGGTGGCATTACGCCAAGCAGCTATAAAGATTATTTAGCGCTGAAAAACGTCGATTGTATTGGTGGCAGCTGGATTGCGCCAACGGATGCAATGGAACACGGCGATTGGGATCGTATCACTCAGCTTTGTAAAGACGCCATCGGCGCTTTATAAGTCGAGCTTGAAATAGCGACAAAAATAAAAAACCACCGTAAGGTGGTTTTTTGTCTTTCATCTTTAGCCTTTGATAAAGAATGGCTATGATAGCTGGCGCTATAGAAAGTCTAGCTTTTATAGAAACTCGCACATTTACAAACGGTCTGGCTTTATAGCAAGTCGGGCAGCGCAATGTCTGCTTGCCTACATTTCCTTGCTCAGTTCCACATTCGAACCCGCTTTGGGACTAAATAGCTGTTGATACAGTCGCCCCGCAAACTCATCGGTCATTCCCGAAATATAGTCCGCCAAGACTCTGTGGCTGTTTAAGCCTTGTTGCTCACTTTCGCGCCAGCGCTCTTGGGTGTTCAGCGGCAGTAAACGCTCGGGATCGGAAGCGAATGCTTCGAATAAGCCCATCACAATCTGCTGGCCTTTATATTCGAGCATTTGGATCTCAGGTTTACGGATCACGTATTTATAAACCAGTTGCTTGAGCACATTGAGCGCAATGGCAAATTCTGGCTCTAACGTCGCATTAAAGCGCAATAATGGATCTTCGAACACGTCATCTTCTGAGATCACAATGGCGGTGACAAAGCCATTAACGAGTGTGCCTATGGCATCTTTACGCAGGTGATGCTCATGGGAAAACAGCTTGTTGCCAATATCTGCCAGCTCTTGTTTTATCCACGCATCACTGCTGTTGGTCAGTGTCGGCGCCACATCTTGATGCCACTGGGACGCTGTGACTATGCCCATCACAATCGCATCTTCGAGATCGTGCACCGCGTAGGCGATGTCATCAGCCAGTTCCATAATCGAGCAATCGAAGGATTTAAACTGGGTTCGCAGATGTGGATAGTGGTGCAGGGCGGGGTGTGAGCCTTGCTGAGTTGATGTAAAACGACGGCTATCTGCCTCAGACAAAGGCTCAAGCACCCAAGTGAAGATGTCGTTATCATCGTCGAAAATGCCCTTAACCGGCGGCCATTGTGACGGTTTTAACTGTCTGTGATTGGTGATTTCACTATGCTCGCCCGCGACAAATAGCTTCGAGTGCGGCGCTGGGTATTTTAAAATCCCGAGCATGGTACGCCGACATAAGTTCATCCCAAAATCTAAAGTGTAGGGCTCAAGTTTCGATAAAATACGAAAGGTTTGGCCATTGCCTTCAAAGCCGCCGTGGTCGCGCATCATGTAATTTAATGCCACTTCGCCACCGTGGCCGAAGGGAGGATGACCAATATCGTGGGCCAAGCACTGGGACTCTAATAAGCTCATAGAGCAAAGCAGTTGTTTATGTTGTGGATATTTGCGCCTGAGCTGCGCGGCTATGCCGGTACCAATTTGCGAGACTTCGAGTGAGTGGGTTAATCGGGTGCGATAGAAGTCATTCATGCCAACGCCGAGCACTTGCGTTTTGGCCTGGAGGCGGCGAAAGGCGGCCGAGTGGAGAATACGCGCCCTGTCTCTTTGGTAGGGGCTGCGGTGATCAAAGCGCCGTTGTTTATCTTCACCATGACGGCGTTCTTGCCAAACACTTGAAGTCATATGCATTCCTAGCGAGGGTGGAAAATCAAAGCATCTTGTTAATTTCGTCTAAATTCAAAGTGAAACTGGGTACAAAGCAGTTCATAAAATACTGTACTGCAGGATCGGGATTCGTCGCCAGCATGTCTTCAAGTCGCTTGCGGGCGGTATTGAATTCACTGTTGCCGGCGCGGTTTTCTTCAAGGCATTTAAGATAGGCACACAGAGTATCAGCCGATTTCACTATGGTCTTGTAAACGGGGTCGGCGTAATCGCTGATGAACAGATTGCGATAATCTTCTTTAAATTCCTCAGGTACCATATCTAACATGCGCTGCTCGGCAATCGCCTCAATCTTTTTATACTCGGCTTCAATTTCTTTATTGAAGTATTTCACTGGCGTCGGTAAGTCACCGGTGAGAATTTCACTGGCATCGTGAAAAATCGCCAGACTCGTGGCTTGATGGGGATCGAGCGTCGTGCCGAATTTCTTATTACTAATGATCACTAGTGCATGGGCTACCATGGCAACTTGCAGCGAGTGTTCTTGAACATTTTCAGTGCGAACGTTGTACATCAAAGGCCAGCGTTGGATAAGTTTCATGCGAGCTAAATGGGCAAATAAGTGACTCATAGTTTTCCTGTTAAAAGTGGGCAAGTATATGACTTATGGTTTGCCAGCTAATGAGTGAATAGAAAGGCGACAAGCTGCATTGGAAGACATGAAACGAGTGAATAGGCAGTATTGACGCTAATGAAGTCTTAGATTATCACAGCCTTGGATGACACGTGAGCATGAGCGTAGAGGATTTAAATAAATAGCTAAAAATAAAGCGACCACTAGGATCGCTTTATGTCTCAAACCGTTAAAGGGATATTCTATTGTCGATAGTTTTCGAGGAAGGCACCAAACTCGGTAAATGCTTTCTTCAGATCTTCTTTATAGGGCAAGAAAACCACTCGTAAATGGTCGGGCTCAGGCCAGTTAAAGGCCGTGCCGTGCACTAACAGAATTTTCTTTTCTCTGAGCAAATCCAGCACTAAACGCTCATCATCCCTTAGGTTGAATTTCTTCATATCCAGTTTCGGGAAGGCATAGAGTGCGCCCTTGGGTTTTTTAACGCTCACACCTGGAATTTGGTTAAGTAATTCGTAACAGGCATCCCTTTGGACTGTGAGGCGGCCATTAGGCAAAATAAGCTCGTTAATACTCTGATAACCGCCGAGCGCGGTTTGAATCGCATGTTGATTGGGCACGTTTGCACAGAGGCGCATCGAGGACAGCATTTCTAAGCCTTCGATGTAACTTTTAGCTGCCTTAAGATTGCCAGATAACATCATCCAACCAACACGAAATCCTGCTGCACGATAAGCCTTTGATAAGCCGTTAAAAGTAACAGTTAAAATATCGTCTGATAGACCCGCAGCAGGAATATGCTTGGCTTCGTCGTATAAAATTTTATCGTAAATTTCATCGGCAAAAAGGATCAGATCATGTTGACGACACAGTTCAACCACTTGCAGCAGTAATTCTCTGCTGTATACCGCTCCGGTTGGGTTGTTCGGGTTAATCAGCACTATGCCACGAGTACGTGATGAAATTTTACTTTTAATGTCATTGAGATCGGGGAACCAGTCCGCTTCTTCATCGCAGCGATAATGCACAGCCTTGCCGCCCGCGAGATTCGCCGCTGCTGTCCACAGGGGATAGTCTGGTGAGGGGATTAAGATCTCATCATCGGTATTTAGCAAGCCTTGCATTGCCATCATAATGAGTTCTGAAACGCCGTTGCCTATATAGATATCTTCGATATCGACACCAAAAATCCCTTGGGCTTGATAATGCTGCACTATGGCCTTACGGGCAGAGAATAATCCTTTTGACTCACAGTAGCCTTGGGCACTGGGTAAATTGAGGATCACATCGCGCACAATTTCTTCAGGCGCTTCGAAACCGAAGGGGGCCGGATTACCAATGTTGAGTTTGAGGATTCGATGCCCCTCGTCTTCTAAACGTCGGGCTTCCTTGTGCACTGGGCCGCGGATGTCATAGCAAACGGTATCCAGCTTGTTGGATTTGATGATAGGGCGCATTTACACCTCGGAACATGCATAAAGTTTTGGCTTAAGTTAGCGCACCATAACGAAATTTCATTACAGATGAAAGGGGGGATAAGCACAGAATTGCGCTTTTTTTATAAATATCCCTCAGTTAAATATGCTTTAACAGTCGATTAAAGAAATCTGCACAAGTTTTATGTTCTGATATTGGCATGATTTTAAGATTGTTTATCTATTGGGTTGGTAGGGGAATCTTGTTTATGTTTTTTCATTTCGAAAGATGAAAATGCGTTTTCATTAGCTGACCCATATTTAATTTCTCTATATTAGCTTAGCCATATTAATCGTGACAGAAGGAAATGTATTTTAGCTGATACTTAATGGTTGATTTTTAATCAGATATTTTTGATAAGGTAAACTTATGCTGCGGCATTTTATCTTGTGATAATTAGGCATATTTATTGAATGCTTATTAAGCTAAGAAGATCATAAATGTTTAAGTTACAATCGCGTTAAAAGTCTTCTAGATTATACTGTTATGTAAAATTGTCTCGCGGGAAATAAATTTATTTTCTATCAAGTTAAATTTATAGTTGACTCAATATTCGATGCGCTTTATTTTCTGCGCGATGTTTTTGGCAAGGCACCTTAGATAGCAAGCAATTCGCGGGTTTTATCTTCAGGGTTAGTCATCATGAAGCAGCTGTGTTGACGTTCTAAATCGTGTTGATTTCAGACGTTATTCTAAAACCATTTGCCTTTTAGGCGATTTATTTAGAGGACCTAAGTGCATGTCTGAACCGACAGCGTTAAGTCTCATTCCACCTTTGGTGGTATTGGTGTTAGCTATTTGGTTACGCCGTCCTATTTTATCTTTGATCATAGGTGCGGTAACCGGTTTCCTGTTACTCGATCCCAGTCAAGTCTTAAACAATTTTGCTAGTGTGTCATTGAAGGTTATGGCCGATGAAACCATAGGTTGGTTGATTCTGGTGTGTGGTGGTTTTGGCGCGCTCATCGCACTTTTAGTACGAACTGGCGGCGCATTAGCGTTTGGGCGCAATGCACTTAAATTGGCGAAAGGACCTAAATCTTCCCTATTAATGACTTTTATCCTTGGGATCGTGATTTTTATCGATGACTATCTCAATGCGTTGACCGTGGGTGAAACCATGAAGCGTGTAACGGATAAATTTAAAGTGTCCCGTGAAATGCTCGCCTATGTCGTGGACTCCACCGCCGCGCCCGTGTGCGTATTAGTGCCATTATCGACTTGGGCGGTATTTTTTGGTGGATTACTGGTGGATAACGGTGTGGCAGCCGAAGGTCAAGGCATTGCAGTTTATATGCAAGCCATTCCTTACATGCTTTATGCTTGGTTAGCTGTGGCTATGGTGCTACTTGTCGCATTAGGTATTGTGCCCGCTATTGGTCCAATGAAGACTGCGCAGCTGCGCGCTGCCCAAGGTGAACCCGCTGAAGCGCAAGTGGATTTCGACCAAGTGCAAACTTCGGATGAATATGCGGTTAAAGCCATAGAAGAGGAATTTAAGCACGCCGATAATCAGGGCAAACTGCATAACTTTTTAGTGCCTATTGGTTTGTTAGTTGCCTTTACCGTGTACTTTGATATCGACGTGTGGAAAGGCTTGCTGGCGACCTTAGTTATCACGATTCCTTATTATGCAGTGCAGCGTTTGATGCCATTTTCAGAGATGATGGACCAAATGATCGATGGCTTTAAAAGCATGCTACCGGCCATTAGCACTGTGATTGCGGCGTTTGTGTTTAAGGATGTGTGCGATCAGTTGTTACTGCCGCAGTATGTCATTGAATCATTAAGCCCATTTATGACACCTAAATTGCTGCCTGCGGTAGTGTTCTTATCTATGGCTATACTCGCGTTTGCCACAGGTTCGAGCTGGGGTATATTTGCCGTGACGATTCCTATCGTGATGCCATTAGCGCAAGCCGTTGGGGCGGACATCCCATTAGTCATTGGTGCCTTATTGTCCGCATCATCATTTGGTAGCCAAGCGTGCTTCTACTCAGATTCAACCGTATTGGCCGCCCAAGGCTCAGGTTGTAACTTAGTGAGCCATGCTGTGACTCAGTTACCTTATGCACTTATCGCAGCAGTAATAGCATTTATCGGCTTTATTGTGATTGCATAACTTCTGTCACGATTAATATAAGAAACCAGCTACGGCTGGTTTTTTTATGTCTGCCGTAATGGGGTTCGGCGGCTAGAATGAGTAAAAGGTGAGTAAAGAGTGATGAGGCTTGAACTAGGATAAACACGATTACACTGCTAAATGAAGATTTCCAACTGATGTCAAATTATATTTTACGGAATTGTCATTTATATTTTACATATTTCATCGTCGCCATGTAGCTTTTCAAATCAAAGCCTGATTATACTTTGCATCCTTCAGGGCATTATTTTCAACATTAGTGGCAAACGAATCAAATGGACTCAACTCTTCTTACTGCGTTTTTCGAGCACGGCACAATACGTGATGTCGAATGTTTATTCCCTGATATTTCAGGCTATCCAAGGGGAAAGCTTATGCCAGCCCGAAGTTTTGCTCAGGGTGCTGAATTACGTATTGCCCAAGCGATTTCGATGCAGGCGATTACCGGTGAGTATTCCTACGATCCTGTTTTCCCTGATGCTGATCCTGATCTTTTACTCGTCCCCGATTACAGCACTCTCAAGATGATCCCATGGAGCACAGTGCCGCGCGCATTTGCCATCCATGACTGCGTATTACTGGATGGCAATTTATGTCCATTTGCGCCGCGCTCTATGTTAAAAAATGTATTGGCCCGTTACCAAGCCCTTGGGTTAACGCCCGTGGTGGCCCCTGAGATTGAGTTTTATCTGACTGAATCGAATACCGATCCGAGTGTGCCGTATCAGGCACCCATTTCAAAAAGTGGCCGAGCTGAAAATGGTCAATCCGCGTTTAGCATGAATATGCTCAATGAACTCGCACCATTTTGGGATGAGTTTAATGCCGCCATCGATGCGATTGGGATTAAAGGTGATACTTGGATCCATGAAATGGGGCTATCGCAATATGAAATTAACCTAGTGCATGGCGATCCGCTGGCCTTAGCGGATCAAGCCTTTATGTTTAAATACGCGGCGAAAGAAATCGCCATTAAACATGGCTTGAATGCAATTTTTATGGCAAAACCCATAGCGGGGCAACCCGGCAGTTCTATGCATTTACATCAAAGTGTCATCGATGATAAAGGTAATAATATTTTCAGCCATGCTGATGGTAGCGACACTGACCGTTTTCACCACTACATCGGCGGATTACAAAAGTATCTACCTGATTTAATGTTGTTATTCGCACCCAATATCAATTCATTTAGACGTTATATTTCCGGCAGTCAAGCGCCGATTAATTTAAGTTGGGGCGTTGATAATCGCACCACTGGCTTACGTGTGCCATTAAGTGCTCCTGTAGCGAGACGGGTAGAGAATCGTATTGCGGGCGCCGATGCTAATCCGTACCTGATGATTGCCGCATCTTTGGCTGCGGGCCTTGCCGGAATGGAAGAAAAATTATCGCCAAGTGCACCAGAAACAGGGAGCGCCTACGATAGCAGCCATGACCTAGCGCAGACATTTTTAGCTGCGTTAACGCAAATGCGCCAAAGTGATTCGGCACGACGCTTACTCGGGGACGATTTTGTCACTGGCTTTGTATCGGTGAAGGAAATTGAATTCCAAAGTTATTTGAGTGAGATAGGGGCTTGGGAGCGACGTTTCTTAGGGCCGCAATGCTAACGCTTATTTAATGAGGGGATTTTGCTGGATAACACCTATTCCCTTGAGTGACTCGACACATCACTAAAAAAACAGCAACAAAAAAGCCAGTGCAAGCACTGGCTTTTCTGTGTCTGGAAACGAGAAGGGCGATTAAACGCGCTTCTTGAATTCACCAGTACGAGTGTCGATTTCAATTTTGTCGCCTACTTTCACGAAGTCAGCAACACTCACTGTGCCACCGCCAGTGATAGTCGCTGGCTTCATCACTTTACCTGAAGTATCGCCACGAGCTGAAGGCTCAGTGTAGATCACTTCACGTACGATAGTGGTTGGCATTTCAACAGAGATAGCTTTGCCATCATAGAAAGTCACTTGGCAAGTTTCTTCCATACCATCAACGATATAAGCCGCTGCATCACCTAGGTTTTCAGCTTCTACGTCGTATTGGTTGTATTCTGCATCCATGAATACAAACATAGGATCTGCAAAGTAAGAATATGTGCAGTCAAGACGATCTAAGATGATGTCTTCTAACTTATCTTCACCTTTGAAAGTCGTTTCAGTACCAGAGTTAAGCAGTAAGTTTTTCAACTTTAACTTAACGATAGCAGCGTTACGGCCAGAACGAGTTGTTTCAGTTTTCTGCACAACCCATGGGCTGCCATCTAACATGATCACGTTACCAGGACGGATTTCATGAGCAGTTTTCATTACACTATTTCCTATATTTAGATTTTTCTGTTTTCGCGCAGTATCTTAGCTGTTTTTAACGAACTGAACTAGTCGAGTAGCGAGATCTGCAGCATTTAATGCATTAATTGGCCATTGTTTAGCATGGTGATGCAACAAGGGCAAATTAACAGGATTAAGGTTTTGCCAGTGAAGGCTCACGGCTGATTGCTGTGCTTGGTTGAACGCGAGATTCAATTCAGACCAATAACAAGCAATTTTAGGTGGCAGATTATCGCAGTAAAGTTTGAGAAAAGCTTCTAATTTTACGAGGTGATAATCATCTTCTTGGGGATAAATGTGCCAAATGAAGGGTTTTGCGGCCCATTGGGCACGTAAAAAGGAATCTTCACCGCGCACGATATTAAAATCACAGCTCCAGAGCAGGCGATCAAACCCCTGTTGGTCTGTCATAGGTAAAATGTGCAGGGTTAAATTACCATGATTTATCTGTTGACCCGGCACTAGATCGGCAATCTCACAGGGCAGTAAATGTGTCAGACTGTTTAAGCTACGCCCCTTTGGGAGCAGCGCATGGATTTTTTCTACCGATTGCTGCCATAACTCACATAATGCGGGTAGCGCCTCGGTCTCATAGCTAAAAACGCTAATCACTGTGTCTTGTGCCTGAATGTCCTTAAGACCTAGATCAGTAAAAAGCTGCAATTTATTGGCAGTATCAGCTTGCCAAGCATCACGCTCTGCAAACAAATTTTGCTCGCAAATGAGTCCACCCGTTTTGGCGCTAAAACCGGGAAAGTAGAAATACTTTTTCAAACCATTGGCTTGTAACGATGGCAAACCATGGCAGCCTTCAACCCAATCCTCTGCGCTTAAATACTCTAAATTCAGCCAAACAGGTACAGATTTTGGGGCGTTCTGATGTAAATAAGCCAGCTGCTCTTTTACCTGTTCGGGGAGTTCACAGGCAAAGGCTTCGATGAGCACTGCTCCTGCGACAAACTCTATAGGTAAAGGCTCTTTCCAATGAATAATATTCACACCATTGAAGGTTTGAGTGGCTTTTAGTGGATCGAGTGTCGGTAAGATATGCGAGAAGCTTGCGAGGTCGTCGACCCACAAATTAACGGGGATCTGATACTCATTGGCTATTTGTTTGGCTAAACGCCAAGTGACGCCAATATCGCCATAGTTATCAACGACGGTGCAAAAAATATCCCAATGATTGGAGCGAGGTGTGTTGCTCATGAGTGTGGTATGTCGTTATTCTTAGTCAGAAATATATGCATAAAAAAAGCGGCGTTAAAGCCGCTTTAATCAAATGGTTAACAGAATTAATCTTCTAATTCAGCTAAACACATTTCTTCGTAAATTTGCTTAACCCAAGCATCAACACGTTCTTCAGTCAGCTCTGGCTGGCGATCTTCATCGATACCTAAACCAATAAAGTGGTCGTCATCGACTTGACCTTTAGAGGCTTCAAAATTGTAGCTTGCAGTTGGCCAATGGCCGATGATGATACCACCACGGGCCTGAACAATATCGCCAACCATGCCCATGGCATCAAGGAAGTACTCAGCGTAATCTTCTTGATCACCACAACCAAAAATAGCGACAAGTTTGTCAGTAAAATCAATTTGCTCTAATTCAGGGAAGAAATCATCCCAGTCACATTGCGCTTCACCGTAATACCAGGTCGGGATGCCGAACAGCAGCAAGTCATACTCTGCAATCTGTTCTTTGGTACTTTTGGCGATATCTTTCACCTCAACCATTTTTTTACCCAGTTTTTTCTGGATCATCTTGGCTACAGCTTCGGTGTTACCTGTGTCGCTACCGAAAAAAAGACCTACAGTTGCCATTGTCTATCCTTTAATGTCTAGTTCACTTATTAGGTTAATCTTGCTGGTACTCGTTCAGCACTCAACTTGTTGCTGAAGAATTAATTCGATTAACTGGCTACGGCTGATGTTACTGGCCAATGCCTGCTCATTCAAGGCGTCATACAAATCTTGTGACACCTTTAACTCTATTCGCTTTAATCCGTTGGCTTTATCGCGCTGGATTTGATTGCGTTTGTTGACCTTAAGCTGTTGGCTACGGGACAAAGGATTGCTACGTGGTCGGCCCCGGCGCTTTTCGTTGGCAAAAAGGTCAATAGTGGTTCTGTCTGTCGCTTCTTTTGCCATGTTCTTATTGTTAACCGATCCCTGAGCCTTCCCAAGTGATCTGGATAATACCTTTTACAATAAACCCGGCGCAGCCGAGAAATAACACTAACCAAACAATAAATCGACCAAATTTTGGCACGTTACCTTGTTTAAGCACATCGTGGATGGCCATGCCGATAAAGAAAAATATCGAGGCAAAAAACAGGTTCAGGCCGATGGTTTCAATTTGTTCCATGTACTGAGATAACATACTTTCTTAGTCCTTGAGAGTGTTCTAAGGCCAAAAGAGGCGCGAATATATCACAACAAGATGGCGGCTGCCATATGCTTTCGGTCGAGTTTGCTGCTGATTTACATTGAATGTTTGTCAATAAATTCAGACACGATCCGGTTAAAAATGACGGGTTTTTGCGCATGCAACCAATGACCACATCCTTCAAGTGTTTTTGCCTGTGCCGCGGGGAATTGCGCCATGATAGCGCTTCTGTGCTCGCTAGTGACATAATTTGAGTCGCCGCCGCGAATAAACAGACTTGGTCCAGCATAGCTTTGTACTGGATTTAGTGTCTGATTTTGCCAGCCAATAATATTAGGATAACAAGCCTTTAGGCCACTTAAGTTCATTTTCCAACGAAAGCCAGTATCCGTGCGTTGTAGATTTTTGAGTAAAAATTGTGCCGTTGCTTCGTCAATACCATTGTCAATTAAATGGTTTAGGGCAAAGCGTCTGTCGGTATGGCCTTCTAAGGGCAGGCTTTCTAATGCCGCAAACACTGTGTCGTGTCTTGGCTCATAGGCGACGGGGGCGATATCGGCTGCCACCATACTGATAATGCGCTCTGGAAAGGCTAACGCCGTCGCCATGGCGATTTTACCCCCCATGGAGTGACCCACAATATGGGCGCGTTCAATAGCCAGTTCGTCGAGCAAGCTGATCATTGCAGTGGCCAGACGAGGGTAGTCCATTTGATCCCAATGCTCACTTAAACCATGATTGGGCACATCGACACGAATAACTTGATACTGATTTTCTAATACTTGCCCTAGACCTTTGAGGTTATCTAGATTACCGAACAAGCCGTGGATCAAGAGCACTGCGGGTCCTTGGCCTGTGGAAACAAAGTTCATGGTGATTCCTGTTGGAGATTTTTAGCTTAGCGTGACGCGAATTGTGCCCTTAATGCCGTTGGCTTGACAAGTCAGTTGCCATTTCTATAGTGGGGGCGGCCAGTAACTTGTGTGCTTTTTCGGCAATTGTCGATTAACTGCTAGTTTGCTGTGCTATTTCCCGCACTTTTAGAATAATGGCGCTTTATCAGATTGATAGAGATAGATACACTGGTAACAGATCGCAATGATCTGCCCCGATCGCTGTGGTAAACTTTTTTCGGTTAAGCCTGTCGAATAACAAAGGATAATTAAGGTTATGAAATATATCGAAGTAGATGAAGAGCTCTATCGTCATATTGCCAGCAAAACAGAACGTATTGGTGAGAGCGCCTCTGACATTCTTCGTCGATTACTCGGCCTGTCCGTCGATGCGGTCGAACAACCCCAGCCTTTGGCGATTAGCCAACCGAGCCTTGAAGCTGAACCTATTCAGCCTATCGCGGCGCAAACAGTGCCAGCAGTGAATGATTTTAGTCGCTTAGTCGATGAACATCAGTTATCGCAGCAAAAAGGCGCAGTAGGTCGTTTTCTGTTTTTGCTCGAAAGTTTGTATCAATTAGCCCCAGAGCAATTCTCACAAATTTTGCAGATCCAAGGGCGCGATCGTTTGTATTTTGCTCGCTCTAAGGAGCAACTGCTCGAAGCGAGTGCTTCGGCTAACCCAAAAGAAATTGGTACAAGTGGTTTCTGGGTAACGAGTAACAACAATACCGCCAAGAAACGCACTATTTTATCGGAAGTTTTAGTGCAATTTGGTTGTGATGCGACAGTAGCAGCGGGTATCTCCGAGCGCGTTTAATCGGCGGATGAGCCAAGTTAGTACGACATTTTTCTACTTTTTCTAATTGTAATTGAGTGCAGGAGAGCCATCGGTGGCAATACATCAAAGGGCAGGACAAATCGCTAATCAGACGGATCTGGTCAATATTCCAAAACTGATGAGCCATTATTACAGCATCACGCCAAATATGGATGACGTACAACAACGCGTCACCTTTGGCACTTCTGGGCACAGAGGCTGCGCCTTCAATGGCAGTTTTAACCAACAACACATTTGGGCGATTACCCAAGCTGTAGTGGACTACCGTCAATCGGCAAATATCGATGGGCCGCTGATCCTTGGGATTGACACCCATGCGTTATCCTATGCAGCCTATTTGTCGGCAATTGAAGTGCTGGCGGCAAATAAAGTCACAGTGAAAATCCAACAGAACGACGGATTTACACCTACGCCAGTGGTTTCCCATGGGGTGATTTGCGCCAATCGCGAAGCCAATATTACGGGTGCTGCATTGTCCGATGGTTTGATCATTACGCCTTCCCACAATCCTCCTCAGGATGGTGGCATCAAGTACAATCCACCCCATGGCGGACCTGCTGAAGGTAATATCACGGCTTGGATTGAATCGCGAGCCAATGATTACTTGCGCCAAGCGTTAGCTGGCGTGCAAAAATTAGCGTATGCCGAAGCGCTGGCATCAGGCTATGTCAACGCCATTGATTTGATTACACCCTATGTGGCTGATTTAGAAAATGTTATCGACATGCAGGCGATTGCTAAGGCTAAGCTGCATATCGGTGTTGATCCGCTCGGTGGTTCAGGGATTTTCTACTGGGCACCGATTGCCGCACGTTATGGGCTCGATATCACCTTAGTTAATGATAAAGTTGACCCAAGCTTTAGCTTTATGCCGCTGGATAAAGACGGCAAAATCCGCATGGATTGCTCGTCTCCCTATGCGATGGCAGGTTTACTCGCCCATAAAGAATCCTTTGATTTATGCCTTGGTAATGATCCTGACTATGACCGTCACGGCATCGTTTGCCCTGGTACGGGTTTGATGGATCCGAATCATTATCTTGCGGTCGCTATCGATTATTTACTGACACACAGACCAGATTGGAGCGATACCTTAGCCATAGGTAAAACCTTAGTATCGAGTGCGCTTATCGATAAAATTTGTGCTTTCCACGGCAAAACGTTACTCGAAGTGCCAGTGGGTTTTAAGTGGTTTGTCGATGGTTTAGCCGAAGCCACAATCGCCTTTGGCGGTGAAGAGAGTGCTGGCGCGGCATTTTTACGCCGTGATGGCTCTACTTGGTGTACGGATAAAGACGGTTTTATTCTAGGGTTACTTGCGGCAGAGATCCTTGCGGTGACAGGTAAAACCCCAGGTCAGCGTCACCAAGAGTTAGTAAAACAATTTGGCCAAAGCTTTTATAAGCGTATCGATAGCCCAATCAGTCTTGAAAACAAGGCCAAATTTGCGTTATTGAATGCTGAAACCTTAAATGCCACTGTGCTTGCGGGTGAGTCAATCGAAAACGTGTTAACCCATGCGCCGGGCAATAATGCGGCCATTGGTGGCATCAAAGTGACTACGGCGAATGGTTGGTTTGCGGCGCGTCCATCGGGCACGGAAGCGTTATTTAAGATCTACGGCGAAAGTTTTATCAGTGAGCAACATTTAGCTGAGATCATCAAAGATGCGCAGGCATTAATTGATAAGGCGCTAAACGCTTAATCCAGTAGTAGGTTTAGCTAACGCCTCAAAATAAAAAAACGCACTCAGATTTGAGTGCGTTTTTGTTTGTGTCTAATTCAGCTGTGAGTAGTTGATCTAATACTGATTTGACCGTACTTAGTATTCGATATGACAACTCGGTAAGTTATTCTTATCGATGTAATTTTGATGATATTCCTCAGCAACATGGAACTGTTGCAATGGCACAATTTCAGTGACGATATGGCGTAATCCCCAACGACCTGAGCGGGCAAAAGCTAATTTTGAGGCTTCTGCGGCCGCTTTTTGCTCACGGTCGTGGAAGAAAATGGTGCTGCGATATTGGGTGCCAATATCTCCGCCTTGCATGTTCAGACTCGTTGGATTGTGGTTTTTCCAAAATACATCGAGCAAGTCTTCATAACTGACAAGGGCGGGATCGAATTCCACTTGCACCACTTCGGCATGGCCCGTTTTGCCTTTTTTGACTTCTTCATAGGTTGTCGCCGCATTATTGCCGCCCATATAGCCGCAGGTGGCATTCGATACGCCGTTCACTTGTCTAAAAAAATACTCTACGCCCCAGAAACAGCCGGCACCAAAGGTTGCTAACGCCATAATTAAATCCAATAGAAGTCTAGATGGCTAAGGATTGTGATAAAACTTGAGTGCAAAAGCAAGCCTCAAGCTGGAATATTTATCATGGGAAATTCTTAGGGAATGTCCTAAGAATTTAACAATCAGCTTAGTTGAATGTCATTCCGCTTAAAACTGGGTCCTACGGCAATAAATGTCTGAGAACAGCACTAAAAACATGTGTTAGTATTGAAGCCGTTTTTTAGGTGCGAGTGAGACTAACCGCGGTGAGATAAATGCTTAAGTGGTTATTACTGCCTGTACTTATGCTATTGCGCCAATACTGTTACACATCATTATAAGGAGAATTCTGTGTTACAAGCTCTGTTAGATTCAAAGGATTTTTTAGCGCTCACCTTAGCCCATCCTGAACAGTTCGATGGCGAATTTTCATTTAACTTAGGCGATCATACTCAAGTGGAAGTGTGGGATACCGGTGTTATTGTTTTCGAACCAGTAAAGAATGAAGGAAAAGATATTGTGCTTTCCTGCGGTGTTCACGGTAACGAGACCGCGCCCATTGAACTCTGCAATAGCTTAATTAAACAACTTCTACAGCAAAAGATCATCGCAAAGCAGCGCACTTTATTTCTCATTGGTAACCCATTAGCGATTAATAACGGCACGCGGATTATTGACGAAAACATGAATCGTCTCTTTAGTGGTGAGCATTCCAATCCACCAGGGTTAGTGAACCCTGAGCGAGTACGCGCGAAAAAACTCGAAGCCTATGTCGATCGTTTTTATACTGCGGTTGCCGATGGACGTCAGCGCATCCATTATGATCTGCACACGGCGATGCGCGCCTCGAAGCATGAAAAGTTCGCTATCTATCCCTATCGTCCTGGGCGCGCCTTTAGCGGCGAGCAAATTATGTTTTTAGCCGCAAGCGGCGTCGATACAGTACTTTTCCACCACGAACCGACCACGACCTTCAGCTATTTTTCCTCTGAACGCTACGGTGCCGATGCCTTTACCATTGAGCTTGGCAAAGTGTATCCCATGGGGCAGAACGACATGACGCGTTTTATCGCCACCCATGAAATGTTCATGCGCTTGATCACCGCTAAGCCGTTGGCGCTGGATGCATTTGATGCCGATAAGGTTAACTTGTACCAAGTGTGCCGCGTCATCAATAAACATTTCGATGATTTTGAATTTACCTTCGCAACAGATGTCGAAAACTTCAGATCTTTCCCGAAGGGCTTTGTTTTAGCGCGGGAAGGTGGGCAAGAAATTAAAGTGGAGC
The DNA here is from genome assembly GCF_025654335.1 of Shewanella sp. SM21. Classification (NCBI taxonomy): domain Bacteria; kingdom Pseudomonadati; phylum Pseudomonadota; class Gammaproteobacteria; order Alteromonadales; family Shewanellaceae; genus Shewanella; species Shewanella sp. SM21. The sequence continues at coordinate 273,365 of NZ_JAKKRL010000002.1, forward strand.
ACGAGTTTGAGTCTGTCGTGTTCCCTAATGCCAAAGTGCCTATTGGCAATCGCACTGTGATTTGCCTGATCCCTGCGGTGAATGCGGACGTGCGTTAGGCTTGTAAAGCAATATATACATGCGTGGCAGGGATAACTTGTGGTTTGAGCTATGCCAATGGTTGATAGGTAGTTTACGTTAACGTAATGTTCGTCGGGCATATTCGTATAAACAGACGCATCAAAACGCTTTGATGCGTAATGAGATAACAAGAGCACAATATGAGCAAAGCAACACTCAACACTGATACAGTGCACCGTGTCGGCTTCTTGGATAAGGCATCGCTACACATTCCTATCCTTCGAATTCTACAAGCCGACGGCACCACTTATGAAACCGCGGTTTTGCCTGTGATAGATGAAACCTTAGCCACTAAAATTTACGATACCTGTGTATTCACTCGGGTACTTGATGAACGTATGCTTGGCGCCCAGCGTCAAGGGCGCATCAGCTTCTACATGACCTGTACGGGTGAAGAAGCGGCGATTGTCGGCAGTGTGGCCGCACTCGATCAAGAAGATGTGATCCTCGCGCAATATCGCGAGCATGCGGCGCTGCGTTATCGCGGCTTTACCACTGAACAGTTTATGAATCAGATGTTCAGTAACGAGAAAGATCTTGGTAAAGGTCGACAAATGCCAATCCATTACGGTAGTGCGGCATTGCATTATCAAACGATTTCTTCACCGTTAGCCACGCAAATCCCGCAGGCGACTGGTGTGGGCTACAGCTTAAAAATGCAAGGTAAGCGCAAAGTCGCGGTTTGTTATTTTGGCGAAGGCGCTGCATCGGAAGGGGATTTTCATGCTGGCCTAAACATGGCCGCGGTACTGAAATGCCCAGTGATTTTCTTCTGTCGTAACAATGGCTACGCGATTTCTACCCCCACTGAAGAGCAGTTTGCCGGTAACGGTATTGCCAGCCGTGGTGTCGGTTATGGCATGCACACCATTCGTGTTGATGGTAATGACATGTTGGCCGTGTTAGCCGCAACTCAGCAAGCCCGCGCCTATGCGATTGAGCATAATGCGCCTGTGCTGATTGAAGCCATGACTTATCGTCTCGGCGCGCACTCTTCTTCAGACGACCCCTCTGGTTATCGCTCGAAAGATGAAGAAGCCAAGTGGCAGCAACACGATCCGGTTAAACGCTTCAAATTATGGCTTATCAACAAAGGTTGGTTGGCTGAAGCGGATGATGTGAAACTGCATGAAAAATATCGTGAAGAAGTATTGGCTGCGGTAAAAGTGGCTGAAAAAATTCCTGTGCCTATGCTGGATGAAATTATTGAAGATGTGTACGACAAGCCGACGCCAGTGCTGAAAAAGCAACTCGCCGAGCTTAAAGAACATATCAAGAAATATCCGCAAGCCTATCCAAAAAGTGCAGGGAGACTATAAGCCGTGGCTGAAATGAATATGTTACAGGCCGTCAATGAGGCCTTGTCGATTGCCATGCAAGCCGATGAACGCATGGTGGTTTTTGGTGAAGATGTGGGCCACTTTGGCGGGGTATTTCGCGCCACCTCCGGTCTTCAAGAAAAATTCGGTCGCGCTCGCTGCTTTAATACGCCGCTGACAGAGCAAGGTATTGCCGGTTTTGCCAATGGTTTAGCCTCAAATGGCATGACCGCCGTGGCTGAAATTCAATTCGCCGATTATATCTTTCCGGCGTTTGATCAAATCGTTAACGAGTCGGCTAAGTTCCGTTACCGTAGCGGTAATGAGTTCGATGTCGGTGGATTAGTGTTCCGTACGCCCTATGGCGGCGGTATCGCGGGCGGCCATTATCACTCTCAATCACCCGAAGCTTATTTTACCCAGACACCGGGATTAAAAGTGGTGGTGCCACGTAACCCTGAGCAAGCCAAAGGTCTGCTGTTGGCGTCAATCCGTGACAAAAATCCGGTGATCTTCTTTGAGCCTAAGCGTTTATATCGTGCATCGGTTGGCGAAGTGCCAGCGGGCGATTATGAAATTGAACTGGGTAAGGCTGAAGTGGTTCGCGAAGGTAAAGACATCACCTTAGTGGCGTGGGGCGCGCAAATGGAAATCCTTGAAAAAGCCGCCGACATGGCCGCTAAAGAAGGGATCTCCTGTGAAGTTATCGATTTACGCACCTTGTCACCCTGGGATATCGATACCGTTGCCGATTCAGTCAAAAAGACCGGACGTTTACTGGTTAACCATGAAGCGCCATTAACCGGTGGTTTTGCTGGTGAGATAGCGGCGACGATTCAGCAAGAATGCTTCTTGTATTTAGAGTCACCCATCAGCCGCGTTTGTGGTTTAGATACCCCGTACCCACTCATTCATGAAAAAGAATACATGCCAGATGCATTCAAAACGTTTGAAGCCATCAAAGCATCAGTGACCTTCTAGGAGTCCGGTATGATTAAAGATTTTATTTTGCCGGATATTGGCGAAGGTGTTGTGGAGTGTGAGTTGGTTGAATGGTTGGTCAAAGAAGGCGACACAGTCGTTGAAGATCAGCCGATTGCCGATGTCATGACAGACAAAGCCTTAGTGCAAATCCCTGCGCCTTTTGCTGGCGTAGTCACTAAGCTGTATTACGCCAAGGGCGATATTGCGAAAGTGCATGCGCCGCTTTATGCCGTACAAATTGAAGGTGCCGTTGAAATCGCGGGCGAAGAATCTGTTGCGGCTGCAGCTGCGACAATCGCAAAAGCTGCTGAGCCAGTGGCAGTCACAAACGCGACCACGTCATCCAGTTCGTCTGTCAGCATTGAAGAATTCTTGCTACCAGATATCGGCGAAGGCATAGTTGAATGTGAGCTAGTCGAATGGTTGGTGAGTGAAGGTGATTGGGTTGAGGAAGATCAACCGATTGCCGACGTGATGACAGATAAAGCGCTGGTGCAAATTCCTGCCATTAAAGCGGGTAAAATAGCCAAACTGCATTATCGCAAAGGTCAGCTTGCCAAAGTGCATGCGCCTTTATTTGCCATTGAAGTTGAACAGGCGGCTTCTGCACCTGCAGCGACAACAAATACAGATAATGCGGCACCTGCAGCGCAGGCTGTGAGTGCAGAGCCTGCTCGTCAAGGTAAAGCCTTAGCCAGCCCCGCAGTTCGCCGTATGGCGCGGTCGTTAGATATCGATTTGAGCCAAGTACCTGGCACAGGAAAGCACGGCCGTGTGTATAAGGAAGACATCACTCGCTTCCAACAAGGCGCGAGCAATGTTTCTGCTCCAAGTGTGGCTCAGGTAAAAGAGGCGTCAGTTCAAGCGACTCAAGCATCTCAAACCCAAGTCCCAACATCTACAGTGACTCAACGCGCTGACACGGTTGAGCCTATCCGCGGCGTAAAAGCTGTGATGGCACGCATGATGGTGGAATCTGTGTCGAGCATTCCGCACTTTACCTATTGTGAAGAGTTTGATTTAACAGACTTAGTTGCACTGCGTGAAAGCATGAAAGTGAAGTATTCGTCTGATGAAGTGAAGCTGACCATGATGCCTTTCTTCATGAAGTCAATGTCGCTCGCGTTAAGTCAGTTCCCTGTGATGAACAGTCAAGTGAATGCGGATTGCACTGAACTGACTTATAAGGCGCGTCACAATATCGGCATGGCGGTGGATTCTAAAGTCGGTCTCTTGGTGCCCAACATCAAAGATGTGCAGGACAAGAGCATTTTAGAAGTGGCCGCAGAAATCACCCGCCTGACCCAAGCAGCCCGTAGCGGCCGCGTGGCGCCAGCGGATCTGAAAGACGGCACTATATCTATTTCTAACATTGGCGCTTTAGGTGGCACAGTGGCGACGCCTATTATCAACAAACCTGAGGTGGCGATTGTGGCCTTAGGTAAGTTGCAAACCCTACCGCGCTTTAACGCGAAAGGGGAAGTCGAAGCTCGCCAAATCATGCAAGTGAGCTGGTCAGGTGACCATAGAGTGATCGATGGCGGCACCATTGCTCGCTTCTGTAATCTGTGGAAACAGTATCTTGAGCAGCCACAAGAGATGTTATTAGCGATGCGCTAAGCCGCTGGCACGAATAACTGACACTAAAAGGACGCTAAAAGCGTCCTTTTTTATTTGCTTTGCACAAATGGGTTAATCTTTTGATCCCGATTACGTATAATTCCCGAACGTAGTTATCCTGATGGATGTGTTATGAGTCAGTTAGCCCCCAGCCCATTTGCTCCAACAATAGAAACCATTGATTACCCGTTTCCGCCTAAACCAGTGCCTTTGTCCGATGCGCAAAAAGCCGATTATAAGGCGCGGATCAAACAACTGCTCATTGAAAAAGATGCCGTTCTGGTTGCCCACTATTATACCGATCCTGAAATCCAAGCCCTCGCCGAAGAGACTGGCGGCTGCGTTTCAGACTCCTTAGAAATGGCGCGCTTTGGCCGCGATCACCCAGCAAAAACCTTAATCGTTGCTGGGGTCAAGTTTATGGGCGAAACCGCCAAGATTTTAAGCCCAGAAAAAACCATTTTAATGCCGACCCTTGAAGCGACCTGTTCATTGGACTTAGGTTGTCCAATCGATAAGTTCAGCGCTTTCTGCGACGCGCACCCAGATCATACTGTGGTGGTTTACGCCAATACCTCGGCTGCGGTTAAAGCGCGTGCCGATTGGGTGGTGACCTCAAGTATTGCTCTCGAAATCGTTGAGCACTTAGACAGTGAAGGTAAAAAGATCATTTGGGGACCCGATCGTCATTTAGGCAGCTATATTGCCAAACAGACGGGCGCCGACATGTTGATGTGGCAGGGCGATTGTATTGTTCATGACGAGTTTAAATCTAATGCGCTGCGCGATATGAAAAGCGTTTACCCAGATGCAGCTATTCTTGTGCATCCTGAGTCGCCAGCCAGTGTGGTGGCGATGGCCAATGCTGTTGGCTCGACCAGTCAGCTGATTAAAGCGGCGCAGACCATGCCGAATGAGCGTTTTATCGTGGCAACCGATCGCGGCATTTTTTATAAAATGCAGCAGGCGGCGCCAGGTAAAATTTTAATTGAAGCGCCAACGGGCGGAAATGGCGCAACCTGTAAGAGCTGTGCCCACTGTCCTTGGATGGCGATGAACGGTTTGCAGGCAATTGAAGCGTCACTCGCCGACAGCGATAAAACCACCCATGAGATTTTTGTAGATGAAGACTTAAGAGTTAAGGCGCTTATTCCGCTGACGCGTATGCTGGATTTTGCCAAGACACTGAATATGAAAGTGAAGGGTAATGCCTAAGCGCGTTATTTAGCTTTTCTTCAGCCTAATAAAAATCCCTACCATAGCGTGGGGATTTTTTATGTCTGTTGTTTTTATTAAAACTAAGGCAATAAAAAGCCTCGCAAATGCGAGGCTTGATTGAGTAACGCGGGATCTAATGACTAGATTACTTTACGCTTACTTGGCGTTCATCAGTGCAACCGCGTTATCTAACATACGGTTACTGAATCCCCACTCGTTATCATACCAAGACATCACTTTCACTAAACGACCGTTTACACGGGTTTGAGTTGCGTCAAAGTTTGAAGAAAACGCATTGTGGTTAAAGTCGATAGACACCAATGGCTCTTTGTTTACCGCTAACACTTCGCTCAATGGCGCAACGCTGGCAGCGCGTTCGATAATGGCATTCACTTCTTCAACTGTCGTATCACGGGCAGCGATGAAAGATAAATCCACGAGTGATACGTTAACTGTAGGTACACGAACCGCTAAACCGTCGAATTTACCTTGTAATTCAGGTACAACCAAACCTACAGCAGCTGCTGCGCCAGTTTTAGTTGGGATCATTGACAGTGCCGCAGCACGGGCACGACGTAAATCTGTGTGGTACACGTCAGATAAACGTTGATCGTTGGTATAAGCGTGAATGGTGGTCATCAGGCCTGATTCGATACCAATCTCGTCATTTAACGGCTTAGCAAAAGGGGCTAAACAGTTTGTTGTACAAGAAGCATTTGAAATCACTGTCATGTCTGAGGTCAGCACGTTGTTGTTCACACCGTAAACAACTGTGGCATCCACATTTTTACCTGGAGCAGAAATAATCACTTTCTTCGCGCCAGCGGTTAAATGTGGTTGAACGGTTTCTTTAGAAGTGAAGATACCGGTACATTCGAACACCACGTCTACTTGCAACTCAGCCCATGGTAGTTTTGCAGGATCACGTTCTTGGAAAGTGAGGATCTTATCGCCATTCACATAAATAGCTTCGGCATCATGGTCAACTTTCGCATTGAAACGACCATGAACAGAATCGTATTTTGTCAGGTGAGCGTTGATTGAAGCGTCGCCTAAATCATTAATAGCGACAATCTTGATTGGATAAGCTTTTTCGCTTTCGTACAAGGCGCGTAATACGTTTCTACCGATACGGCCATAGCCATTTATTGCTACACGGATAGTCATCTCATATCCCTCTGGTGATTATAAAATTCAACTGGTAGTAAAATTACCAAACTGACAGCTATCGTCAAGTTAAATCGGCATTTTACCGCTGTCTTGATTAACAAATTAGGTATTTTTTTTACATCGGTCGCGAAATCGCCATTTTTCACGCGTTAATTGGGTAAAAAATTACAAGATGGCAAACATTTTGCCATCAGTTGCTTAGTTTACTTTTTCGACAGGCGCAGGCGGCACCACCTCAGTTGCAGTTGGCGCTTGGGCAACCGCTTGAGGATCAAGCCATTGTCTTACTGGACTCATAGAATAAGTGCCCTTTTTTAGCACATCGATAAGGGCTTGGGCTTTTAGATCGAGTTCAGTCGCCAGCGTTTTATTGCCACCGAGCAAGGCTAGCATTTTTTCCTCAGAATACTTCTGCTGCGTAAGTAGTAAATTTGCTTTCGTCAGCATATAGGATTTATCTAAAACTTGTTGCTGGCGATAGGCAGATGCGAGCCCAAGTAACCAGTTAACGTCGAAATCATCGTAATGGATCTCCGCAAAGACTTTAAGATAGAGTTGTTGCGCTTTGATGGCATTTCGATTGCTGTAATAGGTTGCGACTTGGGCAAGTAGAAAGGGGTCAGTCACTTCGCCGGCGTTTTCCTGTTCTAATAATCTATTTAACGCTGCGGTATCGCCAAAGCGAGTCCATTGGTAATAAGACATAAAAGGGTCTTGCCGTTCACGGGTTTGATCTTGTAGTAAACTTAAATTTTGAGTGCTTAGTCTAAAGGCTCTGGCTCTATCTGCTGTGCGATTGGTGTGGATGATATGCTGAACGCCAGAGGCGAGTTCAATACAACGGCTGTAATCCTCAAGGTAGGTTAATTGTGAGTAGAGCTGCTTACCTGTGAGGTTTTCGTTGTCTTTTAACTTGTAGCGGTTTTGGATAAGTTTGGTCTTTTCAGTCAAACACCAGCTGTCCTTATGCAAATCGGCACAAATTTCAGGATTATTTTTACAAATTACTGAGATATTTCGGTCATTATCACAACCGAAAAGACCGAAAAAGCTCATCCCTAAGGTAAATGATGTAATTATTACTAGATTTTGTCTCAAAACACTCTCCAAACGATAATTTTTCTAATAAAATTACAGATTTACAGAAAATATCTTACTGGCAACAAAGCGCGACTTTCATTACAATGGCGCCGACCAAAACAGGGTTTTCCCTAAAACCCGCATTAGATTATTGGTCTTTTCGTCATGTTACTCAAACCTTTCAGTACATTTTATTGAAAAGTGAGATAAAGGATCTGTAAATGAGCGCTGATAAACACCTACAAAGTTGGCAAGAACGTTTTGAAATGGCAGAGGCGATGCAGCCTTTGTTAGGCAAGTTGTACCGTAACCAAGGCGTTGAAGTCGTGGTCTACGGCAAGCCGTTACTCAATGCTTCTACGATTGAAATCATTAAAGCGCACCGTTTAGTTCGTCGTCATGTCGGTGAAAAATTGCGTTTACGCGAGAGTTTCCCCTTCGTTCAAGCTTTGAGCAAACTCGCAGTTAAACAATGTAAAGTGGATATTGGTAAACTCGCTGTCAATTACTGGCGCGACCATACTGATGTCAGCGAAATTGAAAGCTATATGGCAAAAGAATTGGCCGATGCTATCGACCATGCCGATGATGTCGCACCGCGTGACGTCGTGCTTTATGGTTTTGGCCGTATCGGTCGCTTATTGGCACGCTTGCTGATTGAACGCACAGGTCGCAGCAATAAGTTAAGGTTACGCGCTATCGTTTTACGTGGCGGTAAGAAAGGCGATTTAGAAAAACGCGCGAGTTTACTGCGTCGTGACTCAGTCCATGGCCCTTTCAATGGCTCTGTTGAAGTTGACGAAGAGAACAACGCCATCATAGCCAACGGCACTTATATCCAAGTGATCTATGCTAATTCACCCGACGAAGTGGATTACACTAAATACGACATCAATGATGCATTGATTGTTGATAATACAGGTATTTGGAAAGATGAAGCGGGTCTTGGTTTACACCTTAAGAGCCCAGGTGCCAGCAAAGTATTACTGACGGCTCCTGCAAAAGGCGCGATTAAGAACATTGTTTACGGTGTGAACGAAGGCGATATTACCCCTGAAGACATTATCGTTTCAGCGGCGAGTTGTACCACCAATGCTATTACGCCAGTACTGAAAGCTGTGAATGATAAATATGGTATCGAGAATGGTCACGTTGAAACGATTCATTCTTATACCAACGATCAAAACCTGATTGATAACTATCATACCGCTGACCGTCGTGGCCGTAGTGCACCATTAAACATGGTGATCACTGAAACGGGTGCAGCAAAAGCGGTTGCTAAAGCTTTACCTGCATTAGCTGGTAAGTTAACTGGTAACGCGATTCGTGTGCCGACGCCTAACGTCTCTATGGCGATCATCAGCATGAACCTGAATGCTGAGACCAGTAAAGATGAGCTTAACGAGTATCTGAAAGATACGGCGCTACAATCACCACTGCAAAATCAAATTGACTACACAGACTCTACTGAGATTGTATCGAGCGATTTAGTCGGTTCTCGCTACGCGGGTGTGGTTGATTCACAAGCGACTATTGCAGAAGGCAAGCGTGCCATTCTTTATGTATGGTATGACAACGAATTTGGTTACAGTTGCCAAGTGGTTGGCGTAATGCAAACGATGTTAGGTTTAACGACGCTATCTCTACCTGCGTAAATTGCCCACGTAGGTTTTGCTCGAGTGATTAATGACTTTGCTTAACCTTTGAATAAAGCGCCCAATAGGGCGCTTTTGTTTTTCTATACTTCTACAATTTTATTGGACTCGACTCCATAGCTCACCATGATCCCTTGTTTATCTGCCGCGTTTAATTAGCGGTAGCATCGGCATCAGTATCGGTACAAAGCCTAAATTGATGAATGAAACATCAACTTTACTGAGGTGTGGCGGTTTATTGGGCAAACGATACGGCTTAGATCATTTTTTAAAAATTGTTGATTGACTCTGAGGTCTAAATCGGTAGAATGCCAATCCGCAGTCAGGGGAAAGCATGCCGAGCATGAGTTCAAATGATTAAGCGCAATGATAGGCGACATTAGCTCAGTTGGTAGAGCGATACCTTGCCAAGGTATAGGTCATCGGTTCGAACCCGATATGTCGCTCCAAATTTTAATAAATTTGGCAGTTTGGGCGCGATGGCAGAATGGCTATGCTGCGGATTGCAAATCCGTCGATCTCGGTTCGACTCCGGGTCGCGCCTCCATAGATTAAAGTATTAATGACACGATTCCCGTCGTTAATATAAAGAGTTTGCCCGAGTGGTGGAATCGGTAGACACAAGGGATTTAAAATCCCTCGCTGGTAACAGCGTGCCAGTTCAAGTCTGGCCTCGGGTACCAAAAAACAGAAAAGCCCTGACTGATGTCAGGGCTTTTTTGCTTTATAACTTCTACACCCACATTTCATGATTCTTAATCTAGTATCACTACAGCTATAGATTGGTTAGGCCCAAGCCCACTATTTTATTCATTCAGTATTGCGACTTCTGACCTGTTTCTTTTCTACAATATAAAACTGAGTGATTTTGTGATCTAGATGTTGTAAATCGCTTTATTTAAGTAATTTCACTATTTGGCTAATAATTGCGTAATAAAATGTACTTTTTATTATTGAATCGACAATAGTGTAATAATTTCCCTAAGAAGGGACTTAAGTCGCTATTACCCCCTTAAAGACAGTGGTATAAATAAGCCGAAATTTCCCCTACACGCGCATATTAGGATACGTAGTCATGATTTTCTCTCAAGTATTACTCGCACCCGCTGATCCAATTCTTGGTTTAACCGATACCTTTAAAGCTGATCCGCGTCAGGATAAAGTTAATCTTGGTGTTGGCATTTATAAGGATGAGGCAGGACAGACTCCCGTTCTGGCTTCAGTGAAAAAAGCCGAGGCCATTTTACTTGAGCAAGAGAAGACCAAAAACTACTTAGGCATTGAAGGCGTTCAAGCTTATAACCGTGTAGTACAAACATTGTTGTTTGGCGAAGGCAGTGCATTAATTTCTTCTGGCCGTGCTGCCACAGCGCAAGCACCTGGTGGTACAGGAGCACTGCGTATTGCTGCTGAGTTTTTACTGCGTAATACCGATTCGCACACTATTTGGGTGAGCAATCCAACGTGGGCCAACCATCAAAATATTTTTGAAACGGCGGGTTTAACGGTTAAAGAGTACGGTTATTACAAAGCAGAAGCCCATGACATCGATTTCGATACCATGATGACTGACTTGTCTCACGCCAATGCGGACGATGTCGTGCTGCTACACGGTTGCTGCCATAACCCAACGGGTATCGATTTAACGTTGGCGCAATGGGAACTTGTTGCTCAATTGTGTGCTGATAAGAAACTCGTGCCACTGTTTGACTTTGCTTATCAGGGTTTTGGTGCTGGCATTGAAGAAGATGCGGCAGGTCTGCGTTTAGTCGCGTCTAAAGTGTCTGAGTTGCTGGTCGCTAACTCTTTCTCTAAAAACTTTGGTCTATACAACGAGCGTATTGGCGCCGTGACTGTGGTGGCTGAAGATGCTGATGCTGCCGTACGTGCTTTTAGCCAAGTGAAACGTACCATACGCGCCAATTATTCTAATCCGCCAGCCCACGGCGCACTGATCGTCAGCACGATATTAAATGATGCAGCTCTGAAAGCCATGTGGGTGCAGGAAGTCAAAGAGATGCGTGAACGTATCGCCGAAATGCGTACTCTGTTTGTTGATAGCTTAAAGGCTGAGGGCGTGACTCAGGACTTCAGTTTTATTTCTCGCCAAAATGGCATGTTCAGTTTCTCAGGTTTAAACAAAGCCCAAGTGGCACGTTTGAAAGACGAATTTGGTGTTTATATTGTCGGCTCTGGACGCATTAGCGTTGCAGGCATGACTAAGACGAATATGCCTGTCATCTGTAAAGCCATAGCACAAGTGTTGTAATGGTTATTGCAGCCTTATAGACAGACTAAAGGGACATTCCTTTTAGCTTTACAGTATAAAGGACAGCATTTGCTGTCCTTTATTATTTCGATTGAATGATTAACAGGTCAGAGCTAGCAGGCAAGCGGTTGTTGAGTGAGATCATTGAGTCGCAGCAGGGCGCTTAATGCATCTAATAAATTAGCTTGATCATGTAGATTGGGATTATGGCGATTCTTCAACGGAAAATAGTTAATCAGTGGCCCTAAACGCGTTTGTTCACCGTGGCGAAGTACTTTGTGAATAATGGGCTTACCAATCACTTGGTGACACCAAGCGATACGTTGCTCAATGCTAAACCGACCCGCGGGTGAGGCCTCTTCGGCAAGGTTATCGATAAAGATCACCTGCGCTTTAGTTGCAGCGAGGCTTTTCGCGAACTTAGGTAACAGCAGTGGCGGCATGATACTGGTTAAGAAGCTGCCAGGGCCTAGGATAACTAAATCTGCGTGCCGAACGGCCTCACAGGCTTCAAAGGTGGCATCGACCTGTGGCTCAAGGCAGAGCGCGATGGGCGCTTCATTCATACTGTCGACATTAATTTCCCCAAAGACTTTACTGCCACAAGCTTGCAGGGCCACTAAGTGAGTGGGCTGCTCTGACATGGGAATAAGTTGGGTTTCTATCTTAAGTAAGTTACGGATGAGATTAACCGCTTCTAATGGACGAACGCAGAGTTGATCAAGAGCCAGTAAGATTAAATTACCTAAATTATGGCCACTGAGTTCAGTGGCTCCTTGGAAACGGTATTCAAACAATTGCGAGCCAACGGAAGGACGATTAGCTAAATGGGATAAGCAGTTACGTAAATCACCCCAAGCAATGCAGTCTTGTTCGGCTCTCAGTCGACCAGTAGAACCGCCATTATCAGTGGTGGCGACAATCCCTGTAAGGCGGTTGCCTAAAAAATCGAGCGAGGATAATACTCGGCCTAAACCATGGCCTCCGCCGATGGCGACGACACGTTCAAATTGATTTAACATCAAATGCTGCATCTGGGTTTTTCCTTCCTGAATACCCGAAAATTTAATGTCATAGCCATCCATTGTCGCTATAAGCGGGATGACTCATGAGCCGTTGTGCAATGGTGATAACGCTAAGGAACCTTAGTATAAATACTCAGTCAAATGCTTGCATCTATAAATGACGGCGTAATAGCAAGCTCGACTCGATAATGGTGCCTCAGGCGTAATATTGTACCTGAGTTCGTGATCATGATGATGGGCAAATTTCGTGAAATCTGACAAATAGCTTATAATCCGGCCTTTATTTGCCCAATAAGGGCGTTACACCTAAGGTGAATGATTGAAAACGGGTAGAATCGGTTCGTTTACATTGGCATTAGCCATGGTCATAGTGGCGATTTTTGCATTACGAGTTTGGATCATTCCTCACTCGAATGACTCATCCGCTATTGCGCCCCAATTCGTTAGCGATGTCGATCCTGTTACGCAAGTCCCTGACTTTTCAGCGATCAGCGACATTACCGAAAAGAAGAAAGCTTTTTTTGATTTCCTGCGGCCGATTGTTCAGCAACAGAATGCCATTATCTTGATGGAGCGTGGCTTTATCAATGAGATGCTTGCCTTAGTCGATAATGGTAAGAGTTTATCTGATACTGAATTAGCGCAGATCAATGCGTTATTTGATAAATACCAATATCCGGCGCGTAACGTAGATGCTAAGTCATTAGCAAGCTTACTTAAACGTGTCGATATCGTGCCGGAATCTATGGTGTTAATTCAAGCCGCGAATGAATCGGGTTGGGGGAGTTCACGTTTTGCCAGAGAAGGTTTTAACTTTTTTGGTGAATGGTGTTTTACTTCTGGCTGCGGCATAGTGCCGTCCTCACGTGGTTCGGGTAAAAGTCATGAGGTGAAAGTGTTTTCATCGGTCGATGAATCGGTTTCATCCTATATGCGTAATTTAAACTCTAATACTGCCTATGCGTTATTTCGCTCTATTCGAGCAGATTTACGTTCACAGGAGCTAGAGCCAACAGCGGATCAATTGATTTACGGTTTAGTGAATTATTCTGAAAGACAAGAAGCTTATATTGATGAGCTGCTTGATATGTTACGTCATAATGAAAAATATTTGGTGAATGTCGATGTATAAAAAACTGTTGTTTAGTAGCCTGTTTTTGTTGGCAACTAGCGCCGCTGCAGAAACTGTATCCCTTGAATATAAAGGCTTTTATGATAGGTTAAAACAAGTCAATAAAGGCGGTTATCAACTCGTGGAAGTGGCTTTTAGTGTTCCAATGCAAAAGAATTGTTTGATCCAAAGTGGTTCTATTTCCAGTGAAAAAACCTCAACGCCACTGACGTATACTGATGCTCAGCGGTTATTCATTCCCTTAGATGATGATTTAAAAGATCAGCGAGCCTTGGTTAATCTGCATTTCGCTGGCAGCGCTGAGGGATGTGGTATTGCAATGCAAGTGAGAGCAAAACAGACATTAGCCGAGTACGATAAAACGCGCTTACAACAAATCATGACTGAGATGGACACGCTGCTCGGTGCTATGCAAGGCTTCCCGATGCGTTATTTTAGGGAATCCATTACTGGCTTAAACTTTGAATTCTCACCTGAACAAGAAGTCTATGTACTCCTTAATGGCCGTGAAGAAGCGATAAAAGGCAGTTATAAATTAGCCGCTAATGAGCTTGAAAGCATCACCACGCTAAGCTTCAGTGCCCAGCCATTAGTGTTGAGTCCTTGGGTGAAGTAATCATCTTTGTATCTTGAATAGGTGTCTTGAGATAAGCGATTCAGAAGCGCTGGCTCAAAGATAAACTTATTCTGTAGCCATAAAAATGCCCACATTAAGTGGGCATTTTTGTTGTGTTAATTTATCTTGTTTACTTTCGTTGCGTTAACTTCTCTTACTGAATAGGCGCTAAATTCAGTCTAAGTTAGACTTCGTAAGTGTTAACAATATCAATGCGTTTTGCTGCATCCAAATCGATACGACCACTATTGGCGATATCAAGAAAATCGAATGCAGGCAGATTGGCTTCAGCAACATCACCACGCATAGGCGCATCTGGGTCACGTGTTAGAGACACAAAGTCGAACTGTTCACGGTCAACACCCTGTGATGGTGCGGTGTTTTGCATGGCGGTGAAAATCGTTTCAATGCGTCCGGGGTATTGTTTATCCCATTGATTCAGCATGTCTTTGACTGCGGCGCGTTTTAAGTTTTCCTGTGAGCCACACAAGTTGCATGGAATGATTGGAAATTCTTTTAAGCTTGCATATTCTTCGAGATCTTTCTCGCGACAATAGGCTAGGGGACGTATGACGATATTAGCGCCATCATCCGACAGCAGCTTTGGCGGCATTGCTTTCATCTTACCGCCAAAGAACATATTTAAGAACAAGGTCTCGATAATGTCATCCCTGTGATGGCCTAGGGCGATTTTAGTGGCGCCGATACGCTGAGCAAAGCCATAAAGCGTGCCGCGGCGAAGGCGAGAGCATAGGGAGCAGGTGGTTTTACCTTCAGGGATTTTGTCTTTCACTATCGAGTAAGTATCTTTCTCGAGGATGTGATATGGCACATTGAGCTTATCGAGATAGGCGGGCAATACATGTTCAGGGAAGCCAGGTTGCTTCTGATCTAAATTAACCGCAATGATTTCAAACTGAATGGGCGCGCGTTGCTGCAGATTCATCAAAATATCGAGCATGGCGTAGCTGTCTTTACCGCCACTGAGGCAGCACATGATCTTATCGCCATCTTCAATCATATTGTAATCGGCAATCGCGCTGCCCACTTCACGACGAAGCCGCTTCTGTAATTTATTCAGACGGGTAGTTTGTTTTTTTGATAATTCTTCCGGCATAGGATTTGCCGTAACTTCAGATATAGCTTCAAGCATAAAAAAGCGCCCAGTAACACAGTTTCAGGGCGCGTATTATTCCAGCTATCTTTGGCGGGGTAAAGAGCCGCGTATTGCTTAGGCTTCTTCTAACGGTGATTTATAACCGTCGGGCTTTATAGCCAATAAATCGCAGTTGATGCTATCGATAACATGTTCAGCGGTATTGCCTATCAATGCTGCTGAAAATCCGGTACGGCCGACAGTCCCTAGGATCACCAATTCAGCATCAAGTTTTTCAGCAAGCTCAGGGATCACATCCTCTGGTAAACCTTCTTTTACATGGCAATGACTTGGATTAATATCATAAGCGCTCGCAAGATAACTCACGCGCTGCTCATGCTGCATGCGAATGGTTTCGTTGTATGACTGGGCATCAAAGTCAGGAAGCTCGATGGCTAAGTTAACTGGCGTGCCGGGATAACCATTAACTAAATGTACTTCAGCAGAGAACTTTTTCGCCAAATCTTTTGCATGTTCAATAATTTTACCGTTAAGCATTTGATGATCGGTATCTTCGGTTGCCACATTCACAGCACAGAGGATTTTGCCCGCGGCTGGCCAGTCATGGGCTTTCACCATCAACACTGGCACAGGGGCTTTACGCATTAAATGCCAATCAGTTGGAGTGAAAATCACCGCTTTGAGTTTGTCATGGGCATGGGTGCCTTTAACAATCAAATCGTATTGCCCTGAAATGGCATGATTAATAATGCTTTCAAAGGGGCGGTTATGCCAAATGACTTGAGTATCGATATTGAGTTGCAGATGAGTATAAGCGGCGAGTAAGTCTTGGATCCAGGCGAGCCGTTGATCTATGACACCTTGACGCATGGCTTCGCGTTCTTGATTCGACAGAATCGAAGTCATTTCGTAAGAGAAGTCGAAGATAGAAAGAAACACAGTGACTTGAGCGTTGCATTTACTGGCCAAGGCGACCGCTCGTGCAAGGGCAACTTGATTCTCAGTGGTAGGGTCAACCACAACCAGTATTTTTTGATAATCCTTCATGGGAGGTTCCTTTAGTCATAGGCTCAATATCATCATGAGCCTTTGGCAGTGAGCTGTATTGTTCTAGATCAAACTCATTTGAAATTGATTAAAACTCGCTTAAAAATCATGCCTTAATCTGCATGACATGTCTAGCAAGCACAGCTTTCACCATTAAACTGTTATGCTATTGGCGACAATTATTTAGGCTTGACCTCTCACGGTTAATGCTCTTGCGATTGACTATCTCGCGATGCGAGAATTACCCGCTAACAGATTTAGCTCTTGCGAGTCGAGGATAGTGATGTACTTACCCTTAACCTCAATCAAGCCTGACTTTTGGAAGCGTCCAAGTAAGCGGCTGATGGTTTCAACGGTTAAACCGAGATAATTGCCAATGTCACCGCGGGTCATGGTTAAACGAAATTCTTTAGGTGAGAAACCACGACTGCCGAAACGATTTGCTAAATTGCTGATAAACGCTGCTAGACGTTCTTCGGCATTTTTCTTACTGAGCAGCAGGATCATTTCTTGATCGCTCATGATCTCATTACTCATTAGACGCATGATCTGCTGACGTAACTTAGGCATAGTGCCCGAAAGTTCATCGAGGATATTAAAGGGGATTTCACAAACCATAGAGGTTTCGAGGGCCTGTGCAAAACTCTGATGTAACTGAGCGTGAATACCATCAAAACCAATCACATCACCCGCAAGATGGAAGCCAGTTATCTGCTCATCACCTTGCTCGGTAATAGTGTAACTTTTGATGGTGCCAGAGCGGATCGCAAACAGGGATTTCAACGCATCTCCTGACTTAAAAATTTGCTCGCCTTTCTGGATTGGCTTTTTACGCTCAATAATATCATCGAGCTGATCTAGCTCACTTGCATTGAGGGTAAAAGGAATACAAAGGGTACCCATACTGCAATCGTGACAATGGATTGTGCATCCGCTAGCGGCAGGACGACGATTCTTATTTTGTTCAATTGTCATGTTGATTCTCAAGTTAATCCACTGCTGCCATGTTAAACCAATTCACGCACTTGGGCTAGTTTAGCTGCGCGAGTGCGATATATAAAGTTTGACCACCAAAGGCAATTAACAGTAAGCCGCTCAATAGTCTAACGGTTTTCTTTTGTACCCATGCAGCAAGGCGTTTTGCCGCCACGCCAGCACTTAATAGGGCGGGTAAAGTACCCAAGCCAAAGGCTAACATAATCAAGGCGCCTTGGCTGGCAGAGCCAGATGCAACCGACCAAGTTAAGGTGCTATAGACGAGGCCGCAGGGGAGCCAGCCCCAAATGAATCCCGCCATGACTGCTTGGCTCGGATTCTTGATTGGAACAAGGCGCTGCGCTAGCGGTTTTAAATATTGCCATAGCCATTGACCTACACGCTCAATTTGCACTATTCCAACCCAAATTTTAGCGATGTAAAGTCCTGTTGCGATCATCATCAGTCCGGCAATCATGCGCAGGACAATCAGATAAATATCCAGCTCAAATAAGCGACCAAGACCTGCCGACGATGCGCCCACTAAGCCGCCCGCTAAGGTATAACTTAAAATACGGCCTAAATTGTAACTCAGTAAATATTTAAGCTGATGGGCCAGCTGGTTACCTATTTTAGGATGAGGGATTTGGGCGGAAAAAGCGCCCACTAAACCGCCACACATACCAAAACAATGTGCTGCTCCCATCAAGCCGACGAGAAAGGCACCGGTGACATTGTACTCAATCACAAAAGCATGCCTTTTTGCTGATTTTTTATTGCTTGCTGCGCTACGACGTCATCTTTTTCTGCTGTTGACTGAATGGCGGGGGTAGCTAGATGGCCTGGTTTATCAGTATTTTCATCAAACAATATAGAAACACTTTGACGGTCAAGATCATCAAATTGCTCAGATTTCACTGCCCAAAAAAATACCATTACCGCGATGGCGACGAAGATCATGGCAATGGGGATAAGCACATAAATAATTTCCATAATGACCTCTTACTATCTGGTTAAACGTTTTATTGTGATCACACTTTTACCCGTAATAATCTCAGGCTATTACCGACCACAATCAAAGAACTCGCCGACATGCCAATCGCGGCAATATAAGGTGCCACATGACCAGTGACGGCTAAAGGCAAGATAAGGGCGTTGTAACCCAGCGCCCAAGCTAAATTTTGTTTAATAATTTGCGTGGTCAGTTTAGCGACCGCGACAGCTTGGGTGAAACGGGATAGATGATCGCCCAGTAAAATCAAATCGGCACTGTTTTTGGCAATCGCACTGCCACTGCCCATGGCGACCGACAAATCAGCCCCCGCAAGTACAGGCGCATCATTGATGCCATCGCCAAACATCGCCACGCGAGTATGCTGTTGTAATTTCGTTACTAGGGCAAGTTTACCCGCGGGCGTTAATCCGCTGTGCACATCTTCAATTCCCAGCTCTTTGGCCAGTTGATGCACATGTCCGGAGCTATCGCCGCTAGCGATACTGATGCGACAACCTTGTTGCTTTAATATTTCAATCGTGGCCTTACTGTCTTGACGAATATTGTCTTGGATCTCAAAGCTGGCAAGCACTTCAAGCTGCTCATTGGCTGAGCGTGCTAACCAAATCTTTTGGGTTGGGTCCTGAGTATCGATACGTGCACCAGTAAATACAGCATTACCAATTAAATAGTCAGTCCCCTCGATACGGCCTCGAACACCAAAGCCGACTTCATGGTGAACTTGCTCCGCGACCAAGGTATTATCGGCAAATAGGGCAAATGCAGCCGCAATCGGATGGCGAGAGCCCGTTTCCAGCGCCGCTGCAATGGCTAAGGCCTGCGTCTTTGTTAAATCGGCCATGCACTGCGTTTGCCCGATAGAGAGCGTACCACAGGTAAGGGTGCCAGTTTTATCAAAGACCACATGTTTAATCTGCGGCAGTTTTTCAAATACGCCGGCTTTGCGGGTAATGATCCCAAGACGGGTAAAAATGGCGGTTGCACAGGTGACGGCGGTCGGTGTCGCTAGCGCTAAGGCACAAGGACAAGTGGCGACCAGAACCGATAACGTTACCCAAAAGGCATCCTCTGGGGAAATCTGTTGCCAAACCAAATAAGTCATCGTCGCGATTGTTAGAATCGTACCCGAGAAATAGCGGGATAATTTATCGGCTAATAGGGCTATCGCAGGTTTTGTATTGGATGCCAGCTCCTGCAGTCGAATAATTTCCGCCACGAGTTGGTCTTGCCCTAACGCGGTAACTTTAACTTTTATCGGTTGATCGACGTTGATAGTGCCAGCGTACACTTGCTGATCTTGCTGCTTTTCAATGGGCATTTGCTCACCAGTGAGCATAGCTTCATTGATGTTTGTGTGGCCTTCAATCACCACACCATCGGCCGCAACCATTTCCCCTGGTTTCACAAGGATCACATCATTGAGGCGTAACTTTTTGGCCGGAATTTCTTCTTGACCATTTTCGGTGACTAAGTGTGCAGTGAGCGGCACCAATTTATGTAAATTACTGGAGCTGACCGAGGCCTTTTGTCTTGCCTTTTGCTCGAAGTAACGCCCAAGTAACAAAAAGAAAGTAAACATGGATACGGATTCAAAATACACTTCGCCTGTGCCATTCACTGTGGCAAAACAGCTTGCGGTATAGGCACCACCAATGGCAATCGAAACAGACACATCCATATTGAGTTTGCCGCTGAGCAGGGTACGAATGGCGCTAAAATAGAAGGGTTGCGCCGAATAAAGCACCACAGGCGTTGCAAAAATCATGCTAACCCAGCGGAAATAGTCCCGATACTGCACGTCTAAATCGGTGAAGTAGCCAGTATAAAGGGCGAGGGCGAACATCATGACTTGCATAGTCGCAAAGCCAGCTAAGCCTAAACGCAGTAAAAATTTGCGACTATTGAGTTTATTGTTGAGCTCTTGTTCGTCAACTTGGTAGGGCGCGGCTTGATAGCCGATACGACTAATTTGTCCGAGAATATCGCTAAGTTTTACCTTGCGTTTATCCCAACTGATCATAGCGCGTTGGGTGGTTGAGTTGACTAGCACTTGGCTCACGCCCGCGAGTTGTTTGACTTTGTGTTCAATTAACCAAGCACAGGCGGCACAGGTGATACCATCGATGGAGAGTGACACTGATTCGACATTGTCCTCAGAATGCACAAAGTCTTGCTGCACTTCGGGCAAGTCATAGGCGCTAAATTGCGTTAATGCTTCGGGGACCAGGGCATTCTGTTTACTGCCAGGCTCAGTGCGGAACTTGTAATAACTGAGTAATCCCGCATCGACAATCGCTTGAGAAACCGCCTGGCAGCCAGGGCAACACATCAGTTCATCACGGTCATTAATGCGAGTCACAAACTGCTGGCCCGTCAGAACGGGCTCTTGGCAGTGAAAACAACTTGGATACGTCATAGCGCTACTTATTTAACCACAATCAATTTAGCCAAAGTTGGACGTGATCTTTTAATTCAACGCGTTGGTGAATTCGCCATTTACCGTCGTAGCTTTCGAGGCGAACTTCCCAAGGGCCGGTTAGGGTAGAAGGGATGGTAATGCGATACACATTACTGGCATCGGCCGTCGCAGTGAGTTTCATATCTCTGTCGGCAATGGTTGGATGATAGAACTCAACTTTCAAGGCGGCTTGATATGCAGGTCCCCCTTGCTGCGTCAGTAAAATCTCATTATTGGCTTGATCGAGTGAAAAATTCATGCCTATTTGTTTGGCATACTTCACTTTACTTAAGTCCATATTAATGGCTTTGCCATCTTTGTAGTAATCCTCGGCGACTAAAGAGTCCGAGTTCGTAAGGGCAATTTTTAGTGTGGTAAAACTTGCGACGACGGCACATAAAGGAAGAATAATTAGAAACCAAGGCCAGAACTGCTTATACCAGGCTTGTTGTTCGCTCATGTCAGATACCCATTCAAAAAATTTGCGCCATTTTACCGTTAAAAGACGGTTTTAGCACTTTAAAAAAAAGGCCTCGAAGTCTTCGAGGCCTTAGTGTTACTTATACCTAATTACTTGTTTGACAAGCTATAAACATAAGCTGTAATGACGTGAACTTTCTCTTCACCGAGAACGTCTTTCCATGCTGGCATCACACCTGCGCGACCATGTTTAATGGTCTCTTCGATCATGCCACGGCTACCGCCATATAACCAAACATCGTCAGTTAAGTTAGGAGCACCCATAAACTTGTTGCCTTTAGCGTCCATACCATGACACGCAAAACAACCTTTCATGAATGAGCCTTGACCTTGGGCTGCGAGTTTCTCGTCATGCTCACGACCAGACAATTTAACAACGTATTCAGCTAAACCAGCAATCTCGCTATCTTCGATTGGCAAACCACCTTTGGGTGGCATCATGCCATGACGACCTGCCATGATAGTGGTCTTAATCGTGGCTAATTCACCACCATATAACCAGTCACCATCGGTAAGATTAGGGAAGCCTTTGCTACCACGTGCATCAGAACCATGGCACTGAGCACAGTTTTGCAGGAACAAACGGCCACCCACTTTCAACGCTTCTTGGTTTTTCACTAATTCTTCTAGTGGTGTTGCCAAGTAAGCTGCGAAGATTGGGCCATATTTTTCATCAGCGTGTTTTACTTCTTGATCATACTGAACATAAAGACCTTCTTTTGCTGCTAGCTCAATCGCTGCAGCAGAATCGGCTTTAATGCCATGCTCTGTACCGATACTCTGGTTAGAACTCGTCCAGCCTAATAAGCCTTTGTAGTTACCTAAACCAGGAAATAGTGCCAAATAGATCAAGCCAAACACGATAGTGATATAGAACATATAACTCCACCATTTTGGCAGTGGGTTATTGAGTTCTTCAATACCGTCGAAACTGTGACCCATGGATTCGCCTTCTTTTATGTCAGTGGTGTTCTTAGAACACACACGCAGTAATAGAAAACAACCCGCGATCACGACTAACGAGAGTACAGTAATCCAAACACTCCAGAAGCTACTCATCACTTATTCTCTCCTGAGTCCTTCGATACCTTGTTGACTTCCTCATCGGAAAACACAAGGTTAGCTGCTTCATCAAATGATTTTTGACGACGCGAGCTATATGCCCAAGCAAATATACCGACGAAGGTCAGCATCACAATGATGGTTAAAATGCCTTGTAATGTGCCGTAATCCATATATTGCCTCCTTATTTGAGTGCGTGACCCAAAGACTGAAGATATGCAATCAAGGCGTCCATTTCTGTCTTACCTGCAACAGCTTGCTGTGCGCCTGCGATTTCTTCATCGGTATAAAGATCATTACCTTTGTAACCGCCTTTATGCAGGTTACGTAGGATAGTCATCTTGTCACCCGTTAGTTTGCCGTCTAACTTGTTTTCGGCTAACCATGGGAACCCTGGCATATTCGATTGAGGAACTACAGCACGAGGATCGATTAAGTGAACTTCATGCCATTTATCGCTATAACGACCGCCAACACGTGCAAGATCAGGACCCGTACGCTTAGAACCCCATTGGAATGGATGATCCCAAACTGATTCGCCCGCGACAGAGTAGTGACCATAACGCTCAGTTTCTGCACGTAAAGGACGGATCATCTGGCTGTGACAGTTATAACAACCTTCACGAACATAAATGTCACGACCTTCAATTTGCAGGGCAGTGTATGGCTTTAAACCTTCAACTGGCTCAGTCGTATCTTTTTGAAAAATCAACGGTGTGATTTCAACGAGACTACCGAAGCTGATAGCGATAACGGTAAAAATCGCTAACAAACCGATGTTTTTTTCAACTATCTCATGATTAAATTTCATCGAGTTTGCTCCTTTAAGCCGCTGTTGGTTCAGCCAATGCTGGCAATGAATCTTTAGAGGCTTTCACAGTACGGATCACGTTATATGCCATGATCAGCATACCGGTCAGGAAGAAACAACCGCCAAGGAAACGTACGAAGTAGAAAGGATAAGAAGCTTCCAGACTTTCAACAAAGCTATAAGTTAAAGTACCGTCAGCATTCACTGCGCGCCACATCAGACCTTGCATTACACCTGAAATCCACATAGAGACGATGTAAAGCACAGTACCAATAGTCGCTAACCAGAAATGGACGTTAATTAACTTGATACTGTACATACGGCCGTGACCGAACAATACAGGTATCAAGTGATACAGAGAACCGATTGACACCATTGCAACCCAGCCTAGCGCGCCGGAGTGAACGTGACCGATAGTCCAGTCTGTATAGTGTGATAATGCGTTAACTGTCTTAATTGCCATCATAGGGCCTTCAAAGGTAGACATACCGTAGAAAGACAGAGAAACAACTAAGAAACGTAACACAGGGTCAGTACGCAGTTTATGCCAAGCACCAGACAAGGTCATGATACCGTTAATCATACCGCCCCAAGAAGGTGCGAATAGGATCAGTGACATCACCATACCTAAAGACTGAGTCCAGTCAGGTAAAGCTGTGTAATGTAAGTGGTGAGGACCAGCCCAGATATACAGTGCGATCAGTGCCCAGAAGTGGACAATAGAAAGACGGTAAGAGTACACAGGACGACCTGCTTGCTTAGGTACGAAGTAATACATCATCCCCAAGAAGCCTGCGGTTAATAAGAAACCTACAGCGTTATGACCATACCACCACTGCACCATAGCATCGACAGCGCCGCTATACAGAGAGTATGACTTGAACAGACTGACTGGTACTGCCATAGAGTTAACTATGTGAAGTACGGCAACGGTAATAATAAAGGCACCAAAGAACCAGTTCGCCACATAAATATGCGAAGTTGTTCGTTTGATAATAGTACCGAAGAACACGATAGCGTAGGACACCCAAACGATAGTAATTGCGATATCGATAGGCCATTCTAATTCAGCGTATTCTTTTCCTTGGGTGAAACCCATTGGTAAAGAGATAGCTGCTGACAGAATGATGGCTTGCCATCCCCAAAACGTAAATGCGGCTAACTTAGGTGCAAATAGTCGGGTTTGACAGGTGCGTTGTACGACATAATAGGATGTTGCAAAAAGGGCTGATGTACCGAACGCGAAGATCACCGCATTGGTGTGTAATGGTCGCAAGCGACTATACGTTAACCAAGGAGTGTCAAAGTTCAGCTGAGGCCAGATTAACTGAGCCGCAATTAATACGCCGACTGACATACCAACAATACCCCACAAAACTGTGGTTAAGGCAAATTGGCGGACAATGGCGTAATTGTAATCAGCGCCTGTTGGCTGGGAATGGTTCATCATAATGCTTCCACTGCTTATTACTTTTACTTTTAGTAAAGACAAGCTTTACCTGTTATAAATGACATAAAACTCAGCCTCCCTATTAAGGTTGCTGAGTGATGTCAATGCGTTACCCTGCATATTTTTGCTCAAATATGAGGTTTCGCAATGATACTTGAGCCATATCAAAAAAGATACCAAAGAAGGGGTGTGGAAAGTTGATCTAGATCAACCTACGCCATAGAATGTTAACATATTGCATCATAAGGTTAATCTTTGTGCTAACTCGTCTGAGTCCCTATTTATTTATCGCATTATTTAGCTTCAATCTCACAGCTTGTAAGGAAGATGCAAAGCAAGTCACACTTAAAAGCAGTCTTGATCCTTCACTTTGCCAATTTTCTAAGGGGGATTGTGTTAAAAAAGTTGGGGATGTTGAGCTCACTTTTCGCTTGTCACCAGGGAGTGCACCAAGCGAAAAGCCATTGACATTACAGTTGTTATCTTCCATGCCAATTTCTAATGTGCAAATCCGCTTAGAAGGAAGAGACATGTTTATGGGCGTTATTCCTGTAAATGTGAAGCAAACTGACGAAATGACTTATATCGGTCAGTTAGTCTACGGTTCTTGTAGTAGTGGCTACATGGTTTGGCGTGGCTTTGTGAGTTTTAGCGTTAATGGTGAAACTAAAACGGCTGTTTTTGATTTTCTCGCAGATGACAATGGTTAGATATATCTTTGAAAGTGCCTGATATGGATTTCTAAACATCAAGACAATCAACTATACAGATTAGTGATCCTTCCAGTTTTCTTTTACTTTGACAAAAATATCTACATTTTCAATAAAGAGCTGTAATAAGTGAGGATCAAAGTGTGTTGCCGCCCCTTTACGCATTTCAGCTAAAACCTCTTCTAAAGGCCAAGCTGTTTTATAGCAGCGGGCATGGGAAAGGGCATCAAACACATCTGCGATTGCCACAATCCGCGAGAAAATGTGAATTTCGTCTTGTTTTAGATTTGCAGGATAACCAGAACCATCATATTTTTCATGATGTTGCAGTGCAATAATTGATGCGGCCTTTAGTATTGGTCGCTCAGAATTTGCAAGAATTTGATGGCCAATCATAGGGTGCTGACGCATAACTTTCCATTCTTCGTCATCTAATTTGCCGGGTTTAAGTAGGACAGCATCGGGGATCGCAATTTTACCTATGTCATGCATTGGTGAGGCACGGCGTAGTAAATCGGCTTCGTATTCACTTAAACCGGCTAGTAATGCTAATTGAGAACAATACTCCGCCATACGTTTCACATGATTGGCAGCTTCTTTCGAGCGGCTTTCAACAACATCACCTAAACGTAAAATAAGCTCTGATTGTGTATCTTCCACCTCCTGATTGAGCAGCAAATTTTCAAAAGCTATGCCCACGTTGATGGCAAAAATATCAATGAGTTTCTTATCAAGATCATCAATTCTATCAATACCATCCATATAAAGTAGATTGATTAAACCGCCTTTGGTGGGAAAGTAACCGATAAAGCAATTGTCTTCATAAAGGCACCGCTGTTGGGTGAGCGCACTGCGCAGTAGACGATCAATATGTTCAGGTAGTTGCGTAATGTGGGATTTATTAGCAAATTGGCCAGTACCAGCAAGGATTTCTATATTGACAGGTTCAACATGACCACTAATCGCATCAATTGCATTACAAGTCAGCAGTAGCGTTTCTGAATCGAGATTAAGTAGAGTGGCCACTTGAGTCAGTAGCCCATCGGCGAATTTATGCAGGGTGCGCAGTTCAAATAATCCTGAGGTAGCTTCTAGTACTCTTTCTAAGCCCTTACGATGATTTATTTGGGTGCGCCTTGCTTGCTCGATTTCCATGATATCGCGATAAGAGCGAAGGGCTGAGTAGACGCTGGTCATCAGTTTACGGGAATCCAGTTCAGCTTTTGCTTTGTAATCATTGATATCGTAATTGACGATAACGTCTTCTTCAGGTGCTTGCCCTGGCTGGCCTGTACGTAAGATCAATCGAGTGGTTTTATTCAATAATTCTTCACGGATCCACTTTACTAGTTCTAACCCTGCATGGTCACTTTCCATGACAACATCAATAAAGGCAATGGCGATGTCATGTTCTTGATTGAGTAATTCTTTTGCTTGTTCGGCACTATAAGCATTGATAAAGGTGAGGGCACGGCCATCAAGTTTAAAGCGGGAGAGGGCAAGCTTAGTGACGGTATGAACATCAGGTTCATCATCGACCACTAATACCTTCCAAGGAATACCAGACTCTGTTGTCTCGGTAGACTTTTTACCGGAAAAAAGAGGGTTTTTCTTTGCAAGATCAATCAGCATCCGATACCTCATTCAAGTAAAAATAATGATCACATAATCAGTGTAGTAGACACATTTCAAAGCGGTGCAAAATCTTGCATAAAATAACGAGGTGAGTGGCAATCCTTAAATTACATTGTTGATAACAATTCTCATTTGTGTATTCTATTACTATCAAACAATGATAGGGAGGGAAAGGGCATGACGAATCGAATTAACTTATCAATTTCAGCGCATAAATTGGCACAGCTGATACATGATGGACACATCTGCGCATCTGACTTCACGTGCTTAGATAGCCAATCGAAACAGCAAGTGTGGCAGCTATGCTTGATCTGTTGCAAAAAGCGTATTACTTGTCAGCAATGTTCATTTTCAAGTTGCGCTAAAAATCTGATATATCTTGATGCCGATAAATAACATTATCGGCATTTGCGTTTAAGTATTATCATACAAGAAACTCTTATAATTCAGATGTAATATGCAACTTCCTCCAGTAATCCCGTTATTTGACTCATTTGAATTCATACAAGTTGGCAATAGTATTGTTAACCAATATATAACCCAAATTAGCATGAAAAAGGTGGTTGATGCGGGCTTAGTCATCGAGCATGCCAGTGATTGGCTATTTGAGCAAAAGCATAATGAAAACAACTATAAAGCTTATCGCAGTGAACTCACTACGTTTCTGCATTGGTGTTTTGATGTGGTTTCAATGTCTCCCATTCAAGTTACGCGCAAAGACATGAGTCGTTACGTTGATTATTGCCAAGCACCGCCGATAGCACTGATCGGTTATTTTAATGTGCCACAGTTTAAGTACGATAAACTGCATGATGAACGGGTTCCAAACTCGCAATGGCGACCATTTGTCGGCAAAAAACAACTCGGGCAAATCCAGCCTTATGTGTTAAGCGATAATGCGTTAAAAACAAAAATGGCCATTTTGTCTTCGTTTTATTCGTACCTGACAAGTGAAGAATATTGTGAGCGGAATCCTGCACAAATCTGGCTTAATCACAGTCGATTTGCAGCAAACAGGCAATATCAGCGTCAAAGTCATGAAGATGAAAATAGTCTCGCATTCACTGAATTACAGTGGTCATATATTATGGCGACCGTTACTGGACTAGCAGAAGAATTTCCTGAGTTACATCAAAGAAGTTTATTCCTCATTACATTGATTTATTGCTGTTATTTACGCATTTCAGATGTGTCTGCACGTGCAGGTTATTCGCCGGTGATGAACCAGTTTAAGCGTAATCAGCAAACGGGCATCTGGAGTTTTCATATTCCGTTGAGTAAAGGTGGTAAAAGACGCAGTGTTGCGATTTCAAAAGCCTTGCTCGATGCGTTAGTCAAATATCGTCAGTTTTTAGGATTAACGGATTATCCTGGACCAAACGAAAATCATCCTTTGTTTGTACGGCACAAAGCTGCTGGACGCGGTCGAGATGTTGGTATCCTCAATGCCAATCTTGGTATTCGTCATGTCCGCGATGAAATTCAAAAAATAATTAATCTGGCTGCAGAACGTATAGAAATCGATGGCTTTACACAAGATGCGGCGCAGATGCGCAAACTTACTGCCCACAATATTCGTCACACTGGCATTACGCACGATATCAACATTAACCGCAGACCGTTATCCCATGTACAAGCCGATGCTGGTCACGAAAGTATCGACACTACATCGCAATATTTGCACACAAGCCAAATTGAACGTCATGAAAGTGCATTTAACAAACCAATCGATCATTTGAAAGGTATAGAGTGATTCCATACAAAACTGCGCACAATGTATATTATGTTAAATTGGTTCTAGTACGATTAACTAAGTTTGTTGCTAGTGGCTTGTCATTCCAAATGAGTTTTGTGTCATTTCGTGAGTCTGACTTTTGTTATTATATATCAAGGCTATAATTCACTCCGCCAACAGCTTTGCTCCATTATGGTGCAAAGCTGTTCATCCAGAGCGCATTAAACTTTGTGTTTGCTGCTTTTTGACAAAGCGCATCTCACACGCAGCTATGCGAACACTTTTGAAGTATAGATGACGTGTTAGAAATGAATTTTATGAAACAATGCCCCAATCAAATTATGTCGCTCCATTAGAATGATTACTTACAATAATTCATAGGTTTACCAAGCTTAATTGAAATTGGTTCGTAGCTATATTTCCACTGCTTAATCTTACCTATTAATTTGTTGTAATGTTGATGACGTGATTTATCAACATCGGAGTCGTTCGAACACATCACCAGTTCCACTTGACTGTATCTTAAACAATTTAATCGTCGCTACGTGAATGCTTTGGTATATTGGACTCGCAAACTAGCCAGAAACACCTAGCAACGCGCTTATGCTTGTCCCAAAAGTCACAATAAAATACTAAGATGTTGCCGATTTTGAGCCGCTATGGACATAAATATGTCATTTTCAGGAGTTTTTATAGATATCGAGTGAAGCGCCCTAACCTTCTTTGGGACAAAAATCATTATGTGTACTAGCTCATATATGAACTGACAGCGTTGATTAAATTGCTAGACTTAATCGGACAATCTCAACTCGACCCCACCCAGCTCATTTCTGGACATTTTCAAGTTAGACTTTTAGCTCGAATTAGTGAATTTAGAATTAAAATTTCTATGGATAACGCCTACTTAAGCGGTTTAACCTCCATAACTTCTGAGTAGCTTAATGTTGAACAGTTACGGTTAGTTATTAATACGAATGACTTTTAAATGGGATTGATATCCATAACACTGCCCCTGATAGCGTGTTCTGGTCTAATCCCATCGGACACTTAACTTTGAGACAGTATGGTCAATAAATTAAGAGGTCAATATGAGTCTGAACAAATCACATAAGAGTTATCCGCAGGCATTTAAGGATGAAGCCGTCTTGATGGTGCTGGAGCAAGGTTATAGCGTTGCCGATGCGAAAAAGCCTCTTGGAGTTAGCACTAGTCTGCTTTACAACTGGAAGGAAAAACACGAAGCCTTGCAGCAAGGCCTTACCTTAGAATAGTCTGAACGTAATGAGTTGAAGAAATTTCGTATATAAAAAAATTATTACGCATGGAGAAAGAAATGATAAAAATACCCAAGGGG
Organism: Shewanella sp. SM21; assembly: GCF_025654335.1. Taxonomy (NCBI): domain Bacteria; kingdom Pseudomonadati; phylum Pseudomonadota; class Gammaproteobacteria; order Alteromonadales; family Shewanellaceae; genus Shewanella; species Shewanella sp. SM21. The sequence continues at coordinate 303,422 of NZ_JAKKRL010000002.1, forward strand.
CACACCGAGGCCAGCGCCTTCTTTGCGAGAGAAATAATGAAGTAAAATTTAGTTTCATCAAACAGCAATCTAACCGGTTTCCCATAACACTGTTATCCATCGTTTCACACTGATTCTACTGACCAGCATACTTGCGAGAGCGGTACGAGAATTACCTTCGCTGAAATGGAGTAAGCCTAAATAGCGCCTACGTTTGCGTGCACTTTTCTCCGATTTACTAAGGCTACGATTTACTAAGGCTACGATGTTCGGATTATTCATATTTTTTATAATTAAAAAGCGAATATCAATTAGGCCACATAATTAATGTAAATTGTATTGCTGGCGTTGGCTTTATACCTGGGCTGAAAAACAAAAAATGATTATCGCGCTTAGCGTAATTTTATTGAACATTCATTATATAGGTCATCCTCTGGAGCTGGTTTTGATTAGTATTGGTTCTTGTACAGAACTTGATGATTGTGCTTTTTGGGCTTCTTCGATGCGTAAGTCAATAGTGGCAACTAACTTGGAAAACGCCGCCATCGAAGAAGCTCACGAGTTAGTCACCGTGGCGGACGATGGCGTGACGATGGCGTGACGAGGCGGGTGTGTCACTCCCAAATCGAGGTGTTCTATGTGGAACTTGCGAACGTTCTTTAGCTGCAGCGCTTGGCTCAGCCAAATCCGCAAGGATCGGGCAATCCGGGCGGCCATCGCCATGGCAATTTTCGGCTAGCTGCTCGAGCGTTTGCACCATAGCTTGTAGTTCAACGATCTTCGCCTTCAGTCCGTCGGCATGGGAGAGCGCCAACGCCTTAACGTCGGCGCTCGCGCGATCTCGATTGCACCACAAGAGCAGGAGCTCCGAGATTTGTTCGACAGAAAAGCCAAGGTCGCGTGCGCGACGGATGAAGCGAAAGCTTTGCGCGTCTGCCGAGCTGTAATTTCGGTAGCCAGCATCAGAACGATTAGCTTTGGGTATCAAGCCAATCTGTTCGTAGTAGCGAATCATCTTCGCCGAGATGCCGGACAACTTGGCTGCTTGACCAATATTCATCATTCTCTCCTTCTAGTAAATTAATCAAATACGCCCAAAAACTGAGGTTTACCTACGCACAGATATTTCTCTGGGCGTAAAGAACACGTCGGCATACAGGTATTAAGATTGCATTCATGTTGTCTATATTCCATCTGAAGATTGCTCAGAGCTAATGTGGTGGTCAAATGGATATCATGGTCGTAGTCCCGCAACACCTCAGGTGTGACGACTCTTGCAATGGCAAAGAGATGTTCTCGGGCGTCGCTATAATCGTCCTTGAGGTGATCCAAGGGCATATTTGGTGAAAACATGTTGTGTTACTCCTTCAACAATATTCGTCTACCAAGCGTGACTTTTGTGCTACCACCCCAAAAGCCAATGACTTGGTGTGGGTTTAAACCATCATCGGAGCCCTGAAGCGCTTGAGTCGGAGCGCGTTGCCGAGCACAAATATACTGGAAAGTGCCATTGCGGCCGCTGCGAAAATTGGCGAAAGCAAGGTGCCATTCAACGGGTAGAGCGCACCCGCCGCAACCGGGATCAACACGGCGTTGTAGGCGAAGGCCCAGAAAAGGTTCTGCTTAATGTTACGGATCGTGGCCTGACTAAGCGCGATCGCATTCGTCACGCCACGCAAGTCGCCCGACATTAGCACCACGTCAGCAGCTTCTATCGCTACATCGGTTCCCGTGCAGATAGCGAGCCCAACATCAGCTTCGGCGAGTGCTGGTGCGTCGTTGATACCGTCTCCCACGAAGGCGACTCGCGCGCCATTGTTCCGGAACTTCTTCAGCGCCTCGACTTTACCATCGGGGAGAACCTCGGCTAAGACTTCATCGATGCCAAGCTGCTCGGCAATCGCCGCAGCGGTCGCCGCATTGTCGCCAGTGATCATCGCGACTTTCAGTCCGAGCGCGTGCAGCGCCTTGATTGCTTCGGGCGTTGTTTCTTTGATTGGATCTGCGACTGCAATCACCGCTGCCAAGCGGCCGTCGATCGCGGCATAAAGTGGGCTCTTGCCTTGCTCGCCAAGACGCAGGGCGGTGGACTGCAAGCTCGACACATCCAGACCGAGCTGCGTCATAAACCGATCCGCACCGACGGCGACGGTACGACCTGCGACCTTGGCCGACACGCCGAAGCCCGGTGTTGCGTCGAAGCTCTCGATAGGTGCAAGGGTGAGGTTCAACTGCTTTGCGGCTGTGACGATCGATTCGGCAATCGGGTGCTCGGAGCGGGTCTCGACGGCCGCAACAAGAGCAAGAACTTCGTTGTATTCAAATCCCTCGGCAGGCACGAGATCGGTCAGCTCGGGGCGTCCTTTGGTCAGCGTGCCGGTTTTGTCGAGCGCGATAACGCTCACATCGCGCAACGCCTGCAAGGCTTCGCCCTTACGAAAGAGTACGCCGAGCTCGGCCGCACGGCCGGTGCCAACCATGATTGAGGTCGGCGTTGCCAGTCCCATAGCGCACGGACAAGCGATAATAAGAACCGCGACCGCATTAACGAGCGCAAAGGTCAGCGCTGGGGACGGGCCGAAGATTAGCCAGACTAGGAAGGTCATCGTGGCAGCTGCCATCACCGCTGGGACGAACCACATGGTCACTTTGTCGACCAGCGCCTGGATCGGCAGCTTTGACCCCTGCGCTTGCTCGACCAGACGAATGATCTGCGCGAGCACCGTATTCGCGCCGACCTTGGTGACGCAAAAACTGAAAGCGCCCGTCTTGTTGATAGTGCCGCCGACAACTTCGGCTCCCACCCCTTTAGATACGGGCACCGGCTCGCCGGTGATCATGCTCTCGTCAACATAAGAGGCACCTTCGACGACTTCGCCGTCGACCGGAATCTTCTCGCCCGGACGAACGAGCACTATGTCACTAGTCATCACCTGATCGAGCGGTATTTCAAACGTTTCGCCGTTGCGCTGGACGCGCGCGGTCTTAGCCTGAAGTCCGACGAGCCGCTTGATCGCTTGTGAGGTTCGCCCCTTGGCGCGCGCCTCCAGCATGCGTCCGAGTAGGATCAAGGTAACGATGACCGCAGCAGCTTCAAAATAGACGTTGGCAGTGCCTTGCGGCAGCGCTTCAGGGGCAAAGGTTGCGACGATCGAATAGCCATAAGCCGCCGCGGTGCCGACCGAGACCAGTGAGTTCATGTCAGGAGCACCGCGCAGCAACGCCGGTACCCCTTTTAGGAAGAAGCGCTGACCCGGACCGAACAGGACCAGGGTGGCGAGCACGAACTGCACATACCAGTTGGTCTGTTGCCCCAGAGCCCCCATCACCCAATGATGCATGGCGGGAATAAGGTGAGAGCCCATCTCAAGGATGAATACGGGCAAGGTGAGGATGGCTGCAGTGATGAAAGAACGTCGCAGTGCCCGCGCCTCGCTCTCACGACGCTCAGAGTCCTGATCGCCAGCATTCGCCGTTTCGGCGGACAAGCGACGGGGCTTGTAACCCGCCTGTTCGACAGCGGCTTCAAGATCTGCCGTGGAGACGCACCCTGCAAAATGGCGCACCCTCGCGCGCTCGGTCGCCAGATTTACAGTGGCTTCGAGCACGCCCGGAATTTTTACGAGCGCTTTCTCTACCCGGCCCACACACGATGCGCAGGTCATGTCCTCGATCGCCAACTCGATGGTCTCTTCGCGAATGGTGTAGCCAGCGCTCTGAATGGCGTGGACAGCCGCCTGCGGATTGGCTACGCCGGTGAAAGTCATGTCGGCGCGTTCAGTGGCGAGATTGACCACGGTTGTCTGCACTCCGGGGACCGCTTTCAACGCTCGCTCGACACGGCCGACACATGATGCACACGTCATGCCTTCGACAGGCAGGCTCAGACGAGTGCCTGCGGACACGGATTGATTGGCGTTTTGTGGCAAGGAAACAGAAGCCATTGAACTACTCCTTAAATGTTGAGTTAAAAAAAGCTTAATGCTTCCAACCATGGGAAGGTCAAGTCCTATGTGTGATTTATTTCACGACGCGTCCGTTCGAAATGCCGTCGGCGCCACTGCAGTCCTGCTCCGCCTGCGCGCAGATCTCCCAGCCGCCACCCAGCGCCTTGTAGATGCTGACAACGGCAAGCTGTTGGTGGGTGCGAGCGATTGCCAGCGCACGCCGGCTTGCAAAGTCGGACCGTTCGGCTTCGAGCACATCAAGGTAGATGCCTTCACCTGCTGAGAACCGCACACGGGCAAGACGAGCCGCCTCGCGATTTGCAGCTGACTCAAGCAGACGCAGCTCAAGCGTGCTACCCGCGGCGCCATAGGCTTTGAAGGCATCATCGGTTTCCTGCAGTGCGCGCAACACGGTCTGGTCGTAGACGATCAACGCCTCTTGGGTACGTGCCTCGCTGGCGGCGATGCGGGCACGCACGCGCCCAGTATCGAAAAGAGACCAGCGAATGACCGGGCCGAGGAAGCTGGACAACACTCCGGAGCCATTTACTTCATCGAGACTTCCAGCAACAAGCCCGATTGAACCATGCACTTGGATCTCGGGGTAGAAACCAGCCGTCTCGACCCCAATCCGAGCGGTCGCCGCAGCGAGAGTCCGTTCAGCCGCCGCAATATCAGCACGCCGAGAAAGGAGTGCTGCGGGATCGCCCACGGCGATTGTTCGAACTGCAAGCGCTTCACGCGCAGGCGTTACAGCGGGTGGTCTAAACGTCAGGGGCGTTTCGCCAAGAAGGATGGCCAGTGCATTGCTGGAGGCCGCACGGTGGCGCTCCAGTTCGGGCACGGCCACCTCGACATGGTGCAACAAGGCCTCGGCACGGAGCTGGTCGAATTCGCTGGCAGAACCGGCGTGCACGAGACGTTCGACCAGGCTCAGGCTTTCGCGCTGGCTTTGGCTGATGTCGGCGGCTACAGCTAGTTCGGCCTCGATACCGCGTAGCTCGAACCAAGTGGCAGCCACCGCAGCAGCGACCCCCGCCTGCACACCACGCAGCAGAGCCTCGCGGGAGCCTGCTTGCGCCTGAGCGGCCTCCACCGATCGCCGCACACGGCCAAAAAGATCGATTTCCCAGGAAGCGTCTACCGCGCCGCGATAGGTTTCTATCTGACGCGACTGACTATGGGGCGTCTCGACCTCACTCCGGCGACGGTTCTCATAACCAAGCTCAGCGCCACCGCTCGGCAGGAAGCCCTGACGGCTCTCACCCAACATGGCCTTTGCCTCTTCGAGCCGAACGACAGCGATACCTATGTCATGGTTCGCCGCGAGCGCCAGCTGGATCATGATGTTCAGAGCTGGATCGTCGAAGGTGCCCCACCACTTCACCTCAACGGCCCCTGTTCCAAGACCGGCGGGAGGCTCACTGAAACTGGCCGGAAACTGCGATGAAGGTAGTGAGTAGTTTGGGCCCACCGCCGCGCATCCAGTCAAGATTAGCGCACTCAGGGGTAACAGAACTGCTTGGTATGGACTTCTCATGACATGCTCTCCTCAATGTGCGGCTTAGCACTTGAACTGTGCCGCTCGAAGTGAGCCTCCAAGCCACGTATCACTACATAAAAAACCGGCGTCAAGAATAATCCGAACAATGTCACGCCGAGCATACCTGCGAAGACCGCAATCCCCATAGCCTGACGCATTTCGGCCCCAGCACCGCTTGCCAATATCAACGGTACGACGCCAGCAATAAATGCCAATGAGGTCATCACAATAGGCCGCAACCGCAATCGACAAGCCTCAACGACCGCCTCCAGCGCACTTGTTCCTGCAGCTTCGAGGCTGCGTGCAAACTCGACGATCAATATTGCGTTTTTGGCCGCCAAACCGACGAGCACGATAAGCCCAATCTGCACAAAGACGTTGTTGTCGCCCCCAGCCAGCCAGACACCGGTAATCGCGCTCAAAAGACACATCGGCACGATCAGCAGAACCGCCAGAGGCAGCAGCCAGCTGTTGTATTGCGCGGCGAGGATGAGATAAGCGAGCAGCACGCACAATGGGAAAATGAACAGCGCAGAATCGCCAGTCAGTTTTTGCTGGTAGGTAAGATCAGTCCATTCGAAGCTCATGCCTTCAGGCAAAACCTCCTTGGCTAATCGTTCCATGACCGCAACAGCCTGCCCCGAGCTGACGCCAGCCATCGCACCGCCCGAGATGTCGGCCGTAGGGTAACCATTGTAGTGCATTACGCGTTCTGGGCCGGCACTTGGCGTCACAGTGACAAAGGAGGACAACGGCAGCATATCTCCGGCCGCGTTGCGCACCTGCAGGCGGCCGATAGATTCGGCTTGCATGCGGTGGTCTGCATCGGCTTGGGCCGTCACCTTATAGGTTCGACCGAAGCGGTTGAAGTCGTTGATATATAGAGATCCGAGATAGACCTGAAGCGACTCGAAAACATCCGCCAGACGAACCCCCTGGCTCATGACCTGAGTGCGATCGATGGTGACATCTAACTGCGGCGCATTGATGTCAAGACTGGTCATAAGCCCAGCCACCTCGCCCGACTCGGTAGCTTTTGTCATCAGGATCTGGGTCTGCTGCACCAGAGCTGCTAGCCCAGCACCGCTGCGGTCCTCGACCTGCATCTTAAATCCGCCCGTCGCGCCAAGGCCTGGCACCGGTGGTGGCGGGAACACGCCGAGGAAACCATCGGGGATGCTGGCAAATTGGGCTTGCAAGCGCCCCGCAATCGCCATCGCGCTGAGATCGGGTGTAATGCGATCTTTAAACGGGTCGAGCATGATGAATATGACCGCGGCATTTGGCACGTTGACGAAACCATTGATAGAAAGGCCGGGAAACGCAACGACACTTTCGACACCTGATTCGGTCAGCGCGATCTTCGACATCTGTTTGACGACTGCGTCGGTGCGGTCCAGTGACGAGGCGTTTGGCAGCTGGGCGATTGCGACAAGATAATATTTGTCCTGCATGGGCACGAAGCCGGGCGGGACGGCCTTGAATCCGAAGAAGGTCAACGCAAGGAGTCCGGCGTAAACCAGAAGCGCCACGCCGCTAATCCGCACCACTTTGCGCACCGTGTTGCCATAAGCGTCAGGTGCATGCTGGAACGGCTGGCCTAGTGTCCGAAACAACTGTTCGGCGCGGCCACGCAGACTGTGTGGAACACGCACTATTGCCGCCTGGCGCGGACGCAACAAGAGTCCTGCGAGCGCAGGGCTGAGCGTGAGTGAATTAACTGCCGACAGAATGGTTGAAATCGCAATCGTGAGCGCAAACTGTCGATAGAACTCACCCTGCAAGCCACTTAGAAAAGCGGTCGGAATGAAAACGGCGGCGAGCACCGAGGTAATCGCGATAATAGGACCGGTGACTTCGTCCATGGCAAGCCGCGCGGCCTGTATGGGTTCCTCACCATTTTCGATGTGACGTTCGACATTCTCGACCACCACGATCGCGTCATCGACGACGATCCCGATTGAAAGCACCAGGCCAAACAACGACAACGTGTTCAGTGAGAAGCCCATCAGATGCATGACGGCAAAGGTGCCGATCAGCGACACCGGCACCGCTATAAGGGGTATGAGCGAAGCACGCCAGTTGCGCAGGAACAGCACCACCACGATAACGACAAGAAGAATCGCCTCCAACAAGGTGGTTACCACCGACTCCAGCGAGGCACGAACAAACACCGTCGGGTCATACGCGATGCGCGAGCTGAGTCCTTCCGGAAAGCTGCCTTCAAGCCACTGCATGGTTGTACGCACCGCCTGAGCAACGTCGAGTGCGTTAGCGCCCGGACTCTGGATGATTTGCAGCGCAACGGCAGGTTCACCGTCAAGCAGACTGCGCAATGCGTAGGTATCGGCCCCCATCTCAATGCGGGCAACATCGCGCAAGCGCGTCACCTGGCCGTCGCCGCCCGTACGAATGATGATGTCGCCGAACTGCTCCTCATCAGTTAACCGCCCGAGCGTGTTCACTGTCACTTGGAACGCGGCACTGGAATTGGGAGCCTGACCGACGGAACCAGCTGCCACCTGTACGTTCTGCTCGCGCACAGCGGCAATCACATCGCCCGCTGTCAGCCCTCGTGCGGCGATCAGGCTCGGATCGAGCCAGAGCCGCATACTATATTCACCAGCTCCCCAAACCAGAACGTCGCTGATTCCCGGGATACGGGACAGATCGTCGCGCACCTGGAGGTAAGCGTAGTTCGAAATATAGAGAGGGTCGTAGCGTTTGTCTGGCGATAACAGATGAACCACCATCAGGATGTCCGGCGAGGTCTTCTGCGTAATGACGCCTTGGCGCTGCACCTCCTCCGGCAAACGCGGCAGAGCGCGCGAGACGCGGTTTTGTACCTGGATCTGTGCCATATCGGCATTCGTCCCTTGCGCAAACGTGACGGTCAGGATCATTCGGCCGTCAGTGGCTGATTGCGACGACATGTATAGCATGCCCTCGACCCCGGTGATCGCCTGCTCGAGTGGCGCGGCTACCGTTTCTGCAATCACCTTGGGATTGGCGCCCGGGTAGGAAGCGGTCACCTGAACCGTCGGCGGCGTCACGGTCGGATACTCGCTGAGCGGCAATTGGAAGAAGGCAACGATGCCAGCGAGCACCATCAAAATTGAAAGGACGATGGCAACAATCGGGCGATCGATGAAAAAACGTGGGAATGTCATTGTACGGCTCCCGAGGTTTGTGACACCGCAATAGGTGTACCGTCAATCGCAGCGGACTGTGGCGTGACCTGCATGCCTGGGCCTACCAGCCCCTTGACAACGATGTGCTCGCCGGGCTGTAGACCTTGTTCGATCACGCGCAAACCCTCGACCACCGGACCCAGCTCGACGGGCCGATATTCCGTCTTGTCGTCTTTGCCGACAACGAGCACATAGTGGCTACCTTGATCGGTACTAATCGAATGATCGGAAACCAGAACCCTCGCTTGCGGCGCTCCGGTCTCTAGTTTAACCTTGGCAAAAAGACCGGGCGTCAAATGCCCATCGGGGTTGTTGACAACAGCGCGGATACGCACTGTTCCCGTCCCACGATCGCTGGTGTTGGAGAGGAAGTCGACACGGCCTGGCCTCGAATACGTCTTGTCGGTGAGCAGTGCCACCATGACCTTTTCCGCCTGTGCACCATGCGTGGTAGTGTGGTCTCGGCCTGCGGCGAGCGATCGCAAATAAGTGCGTTCGTCGACATCGAAATAGACGTGGATGGGATCGATAGAAACAATAGTCGTGAGTGGCGTCTCGCCGCTGAAGACGTAGTTGCCTTCTGTAACGAGGGCTTGGCCGACACGTCCACTGATCGGCGCCGTGACACGTGCGAAACTCAGATCCAATTGTGCGGCATCCACCGCTGCCTTTGCGGCGTCGACCTGTGCTTTGCTTGCATTCATAGAGGCGGTTGCGATGTCGAAGCGATCACGAGCAACGATCTTTTGGGCAAATAGCTGTTCGGCTCGTGCATATTCCGTTTGGGCAAGTATCGATGCCGTTTCAGCCTGGCGCAGGTGCGCCGTCGCGGCGTTCAGCGCGGCTTGGAACACCCGAGGATCAATGAGAAAGAGCTCGCTGCCCTTTTCGACGAAGCGTCCCTCGGGCAGGCTTACGTTCTGAATATAGCCAGCAACCCTCGGGCGCAGCTCAACCCGCTTGACCGCGGTCAGCGAACCTGTGAGTTCGACAAATGGCGTCACCGGACGAACGCTCACTTCGGCCACCGGAACGCTTGGTGGCTTTGCGGGACGGGCAGAGGGAATAGCCTCCTTGCATCCTGCGATAGCGAGTGCAACGCTTAGCGCCACAGTGGTTATGGTTATGCGTTTGACCTTCATCATTTTTTCCTTTCTCGATAGCAGTCGACAGTTAGTTTTGCTGAGCCGAGGTAGCTCCTACTGTATTTATCCGGCTTACTACGCTTAGAAGGTCAAGTGTTTTTTTTGATTAGTAAGGGGGGCCTTGCGAGACGCAGCGAAGTCTAACTCTGATGACGAAAAAATCATGATCAGCGACGAAAATCGCTAAGTATTAAGGCATGCACATAGAAGAAAACTTCCTCGACAAAAAAGCCAGACATACGACCTTGGCAGCTACGACCACTGCACTTACAAACGAGAGCGATTGGAAGTGTTGTTACTGCTTGCAGCTTTAGCCGACGGGTTGCATTCATGTTAGGGCTGACAGCAGAAATGGCCTGAATGCAGTTCCAAACAAACAGCATTAAACACTCGCGAGTTTTACTGTTCGACTACTTGGATATGAGACAATGTAAACTCGCAAATTTAGAGCTTAGAACTAAGCAGATACAGGCTGAAATCAGGAAATGATGTTCTGGTCTTAAGTGTCAGACTGAGCAGTAATCAAAATGAAGAGGAGCTGATACTATGATTAAATTCGGGGTGATCACTCAGGTGTTTGATCAGGGCTAGCGCATGAGTGCCATTGCCTTAATTGCATTAGATTTACTTCTGTCTGTGAGCGTTCAGTGTACTGTTCAACCCATATTAGACAATTTTAATTGAGAATTTTTGAACTCTACAGGTGACAGATCACCATTAGCAGAATGACGTCACTCCAAGTTCTAATATTTCATTGAAACAGTCACATCTAGCTTAAAAACTCCCTTGTTGGTTGAGCAATGTTAAAAATCCAATAGTGTAAAGCTACCAAAGAAACGCTCAACGAAGGCATTATCCCAACACGCACCTACCCATACTGTCTCAAAATTAAGTGCTGAAATAAAATTAGACCGGAGCAGGTGCAGTGGTATACAGAGTCTGACCATTATATTGGCGGTGATATTACATTTTTGGAAACAAATTCAATTACTCTGTCCTTAAATTATATCCATTTATAACTCGTTATGGGCGGATAAGCAGCACCTCTGTTACTAGGTGCTGCTCTCCTAAGAACCGTACATGCAACTTTCACTGCACACAGCTCAAGCCTCCACTAAGGTGCACTGTCAATTGGCGGTATTTTGCGACTTGCTGCTTCTATCTACACTGCAACAGGTTGACTCGGGTTTGGCCGGATATCCAATTTCCTCCAGAGCGTCGAGTATTTCGTCTTGCGATTGGCTGCTTTGTACATTGATACTGCGGCTGGTGAGATCTGCTGTTACGACTGCATCGGCGTCCAGTTCCTTTATTGCACGGTTGATCAAGCCAAAGCAGTGGTTGCAGGTCATATCGGTAATTTTTAACGTTAACATCGTAAATCTCCTTTACTAAGTGGGCAGCTAAAATTCTGCACCTTGCTACAGGGAGAAGGTCAAGGCTTATTTTCTGTGATGTTACCCAGTACCAGTTGTGCCAAAATGGCACAATGTGAGCAGGGGTCGCCAGTGCTGCAATCTGATAACTACTCAGTACTTGCTGGAAAAAGGCGGTCACACTGGTGGCAAACGTGCGTAAGAATATGAAAGAAAAGGCGATGTTGTTGTGGGATAGAGCGATGCTGTCGAGACTTTTCATCATAGAAACCATCAAAAAATATATCCTAAGTAGAGCACTCCAGACACCGCAGCGTGCATGGATTTATGCTCAATATGATAGCGGGACTCATCGCCTATCAATTAAAAGACAATAAGCCACAACTGAACCTCACTAACGGGGAGTTTAATGCTATTGCAGTTATGGCTAGTTAAACCGATCTCAGGTTAAATAAGGTCGAGCCAACCCCCTGCCCCGAGCTGTAAAATCAGCAATAACGTTTTTTACTACAGCAAACGGCAGCTTGCGAAACATAACATCAGATCGGTATATGGAACATCACCCACTTCAAGCAAGGTCAGTAGGCTGATTGACTCAATAACTAGACCATCCATAGTGCACCTCAATTCGTTATTTTTTAATATTATACGCATAGATGCGACAGCTTGTGTCGCAACTAAAAGGTATTTGTACAACGGACTCTTATATCATCGCTAGGCACTGAATTTGCGATAGCTTGTGGTACAGAAAGTGGTTTAAGTGGCTTGTTGGATGACGTAATTAATTTATCGCTCATCTACTACTAACATGTGAAGTGGTTCAATGCTACCGTTAAATACGACAAGCTGGTGATTGACATAGGGCGGAGGAATGAGAATAGTACGCGATAGTACGCGGCAGGTTGCAGAGAAGCCTGTCCGCAAAAGATGATATCACTCTGATAAATTAACAGCGTTGCGAATCGATTTCATATCGAACCCACAGCAATCAAATAAGTTTGGCTTAGCGGAATGCCAATAAACTTAGGAGAATTGTTTGTGAAACATGCAACCGCTAACACTTTCAAACCCGCCGGTATCAATGTTGAACCTTCTGACATTGTACCCTTGGCAGCCACCGAAACACCCTCCCACGGGAAATCTCATTCAGGATCTCAGTCAACAGAGTCCTTAGGTACGTTAGCTATCCCTACTTTGTATTTGCGTTTTGCGTTACCCATGGCATTCGCCATGATGCTCAGCGGCAGCTACAACTTAGTCGACTCATATTTTATTTTGAAATACATCGGTGCCGATGCATTGGCTGGGGTAACGATTGCCTTCCCGTTACAAATGATGATTTTCGCTTTAGCCTGCATGATAGGAAATGGGACTGCGACCTTAGTGAGCCGATTTTTAGGGGCAAACGAATTTGATAAGGCGAGTCAAATCGCGAACACCGGTTTCGCGTTAGCCCTATGTTGCGGCGTGATCGTCACTGTCGTGTCACTCGCCCAGCTCGATAATCTATTAGCGTTTATTGGGGTAAGCTCAACACTTGCCTTAGCTGCTACAGAGTATCTACAACCCATTCTCTGTTTTAGTCAGTTCACCTTTTTGTTATCCCTTAGCGGCGATTTACTCAGAGCACAAGGCAAAGTCATGGTGATGCTGCTGGTTATCTTGTTGTCGGCGGTCATGAACATCCTGTTCGATACACTCTTTATTGCCGTTTTGGAGATGGGAGTAAGTGGTGCGGCGTGGGCAACGGTAGCGGGCCAATGTGTGAGTCTATTTATCGCCGTCGTCTATTTTGTTCCCAATAACCGCTTTGCCAATAAGCAGGCGCTTCATCGGCAAGCTGCCCAGCCTATTTGTTTTAGAATAGAGCAGATAAAGCTCAACCTCACTGAGATAAAAGCGATTCTTGGCTTAGGTAGCCCAATACTATTGTCATATCTTGGGATTGCCTGCGTGATCTCATTGGTAAATCATATTTTAGTCAGTCATTTAGCCAATGCAGTGCCCAATACGCCAGCGGCGAATGAGGTCGCGTACATGATCAGCGCTTATGGTTTGATCGGACGCTTTAATATCTTTATCGCCCTGCCGCTCATGGCTCTAACCAGTGCAGCACAGACGATCAGTGCCTATAACTATGGGGCGATGGCATCTTCTCGGGTGTTAGCGTGTGCTAAATGGGGAATCGTCTTGACCTGCTGTTATCTGAGTGTAGTGACAATTATATTTATGGAGTTTCCTACCTCGGTTTTGGTATTTTCACCGATGACCTCGCACTCATTGCCGCCTGTATTAAGATTTCGAGTGTGACGTTTATCGCCTTACCTTTGGCGGGGATCACAGGTATCGCAATTGCTGTGTATCAAGGCACAAACCGCCCTAAGCTTGCATTGCTATTATCTGGGATAAAAATCTATGGTTTGTTATTGCCCCTGCTGGTCCTGTTACCTCAACTATCCTTTACAGATATTTCATTTATCACAGGTGTATTAAACATTAATATCATGCCAAACGCTTTGATTGAGTTATGGATGGCCTTTCCAATCGCGGACATTTTAGCTTGTCTCTTGAGTTTATTGATCATCAGTATTTGGCCTTTCATTCACGTGCCGCGAGCAAATCGAGTCAGTCATGGAGGTAATGCAAAATGAAGTTAGCCAATATGCAAGACTCAAGTGTTATCGCATTAAATGAAACCAAAATTCGCGCTAAAAAGCTGCTCAAGGCTTGTCAGCAGGATGAGCTGCCAGCCAAGCAAAGAGTCACAACCTTAATAGCGAAGTTGGGCATCTTATACTCAGATCTCCAGCTAAAGCATTGCCAACAAGTGATTGCTCGTGAGCTAGGCTTTATCGATTTTCATCATTGTCAGCGAGTCCTGTCGGGTCAAGCCATACTCGGGGATGATTGGGGAAACTTATTCCACACTAAGCAATGCGAGACACTACTGAATCATTGGTTTACTGGTTATTTAGCCGCGCGTGAGTTTAATACGCAAGCTGAGGACACATTGCTACTCCCCTACAAGAAGCAGTTTTTTGTGGTGGAGCGGCGGGATTACTGCAATGCACTGAATTTGCCGATAATTTTGCAACCAGTTGATAATGCTGGCGAACCGACTATCCTGCGAGATCTGGTGAGCAGCTATGCTTATGCAGATTGGCATTCCTTTGCTCTTGCCATGATCCAACACAAACTCCCCAAAGTGTAATGATGGCTGAGATTGTCAGGCATCATGTTGAATGAGGAAATCTAGAGTTAAATAATACAAGCAAAGTCATCATTGCTGATGGCTTTGCTTGTGAAATATGGCTGAAACACTGCGTTTCGGATCAGAAACGCAAGGCTAAAATAGCTAAAATGCAAAAAGCCGCTAATTGCTTAGCGGCTTTTTGACTAAATATGGCGGAGGAGCAGGGATTTGAACCCTGGGTGGGCTATAAACCCACGCCGGTTTTCAAGACCGGTGCATTAAACCACTCTGCCACCCCTCCGAACGAGGCGCATAATATAAGTAAGTCTGTTGACTGTAAAGCACTAACTCTCAATTACGCGCCAATTGTTGCTATTACACTCAATCCGCTGGATTTTGCTTCACATCGGACATTATGCCTACCCGTGCGGGATCTGGCTTAGTGAAATGTTTGGCAAAGTCGCCCCACTCTTGTTGACTCTTAAGTATATAGCCGACCACAACTAAGATAGCGCAACATAGGATACCCCAACCAATAGCCACTTCACCTAGGCTTGCCCACATAGCAACTAAGCTAGATGCACCAAAGGCAATGCTGATCTGTAAGAAGTTCTGTAATCCTGCGGCCTTAGCGGCATTCTGACTAAACTGCTGTAGCGCGCTGTTAACGACTATTGGATAAATTGCACCATTGGCCGCCGCTAAAATAGAGAACGAAATCAGCAGTGGGAAAATCGTGCTCGCGGGATAAATCAGCGTGAACATGATGATCGAAATAACGCAGGCTGCGAAAATCGACAACAAGATATTGAGTGTTTGATGCCCGCCAATGCGTTTTATCAGTAACTTACTCGCATAACCACCGACAATAAACATGATGGTTTGCGGGATAAAACTTAACCCAATTTCAGTCGCTTGATAACCGTGCATTTCCATCACAATCGGCCACACAGTTAGGTAGGCAAAGAAAGCACCGGAACAGGCACCGAAGATCACGACGTTGCCTAAATAGCGGGTGTTTTTCAAAATTTGCCCATAAGATACAGCGACATGTTCACTGTGTTTATGTTGACTCTTGCCTGGAACAAAGTACAAGGTCATCAATACCAGCAGAAAAGCGATAACACACAAGGAGATAAAGATTGCACGCCAGCCTAATTCGTTCAGAATATAAGCGCCAAGGATCGGTGCTAATGCAGGCGATAATGCAACCAATGGCATAATGTTGCTGAAAATACCTTGGGCTTTATCGGCATCATATTGTTCTACCACAATAGCTTGCCAAATAACCCCTGCGCTACAGGCGCCAATGGCTTGGAAGAAGCGCGCGGTATTGAGCATTAATATAGAATCACTGTTGGCAATAAACACGCTAGCAATGGCAAATAAAACAAGGCCAAAGATCAGTGCCCAACGTTTGCCGATTTTATTGACTAACGGGCCGTAAAGCAGCTGACCTAAGGCAAGACCCGCAAGGAAACAGGTCAGTGACATCGCCACCTGTGATGGTGTGCTGTTAAATGAGCTTTCAATTGCTTTGAAAGCAGGCAAATACATGTCAGTGGCAATAAAGCCAAGCATGCTCAACATGGCTAAATAGAATAGAAACATAAAGAACTTTATGTTTACAAAGGTGTTACTAGACGTTTTCATAAAATAATCGGGTCGGATTGACTAAAGTGTGCAGTCTAAAGACTTGTTAAATTTATTGGAAACGTTTATTTTTGACTTGTGCTATCAATTATTTTCATTGGAATGGACGTCAGTTATGCTCTCAGAACAAGCGCTAGAACTCATTGATATTGTGGCTCGTGTAGGTAGTTTCACCGCGGCGGCGAATCGGCTACATAAAGTGCCCTCTGCCGTGAGCTACGCGGTCAAGCAAATAGAAGAAGAACTCGGCGTCATTCTTTTTGAACGGCATCATCGCAGCGTAACGTTAACACCAGCGGGTGAACATTTTGTGAAGCAAGCCAGAACCTTGCTCACGCAAATGGACGAGATGAAACGTGGCACTCAGCGCGTGGCAAATGGTTGGCAACCCACCTTGTCCATAGCCCTTGATAATATCGTCCGTGCCGACAGGATCAGCGTATTAATTGCTGACTTTTATCGACACTTCCATGATATTGAATTAATTATTCGCATTGAGGTCTTTAACGGGGTTTGGGAAGCGCTCGCCACTGGTCGCAGTGATATTGCTATTGGTGCGACAACCGCAATTCCAGTCGGTGGTGTTTACCAATATAAAGACATGGGGGATATTGAGTGGGCGTTTCTTGTTAGTAAAAATCATCCCTTGGCCAGTATTGACCGCCCATTAAGTGACGATGAGCTGCGCCCTTTTCCCTCGATTTGTTTAGAAGATACTTCTCGGGAAATTCCAAAACGTATGACTTGGTTGCTCGAAAATCAACGTCGCCTCGTTGTACCCGATTGGATCCGTGCCATTAACTGTTTCCGCGAAGGTTTAGGCGTCGGTTATATGCCAGTGCATTTAGCGAGCGTGTTTATTAAGGCGGGTGCGCTGGTTGAAAAACAACTGGAAAATCCAAAGCAGACAAGCCCTTGTTGCTTGGCGTGGAATGCTGACAAGATGTCGCCTGCACTCGCTTGGGTGCTGGAATATCTTGGCGATACTGAAAAATTGCACAAAGAGTGGCTGGCTTAAGCTTGGTTTAAACTCAATATGCTGATCTAGTCATTGAAATCAGCATTGAGTGTGATTGTGTACCGTCTGCTTATGTACAGACTAAATTTTTACCTTCATAGTGGATGAAGACGCAGATACAAGAATCTTATTTTTTTGCTTTGCAGTTAAAGTTGAAATAAATAATTGAGTAAAATTTTGAAGATTAACAATTTGTTATTCATGGTTCTATGACTTTCACCCGTATCTCATGTACGGTATCATTGCACCAGTTAAGTTCATTTTAGGATTTTACGGGAACTTAGTGTGCTGTAAAAAATCAAAATGATCAGTTTGGAAATGTGTCAACGGAGATCAACATGACCCAAGAAACCTTATATTCGACGAGTGCGTCAACACTGGAAGTGAACAAACTTCTTAAAAACACTTATATGCTGTTATCGATGACATTGGCCTTCTCTGCCCTGTGTGCGGGTTTGGCAATGGCATTAAATATCAGTCCGTTAGTCTCCATTGGTTTATCGATTGGTGGCCTAGTACTGTTGTTTGTCACGTTACGTAAAGCCGAGTCTGCAGCGGGTATCTTCTGGGTGTTTGCCTTTACGGGTATGGAAGGTGCTTCACTGGGCTACATGCTCAATCACTACGCGGGTATGGCAAACGGTCCACAGCTGATCATGCAAGCACTGGGGTTAACGTCAGTGATTTTCGTTGCGTTATCAGCCTATGCCGTGACCACTAAGAAAGATTTCTCTTTCCTACGTGGATTCTTATTTGCCGGCTTGATTGTGGTGATCGCCGCCGCTGTGATTAATATTTTTATGGGTAACAGTGTTGCCTTTATGGCAATTAACGCGGGCTTGGCGTTACTGATGACAGGTTTTATCCTGTTTGATACTAGCCGTATCGTCAATGGCGGCGAAACTAATTACATTCGCGCGACTATCTCGTTATACCTAGACTTCTTAAACCTCTTCATCGCGCTGTTGCACCTGATGGGCATAGGCAACGATGACTAATCCTAGTTAGCGATTTTTAGCTTAACTTGCGTTAGAATGGCCCTACTTTTAGGGCCATTTTTATTTTAAATGAGCAAATTTATTATCCAAGTGAACGGGCCCGCTTATGGCACGTCGGCGAGTGTTAATGCCTTACGCTTCTCCCAAGCTGCACTTTTAGCTGGGCATCAGATTATCTGTGTGTTTTTTTATCAAGATGGCGTGTATAACTCCACAGATTTAAGCTTACCCGCCTCCGATGAAAACGATGTGATCAGTGACTGGAAACAGCTGGCGCAATCCCATCAGGTCCCGTTAGTCAATTGCGTTTCTGCAGCGCTACGTCGTGGCATTGTGAGTCAGCAAGATGCCAGCGAGAATGGCCTTAGCCACTGGAATGTGGGCGAGTCATTTATCATGGGCGGTTTAGGTGAGCTAATCACAGGTATTGAATCGGCCGATCGTTTGATCAGTTTTTAACTCTCAGGGCTACTATGAAAAAATTGTGTATCCTATTTCGCTGCTCGCCACATGGTACTGTTCGTGGCCGCGAAGGTTTAGATCTTGCCCTGCTTAGCGCTAGCTTCGAACAAGAAGTGAGTTTAGTGTTTGTTGATGAAGGTGTGTTGCATTTGATTAAAGAGCAACAGCCTGAGCTTATCGGTGCTAAAGATTACATATCCACCTTTAAAGCACTGCCGCTGTATGATATTGGCTCTGTGTTAGTCTGTAAGCAATCCTTAGCCGATTACGGCTTAAGCCATGGCTTACTGTCGATCCCAGTCACAGTAATCAACGATGAAGCCATCGCAGCCCATTTAAACCAAGTGGATGAGGTCTTAGTATTCTAATGATTTTACATCATATTCAAACATCTCCCAGTCGAGATAGCGCGCTGAAACTTTGTTTACGTTACGCCTGTAAGGAAGATGCGATTTTATTATCGAGCGATGGCGTTAACGCGTTACTGCTGCGCCAGTGGGCAATGGCATTATCGCCCTTCAAGTTGATGGTCTTAAAAGACGATGTTATCGCACGTGGCCTATCCGAACGTTTAAAGAACGTGATGCTTATCGATTACAATGAGTTTGTGGCTCAATCATTACTCCATGACAAGGTGATAACGTGGTAAATCCATTGCAATTTAATGGCGCAGAAATCGCCCGTGACCATCAAGGTTATTTAAAAAATCTTAACGATTGGCAACCCGATATGGCCCTGTTGTTAGCAGCAGAAGAGCAAATTTTACTTACGCCAGCCCATTGGGAAGTGATTAACTTTGTTCGAGATTTCTATCTCGAATATAAAACGAGCCCTGCTATCCGTGTATTAGTTAAAGCCATTGGCCAAGCCTTAGGACCAGACAAAGGCAATTCAAAATACTTATATACCCTATTCCCGATTGGACCTGCGAAACAAGCAACGAAAATCGCGGGCCTGCCCAAACCAGCTAAGTGTATTTAATGGCAAAGGGTTAAGTCATCACGTAAACATGATACAAACAAAAAGGCATGTTCCCTTGGGAAACATGCCTTTCTTTTTACTTGAACAAAGTTGATAGGGTTATTTGACGTTTTCTAACACAACCCAGATGGCTTTGCCTACGGTGGCAAGCATTACAGCAAAAAATACTGCAATCACAGCGGTATAGGAAAGCCAACGGAGATAGCGCTGGCCTTTATCCATAGTATTATTTTGTGTTCCATTAGCCTATTTGAGTCAAACCGCCCATGTAAGGACGCAGAACTTCAGGGACTGTGATACTGCCATCAGCATTTTGATAGTTTTCTAAAATAGCCACTAAAGTACGACCTACAGCTAAACCTGAGCCGTTTAACGTATGCAATAGCGCAGGCTTATTGTCTGCTTTCACACGGTAACGCGCTTGCATACGACGGGCTTGGAAATCCTTCATGTTTGAGCAAGAAGAAATCTCACGATAGGTATTTTGTGCTGGTAACCAGACTTCGATATCGTAGGTTTTGCTTGAGCCAAAGCCCATATCGCCAGTACATAAAATCACTGTTCGATACGGTAAACCTAAACGTTGCAACACAGTTTCAGCATGACCTGTCAGCGCTTCAAGTGCCGCCATTGAATCTTCAGGCTTAACAATTTGCACCATTTCAACTTTATCGAATTGGTGCTGACGGATCAGACCACGGGTATCTTTGCCGTATGAGCCGGCTTCGCTGCGGAAACATGCAGTATGCGCTGTTAACTTTATTGGCAGCTCGTCTTCATCAACAATGCTATCGCGAACTAAGTTCGTTAATGGCACTTCTGCGGTTGGGATAAGGCTCAAGCCTTGGCCTTCTTCAGTCGCAGGTTTAGTGTGGAATAAGTCTTCACCAAACTTAGGTAGCTGGCCTGTGCCGAGTAAGCTTGCCTCGTTAACCAGTAATGGCACATAGGCTTCGGTATAACCGTGCTCTGTGGTATGTAAGTCCAACATGAACTGACCAATGGCGCGGTTTAAGCGGGCGACTTGGCCTTTCATCACGATGAAACGTGAGCCAGTGATTTTAACGGCATTTTTAAAATCTAAGCCGTTTAGGCCTTCACCTAAATCGATATGATCTTTAATTGGGAAATCAAAAGTGCGTGGCGTACCCCAACGTCTCACTTCAACGTTCTCTGTTTCATCGGCACCCATTGGTACTGATTCATCAGGCAGGTTAGGCATAGACATGGCAATGGCATTGACTTCTTCAAGTATAGCGGCCAGTTCAATCTTTTTGGCATCCAACTGTGAACCTAAATCGCCCACTTGCGCCATGATCGCGTCAACATCTTCACCACGGGCTTTAGCTTGGCCAATGGATTTGGAGATAGCATTACGCGACGCTTGTAATTCTTCGGTAGCCACTTGCAGTGACTTACGTTTTTCTTCTAATTGAATGAGATGAGCTATGTCTAAAATAAAGCCACGGGTAGCCAGTCGCTCAGCGGTAACTTCTAATTCGTTGCGCAAAAATTTAGGATCTAACATGTGATATATTCTTAATAGTTAAATGCGAGAAAAAACCAGTTGTTGACCTAAGTACACCATGAATAAACATAGACTTAGATTCAACACCACATTCAAAATCGCCTTCAGCCAATCCCCTTCTTGCATCAGCAACAAGGTTTCATTAGAGAAAGTCGAAAACGTTGTCAAAGCACCTAATAGACCGATACCTATAAGCGCTTTGAGTTCAGGGCTGATATGACTCATTTGCCCCAGAGCGTAAATTACGCCCATAAAAAATGAACCTATAACATTAACCAACAGTGTACCAAAAGGAAAACTGCTGCCAAATACTTGGATCATGAATATTGAAATAAGATAGCGTAAAACTGCTCCAATTGACCCGCCGAAAGCCACTAATAAGATGTTAGTCATATCTTTTGTTCTCACTGGCTTGATCTAACTGGGCTAATTGCGCCAATTTATCTTTGATCCGCTTCTCAAACCCTCGCTCAGTCGGAAAATAAAACTGTGCTGTTTGCAGGGATTCGGGGAAATAATTTTCACCACTGGCATAGGCATTGGCTTCATCGTGGGCATATCGATACCCAGCTCCCATGCCGATGTCTTTCATTAACTGAGTCGGTGCATTGCGTAAATGGTGCGGCACTTCGACTTGCCCTGTTTCGCGAGCTAACGCACGCGCCGCCTTAAATGCGGTATACACAGCGTTGCTCTTCGGCGCACTGGCAAGATAAACAATGGCTTGTGCTATTGCTCTCTCACCTTCGGCGGGGCCAACACGGTGAAAACAATCCCAGGCATTCAGTGCGATTGTCATCGCCGCAGGATCGGCATTGCCCACATCTTCAGAGGCAATCGCCAGTAAGCGCCTTGCCACGTAAAGCGGATCGCCACCGCCTTCTAATATTCGACAAAACCAATACAACGCGGCATCGGGTGCTGATCCGCGAATGGATTTATGTACAGCCGAGATTAAATCGTAAAACTGATCACCGTTCTTATCAAAACCAGCAACTTGGTGCCCCGCCACTTGAATTAACATTTCAGTGGTAAAGGTGCCACCGTCGATGAGCATATCACTCATCAACTCAATAAGATTTAACGCTTTACGGGCATCACCATCACAAAGTTGTGCCAATGTGGTGAGCACATCGGTTGGCATTACAAATCGTCGTAGGCCTAAACCGCGCTCGTTATCGTTTAAGGCTTGAGTCACTATATGGGCGATTTCATCATGGCTTAAGCGCTTGATAAGATAGACCCTTGCCCGCGAGAGTAAGGCATTATTGATTTCAAAAGACGGATTTTCTGTGGTCGCGCCGATAAAGATCACTGTGCCATCTTCAATAAATGGCAGAAAGGCATCCTGCTGACTCTTATTAAATCGGTGGACTTCATCGACAAACAATAGAGTACGTTGGCCACGGGATTCTGCAACGGCTTTTGCTTGCTCAATCGCGGCGCGAATGTCCTTAACGCCAGAGGTGACCGCGGAAATGCGCTCAACGTGAGCATTTGAATAATGTGCGATTAATTCAGCTAAGGTTGTTTTACCTGTGCCCGGCGGTCCCCACAACATCATGGAATGGGCGCGCCCAGCTTCCAATGCTTTGCGTAGTGGTTGGCCCTCACCCAGTAAATGGGCTTGACCTATGTACTCGCCAATCGTTCTTGGCCGCATGCGCGCGGCCAAGGGACGAAAATCGGGTGCAAAATTAAACGATAAACTGCTCACGCGATAGCCTAATGCGCTGCTTTACGACGTTGATCATCAACATCGACGCTGTCTGGGATCACAAAGGTGAACAAGGCTTTGTCTTTATTTGTGATGGCTTGCTGATTGCTTAAATCAAACAGGCTTAAATTACCTTTATCATCGGCAACATTAAAGTTGACTAACTGGGTATTTTTGAAACACACATTGACGGACAATATGCCCGAATCAATCGCCTTAGGTTTGATCTCATAGCAATCTTGTTTCTTGGACACTGAATACTGTGACCAAGTCGCATCGTCGCGGTGGACGAGCAATGCGATGGGAGATGCATTGATTGCTTCAGCAAAATCCATGATGACCACCTCTTCGGCGAAAGGATTGTAGATCCACAAATCTTTACCATCAGCGACAATCTGCGATTCATCGGGCTGGGTTAAATGCCAATAAAATTGATTCGGATACGCTAAGGCAAAAATGCCAGACCCTGTTTGAATAACCTTTTTATTGACATCTGTTACGGTTTGTTTGAAATCGGCTTTTAGTGACGCGGTACCAATCAATTTTTCCCTGAGCTGCTGCGCATCATCGGCAAACACAGCCGCGCTAAATAGCAAAGGTGAAGCTAACAACACAGCGCATAATCGTTTTTTCATTTTATTCCTTACCCTGTAAACCCTTGGGTGTATCAAAGCTACGCCTTAGCGCGGCTTAATAATGTTTTGGTGCTGGCGGCGCTAAGACTTCACGGTTACCGTTGTGGCCTTGAGCAGAAACAATACCTTGCGCTTCCATCTGTTCAATAATCCGTGCTGCACGGTTATAACCAATCTTAAATTTACGCTGTACGCTTGAAATCGAGCCGCGACGAGTTTCAGTCACAAAGGCAACTGCTTCATCGTATAACGGATCGTATTCTTCGTCTGATTCAGCGGTTTCACCAGGCAATAATACTTGTTCACCATCACTGGCACCGTTGAGGATTTCTTCGATATATTGCGGTTTGCCACGGGCGCACCAGTCGGCAACGACACGGTGAACTTCATGATCATCAACGAACGCACCATGAACACGATTCGGTACCGCAGTACCCGGTGGCAAAAATAACATGTCACCCATACCAAGCAAGGTTTCGGCACCCTGTTGATCTAAAATGGTGCGCGAATCGATACGCGATGACACTTGGAACGCCATACGTGTGGGAATGTTGGCTTTAATCAAGCCGGTAATCACATCCACTGACGGTCTTTGGGTTGCAAGAATTAAATGTATGCCTGCGGCACGCGCTTTTTGGGCAATACGGGCAATCAACTCTTCAACTTTTTTACCAACAATCATCATCATGTCAGCAAATTCATCGACCACGACAACAATCGATGGCAGCTTATCTAACGCAGGCGCTTCAGGCTCCATGCTGTCGGATGACTTCCACATAGGATCTAAAATCACTTCGCCATTGGCTTTCGCTTCGGCAATTTTAGCGTTATAGCCCTTGATGTTACGCACGCCCATCATAGACATCAGCTTGTAGCGACGTTCCATCTCGCCGACACACCAACGCAGCGCATTGGCAGCTTCTTTCATGTCGGTCACGACTTCACATAGCAAATGCGGAATGCCTTCATAGACAGACAATTCCAACATTTTGGGGTCGATCATGATAAAGCGTACATCTTCTGGGCCAGACTTATACAGTAAGCTGGTGATCATCACGTTTACACCCACAGACTTACCAGAGCCTGTAGTACCGGCTACCAATAAATGTGGCATTTTACCAAGATCAACAACAACTGGGTCACCGGCAATATCTTGACCTAACACCATAGTTAAGTTGGATTTACTCTCAGTAAAGGCAGCACAATCTAACACATCGCGCATAAACACGGTTTCGCGGAATTTATTGGGCAATTCAAGTCCGACATAAGCCTTACCCGGAATAACTTCAACCACGCGCACACTTTCAGCCAGTAATGAACGAGCTAAATCCTTTGATAGATTAGAGATTTTTGACGCTTTAACGCCCGGCGCTAATTCTAATTCAAAGCGTGTGATCACAGGACCTGGATACACACCCACTACATTGGCGATGATGTTGAAATCGGCCAATTTAAGCTCAACAAGGCGAGCGACTTGATCCAATTCCTCTGGGCTGATCGGATTCTTCTTACGGTCAGGTATGTCGAGCAAGTTAATACTCGGCAGAGGATCCATCGGTTTTTTCGGTGCGGGTTTGTCTTCTTGTCCTGGCAATACCACAATGCCATCGACAATTTTAGCTTTTTGATCTTGCTTATTACGCTGCGCTTGATTCACTGCACCTGTTGACACTTTAGTATCAAAATCAATGACATCATCATCGCTAAAACCTAGACTTTCATCGTCTTCATCTTCTGTAAATGCTTGACTGCTAAACACAGGCTCATTGTCATCATGATCGAATGAATGCGAATTTAAATCGGCATTGTCTTGCTCATCGGCATTTGAATGTTGAGGTTCAGCTAACCAAGGTGGCGCTTCAAAATTGCCATGGGCGGCCAAATCATCATTATCGATTTGTGGCTCAACCCGTTGTGCACTCTTACTTTTACTGCCATTCAAGCTCAGAATTTTTGCAAGCGCCGATAGTTTATTTTTTGGCGACGAATTATTCTCAGTTTCGGTAATAATACCTTCTGGTTCAATGACCATATCATCAGTGGCAGCATATAGCGTTGGGGTTATCTCAGCTCTACGACCAATATGACGCTCACGCACCTTAGGCTTTTCAACTATGGGGGGCTTTTCTAGCACATATTGGGATTCACGGCGCTGTTTAAACTTATCCACCACGGACATAAAACCACGGGTATCCTCGGTTTCATGCTCACGCTTCATCGCTTGCGGCAATAATTTTAACTTTTTATAAATCCAAATAGAGACTAAGCCGATTTTCTCGACCACAGTCAGCCAGCTAATCCCAGTCAACAGCGTAAAGCCTGAGCCCAAGAAACACAGCAGTAATAAGGTAGTGCCGAGTTTATTAAAATACGGCAACATAGCTTGACCGATCACATCACCCGCCACTCCGCCTGCCGAAAACTCGTAG
This sequence comes from Shewanella sp. SM21, assembly GCF_025654335.1. Taxonomy (NCBI): domain Bacteria; kingdom Pseudomonadati; phylum Pseudomonadota; class Gammaproteobacteria; order Alteromonadales; family Shewanellaceae; genus Shewanella; species Shewanella sp. SM21. The sequence goes on from NZ_JAKKRL010000002.1 coordinate 329,217, forward strand.
ATGTTGTTGGCATTCATACTCGCCAAAGCAGAAAATCCTAGAATGATCAGTAAAAATCCAATCAATCTCAGGGCCACTGAAAAGTAATCAATTTCAAGTAAATGATGGGCGCGCTTGAACAATAACCAACCCGTCGATGCGACAATGATTGGCATGATATAAGCCGTAACGCCGAAGAAATATAACAGAATATCGGCAATCCAAGCCCCTACTGCTCCGGTCCAGTTTTTAATATCGCCTTGAAAATGCGACTGACTCCAACCAGGATCAGACGGACTAAAACTCGTCAATGCGAGCAAAATATAAGTGGCGAGAACACAACAAATGATGAGTCCGCCTTCCAGCAGACGTTGCAGGCCAGTGAGCGTGCGTACACTATTTCCTTGAGACAAACGACGTAATCCATAAAAGTGAAAACAGGTGGGCTAACGATACCAGAATCCCACTAAATGTGGAGCACATTAGCCTGTTTTTCTATACAGAATTGGTCATGATTGGCAAAATTTAGTCTATTGAGGTGTTTTAGTGTGCTTTTGGGGAGGAATGAGTTATTACACAAACACTTCCGTTAACAAATTTGTTTAAAAATGCCACAAAAAGAAGCCCCTAAGTTAGCAAACTTAAGGGCAATACAAGGCTAATAGCAATAGGCGTTAAATGAGATGAACATATCGACGTTACTGATAAATAAGGGGCCTAAGCCCCTTATTGTAAAACCAAACAATCAGGGTAATTTAGATATCTGAGAGTAGATGATTTATCGCTACACGACTGGTGTGCTTAACTTCTTCCATCACAACATAAGTACGCGTGTCGGAAACAGAAGGTAATTTCAATAAAGTTTCACCTAACAAGCGACGATAAGCCGACATATCTGAAACACGAGTTTTCAGTAAGTAGTCAAAATCGCCTGAAACCAGATGACATTCTTGAATATCATCGAGTAGTTGCACTGCACGGTTAAACTTATCAAACACTTCGGGAGTATCACGGCTTAATGTGATTTCCACGAATACCAGTAGGGATGCACCCAAGAAATGAGGATTCACCAATGCGGTATAGCCATTGATGTAACCTTGCTTTTCGAGACGTTTTACTCTTTCTAAACACGGAGTTGGACTTAGTCCGACTCTTTTTGACAATTCCACATTTGAAATGCGGCCATCAAGTTGTAGTTCATTAAGAATGTTGCGATCGATGCGATCCAAGTCTTTTACAGGACTCTTTTTATTATATGCCATTTATTTAACCTTGCTTTATCACTAAAACAACATTTTATTCTACGTATGCCGAAAGTTCAGCAGCATAAACTGCGTCGCCGATACTATACTAGATATCCCTGAATTAATCACGTTCAGGTCACGATAAAATAACAATTATGCCCATTAAAAGTGGGATTTCAGGCAATTGAGGCTCAAAGATGATTATTGGTGTTCCCAAGGAAATTAAAAACCACGAATATCGTGTCGGTATGGTTCCTTCTAGTGTTCGCGAGTTGGCGATCAAAGGTCACGACGTTTTTGTTGAAACAAATGCAGGCATAGGTATTGGTTTTTCAGATCAAGATTATATTGATGCTGGCGCCACAATTTTAGCGACTGCTGCTGAAGTTTTTGCTAAAGCGCAGATGATTGTAAAAGTAAAAGAGCCTCAAGCAGTTGAACGCGCTATGTTGCGTCACGATCAGATTTTATTTACTTATCTGCATCTTGCTCCAGATTTACCGCAAACTGAAGATTTAATCAAAAGTGGTGCCGTATGTATCGCTTACGAAACTGTGACAGACGATCGTGGTGGCCTGCCTTTGCTTGCTCCTATGTCTGAAGTCGCTGGTCGTATGTCAATCCAAGCTGGCGCTATGGCGTTAGAGAAATCTTCTGGTGGCCGCGGTATGTTATTGGGCGGCGTACCGGGGGTTGAGCCTGCTAAAGTCGTCATTATCGGCGGCGGTATGGTTGGTACTAATGCAGCACAAGTGGCAGTTGGTATGGGTGCTGATGTTGTTGTGCTTGATCGCAGTATTGATGCTCTACGTCGTTTAAATGTGCAATTCGGTTCTGCTGTAAAAGCCATTTACTCAACTGCGGATGCAATTGAACGTCATGTTATTGAGGCCGATCTTGTGATCGGTGGTGTACTAATTCCTGGTGCTGCGGCGCCAAAATTGGTTACTCGTAGCATGATTTCACGTATGAAACCTGGCAGCGCTATCGTTGACGTGGCGATTGATCAAGGCGGTTGTGTTGAAACTTCACATGCCACTACTCACCAAGATCCGACCTACATCGTTGATGATGTTGTGCATTACTGTGTTGCAAATATGCCTGGTGCGGTCGCTCGCACTTCCACATTTGCGCTTAACAATGCAACCTTACCGTACATTCTCAAGTTAGCAAATTTAGGCTATAAAGAAGCGCTGTTGCAAGACAAGCATTTTCTTAATGGCTTAAACGTCATGCACGGTAAAGTGGTGTGTAAGGAAGTGGCTCACGCCCTAAACTTAGCGTTCACATCTCCTGCTACACTATTAGTATAAGTTTTTAATTAAATTAACTTTTTATGTGGATTTGAGCTAGCTTTACTTAGTATGTAATTCAAATCGGTCTCGATACAATTGAGGCCGATTTTTTATTGGGTAGAAATAGGCTCCACTGCGATCGCACCATCATATTTATACAAGTTCATCCCGTGCTTCATTTCGTGGTTCACACTTAAGCTATTTATTCACAGTAAAGTAAAACTGACACTCTCCATACTAAAACGGATGGACTCGATTAGTGCAATCTAAAAGAATCGCCCTCCAACACTTTACCCCCACAGGTAAATTCCCTACAATCCTTGCAATTTGCTAAAGGCACGGAGATAAAAATGAGCCAGGTCAGACATTGTAACTTATTGATTTTGGGTTCAGGCCCAGCAGGATATACCGCAGCCGTTTATGCTGCGCGTGCGAATTTAAAACCTGTGATGATCACAGGTATGCAACAAGGTGGTCAATTAACCACGACGACTGAAGTTGAAAACTGGCCAGGCGATGCGGACGACTTAACAGGTCCAGCCTTGATGGAACGTATGCAGAAGCATGCTGAAAAGTTCGATACTGAAATCTTGTTCGATCATATCAACGAAGTGACCCTTACCGAGCGCCCTTTCCGTTTGAAAGGCGATAACGGCGAGTACACCTGTGATGCGCTGATCATCGCAACTGGCGCTTCAGCCCGTTACTTAGGGTTAGAGTCAGAAGAAGCTTTCAAAGGTCGCGGTGTATCAGCCTGTGCAACCTGTGATGGCTTCTTCTATCGCAATCAAAAAGTCGCAGTGATCGGTGGCGGCAACACCGCCGTTGAAGAAGCACTGTACTTAAGCAATATTGCTGCTGAAGTTCACCTCATCCATCGCCGTGACACCTTCCGTTCAGAAAAAATCTTGATCGACCGTCTGATGGACAAAGTCGCCAATGGCAACATAATCCTTCACTTAGATCAAACCATGGATGAAGTTGTTGGTGATGCCATGGGTGTGACAGGTCTGAAGATGAAGAGCACTAAAGATAGCTCGATCACTGACTTAGCCGTTGCTGGTGTGTTCGTCGCTATTGGTCACAGCCCTAATACCGGTATTTTTGAAGGCCAGTTGGAAATGAACCACGGTTATTTAAAAGTTCAGAGTGGCTTGCAAGGTAACGCCACGCAAACCAGTATCGAAGGTGTTTATGCCTGTGGTGATGTGATGGACCAACATTATCGTCAAGCCATTACTTCTGCCGGCACAGGCTGTATGGCCGCACTCGATGCAGAGCGTTATTTAGACGCTAAAAAGTAACTAGACTCGATTTTTCAACGAATAGCAGGCTTAGCCTGCTATTTTTTTAGGTCAAAATTGTTAAGCAATAGCAAAAATTTTTGCGGGCTGTGCCAATCGACATTGTTCACGCACTCACATGTCTTTCCTTTGCGATTATTAATTCCGCACCACTTAGATAGTACTTATATAAGTTCTTAGGTAAGTAAAATCATTTCGTTAAGCCAAAAATGGCGCACAAAAAAAGGGACCAAATGGTCCCTTCTCTACAGCAACAAACTAATTTCTTAGTTTAACGCTTCTTTTGCTTTTTCAACTAAAGTTGCAAATACAACTTTGTCGAATACAGCGATGTCAGCCAAAATCTTACGATCGATTTCGATAGACGCCTTTTTCAGACCGTTGATGAAACGGCTGTAAGACAGACCATTTTGACGAGCAGCAGCATTAATACGTGCAATCCAAAGTTGACGGAATTGACGTTTTTTCTGACGACGGTCACGGTAAGCATATTGACCAGCTTTAGTTACTGCTTGAACAGCAACACGGTAAGTACGGCTACGAGCGCCATAATAACCTTTAGCTAGTTTTAAAACTTTCTTGTGACGAGCACGAGCGGTTACACCACGCTTAACTCTTGGCATTTTCTAATCTCCTAAATTAAGCGTAAGGTAATTGACGCGCGATTGCTGGAACGTCAGCTTTTGATACTAAACATTTTGCACGTAAGTGACGTTTACGTTTAGTGCTTTTTTTCGTCAAAATGTGACGTAAGTGTGCTTGCTTGCGCTTGAAACCATTAGCGGTTTTCTTAAAACGCTTCGCTACACCCTTGTCTGTTTTCATTTTAGGCATTTCTAAAACTCCGCATTGGGATGTTTAATAAAAAGCAAGGCGAGCAAAGGCCATAGACCTTTGCTACTTTAAGTTTTGCCCTACTTATTTCTTTTTAGGCGCTAGCACCATAATTGCTTGTCGGCCTTCCATTTTCGGGAAAGATTCAACAACCGCATACTCGTCCAAATCAGCCTTGATACGGTTCAATAGATCCATACCCAGGTTTTGGTGTGCCATTTCGCGACCTCGGAAACGAAGCGTAATCTTCGCTTTGTCCCCGTCTTCCAGAAAACGTATCAGGTTGCGTAGTTTTACCTGATAGTCGTTTTCGTCAGTTCCAGGACGGAATTTAATTTCCTTGACCTGAACCTGCTTTTGCTTCTTCTTTTGTTCCTTGGCTGACTTAGCCTTATCAAAAAGGAACTTACCGTAGTCCATAATGCGACATACTGGAGGTTCAGCATTTGGGCTGATTTCTACTAGGTCTACACCTGCTTCATCTGCCAAATTCTGAGCATCTCTGATGCTTACCACACCAATAGCTTCACCATCAATGCCTGTTAAGCGTACTTCTGGTACACCTGTGATTTCTTCATTGATTCTATTAGGGGCCGGCTGACGCCCTGCTGTTTTTTTGATCTTTATGACCTATTCCTCCAACAATTTGAGACTACGGAGCGAAATCTGTTGATGGATTTTAGTGGCGAAATCTTCAAGTCGCATCTTACCTAAATCGATACCATCACGGGTACGCACCGCTACTTCCTTATTTTCCATTTCTTGATCGCCAACGACCAACAAATAAGGGACACGCCTTAAGGTGTGCTCGCGTATTTTAAAGCCTATTTTCTCATTCCTCAAGTCAAAAGACGCTCGAATACCTTGTTCTTTGAAGAATTTTACGACTTCTTCAACATAATCAGCCTGTTTATCGGTGATATTCATCACGACAACTTGCATTGGGGCTAACCAAGTTGGGAAACGTCCTGCATATTCTTCTATCAAGATACCCAAGAATCGTTCCAAAGAGCCTAAAATAGCACGATGGATCATCACTGGGGTCTGACGGCTGTTATCTTCGGCAACGTAAGTTGCACCAAGACGGCTTGGCAACGCATAATCGAGCTGCACAGTACCACATTGCCACGCTCGGTCCAAACAATCGTGTAAAGTAAATTCGATTTTGGGTCCGTAGAACGCACCTTCGCCAGGCAAAATAGTGAATTCAATATTATTGGCACGCAGAGCTTGCTTAAGTGCTTCTTCCGCTCTGTCCCACATCGCATCGTCACCGATACGTTTCTCTGGGCGAGTCGACAGTTTTACTACGATATTTTCAAAGCCGAAGGTAGCGTAAGTATCGTAAACCATCTGGATACAGGCACTCACTTCCTCTTGAACTTGGCTGTCAGTACAGAAAATATGGGCGTCATCTTGCGTAAAGCCACGTACACGCATTAATCCGTGTAACGAGCCTGAAGGTTCATTACGGTGACAGCAACCAAATTCAGCCATACGCAATGGCAGATCGCGGTAAGATTTTAACCCTTGGTTGAAGATCTGCACGTGGCCTGGGCAGTTCATTGGCTTGATGGCGTATTCGCGATTTTCGCTGCTGGTCGTGAACATGGCTTCTGAGTATTTATCCCAGTGACCAGAACGTTCCCACAACACGCGGTCCATCATTAATGGGCCTTTTACTTCTTGGTAAGTGTATTGGTTTAGCTTACGGCGAATGAATCTTTCTAATTCGAGGAAGATGCTCCAACCGTCATTATGCCAAAACACCATACCCGGTGCTTCTTCTTGCATGTGATACAAGTCGAGCTGCTTACCGATTTTACGGTGGTCACGCTTAGCCGCTTCTTCAAGACGGGTTAAGTGTGTGCTCAGGGCTTTTTTGTCGGCCCAAGCGGTACCATAGATACGTTGCAACATCTTGTTTTCTGAGTTGCCACGCCAGTAAGCGCCGGCAATGCTCATTAATTTAAAATGCTGGCAGAAACGCATGTTAGGTACGTGCGGTCCACGACACATGTCAGTGTATTCTTCGTGATGATACAGCGCAGGCGTCGCATCTTTGCTGATGTTCTCATCCAGAATGGCAATCTTATAATCTTCACCGCGCGCAGCGAATGTATCACGGGCTTCTTGCCAGCTAACGACACGTTTTACTACGTCATAGTTGGTTTTTGCCAGTTGAAGCATGCGCTTTTCTAATGCGTCGATGTCATCTTGAGTCAACTTGTGCTCAAGGTCGATATCATAGTAGAAGCCATTATCGATAACAGGACCAATCGCCATCTTGGTTTCTGGCCACATTTGCTTAATCGCGTGACCTAATAAATGCGCACAAGAATGGCGAAGAATTTCAACACCTTCTTCGTCTTTGGCGGTAATGATTGATAGCTCAGCATCGGTTTCAATGAGATCGCAAGCATCTTTTAATTCGCCATTAACGCGGCCAGCGATACAAGCTTTCGCTAAACCAGGGCCAATATCGGCGGCAACATCGAGGGTCGATACAGCATGAGCAAACTCGCGTTTGCTACCATCGGGAAGTGTAATTACAGGCATGAAATGTCCTTTCCAGTGGTGACCCACACGTAGGGCCACTTGGTTTTAGTTAATGTAAGAGAAATGCTCGCTAGGTTAAGACAGTACAGGAGTCTTAGCCGCCTTGCGTAGCAGGGCGTTTATTCTAAGGGATTGTAGCTAAAAGGCGCAAGCATATTGACCAGAATTGGGATTGGAAACAAAAAGCAAATTCATGATTTTGCAGTGTCTTGGTAACTTCTTGGTCATCTAACTCCCCTATTCTAGCGCCAGTTTATTGGGCATCACTGAAAACATGACAAGGGAGTTGATATGTTGAACTGCATTCTACTGGCTGTAACACTCACGCACACTGCAACCGCTTTACCTGAGCCGCAGGTGAAAATTACAAGCAAATCTTTGATTGATACTCAAGTGTTACTCGTTGATATTAAAAGTGAACTTGAGCAACAGATGCAGCGTTTAACGCTGGATATTACCCAAGATGCCCGCGATGGCGTGTTACACAGCAGTGAAATGGAGGGGTTAGTGACGGTAAAGGACTAGTTTTTAGAAGAGATAATGATCCAACAAGAAAATATTTAACCAGAAGGTCTATCATGCTGCGTTTTGAGACCGACTTCATCTAAGTCAGTGCACTGCACTCTGCTGTATACTCAAATAGGAAGCACATAAAGCGCACTCAGGTTTCGAATATCGACAAAGCGCAGACAATATAAGCGATAAGCGTACGAAGTATGAGATGCGTTGATTGAGCAGAGCGATTCGCTCTATTGGCGATAAGGAGTTGCACCATGAGAGTCATGAACAAAGTTATTGCTTGTCCCCACTGCGGGCACCATCAAGATATCAGTATCGATGCCAGCTGTGGAGACCAAGATTATTACGATGACTGCCGAATTTGTTGTAATCCGATTCACTTACGCTTACACATCGATGAATCGAGACGGACGGTTGAGCTGTATATCGATTCAGACGACGAGCAAATCTATTAAACGAGATTGCACTACACGCTGCGATGTCACAAAACTAACGTGCTTGTTCGTTAAAACGCCTGGCCAGCACGCGCTCGACTGTGTCGACGATAATTTGTGTTTGGCTGTCGATCTCAATATTGAGTTCATCACCCACTTTATACTGACTTAAATTGGTCAGTTTTAGAGTTTCAGGAATTAAGTGCAACTTAAAACCGGAGTCACTCACCTCGCCAACCGTTAAACTACAGCCATTAACACCAACAAAACCTTTATAAAAAATGTAATCCATCCATTTAGGCTCAATGCCCAGTGTCAGATCATAATGCTGTTCTGTATGGCTAATATCGATGACTTTGGCCTTAGTATGGATATGGCCAGAGAGAATGTGCCCACCAATTTCACTACCAAAAGTTAACGAACGCTCAACATTAACGCTTTGACCTATAGACAAATTAGTCAGATTCGTCAGTCGCAAGGTCTCTTCCACTACGTCGAAAAATACCCTATCATCAACGACCTGAGTCACAGTAAGACATACCCCGTTATTTGCCACACTTGCACCTATCGCAAGTCCCTCATGCAAATCAGGTTCGAACGCTACCTCAAGGGTATTTAGGCCATCTTTCTTATGTATTGCAACCACCTCGCAGGTGGCTTGAACTATACCTGTAAACATTTTCTGCTCGCTTAATCGTTAAAGGCTGTATTTATGAATCATTCAGGCTATCAAGCCAAACGTTTAATCCAACTGGCGCTGCCGGTACTGATAGCTCAGGTCACTCAGACCATGATGGGCTTTATTGATACCGTTATGGCGGGCCGTGTTAGCGCGGTTGATATGGCCGCTGTTGCGGTCGGCACTAGCCTTTGGTTACCCGCTATTCTTTTCGTCCAAGGTTTACTGATGGCTTTTACGCCTTTGTTTGCCCACTACAATGGAGCGAATAATCAAAAAGCCATCCAACCTTTGGCCTTTCAAGGTGCCTATCTTGCCATCATTGGCGGCATTGGCGTGATGGTTTTCCTCGCATCTGCGCCCTTTGTGCTTAGCCATATGGATTTAGAACCCGAATTATACCGCTTAACCATAGGATATCTCGACGGTATTTTATGGGGCGCACCCGCATTTGTGCTTTATCAAGTGCTACGTGGCTGCAGTGAAGGTATATCCTATACCTTACCGACCATGGTCATTGGTTTTGTCGGTCTAGCCGTAAATATCCCCGCTAACTATATTTTTATTTATGGACACTTTGGCGTACCGGCCATGGGCGGCGCAGGCTGTGGTATCGCCACTGCTCTCGTATTCTGGGCCATGCTAGTTGCCATGACCATTTACATGCAGTTGCATAAAAAATTCGCGGCTTTAGCTCCCTTCAGTAAATTTCATCGCCCAGATTTTGAAACGATGAAGAAAATGACCAAACTCGGCATGCCGATAGCAATGGCGCTGTTTTTTGAAGTGAGTTTATTTGCCATCATAGCGCTATTACTCGCGCCACTTGGCGCAACAGTGGTCGCAAGTCACCAGATTGCGCTCAACTTTTCTGCCATCGTATTTATGCTGCCGTTATCTATCGGTATCGCGGTATCGATTCGGATTGGTTATTACTTAGGCCGTGATCGCGCTGATATTTCCGCGGTGGTCACTAAAGTGGGCTTATGGCTGGCACTATCCCTTGCTCTAACGACAGCGGTTTTGACCGTCTTATTTAGATTCCAAATTGCGAAACTTTATAATGGTGATCCTGAAGTGGTTGCCTTAGCCGGCAGCTTGATGTTGATGGCAGCCCTGTATCAATTATCTGATTCAGTTCAAGTGGTCGCAGCGGGTGCTCTTCGCGGTTATAAAGATACACGCAGCGCTTTTTATATCACGCTGTTTTCCTACTGGGGCATTGGTATGTCACTCGGTTATACCTTAGCTTATACGGACCATATCGTTCCCGCGATGGGTGCCCATGGATTCTGGGCAGGATTGATTGCGGGCTTGACCTCAGCAGCGCTGTTATTTTTCATTCGTCTGCGTTACATCCAAAAGCATGGCGTGCATTTGAGCCTTATTGAAGGTGACAGTGTTCACCATTGATTGCATTAATGGCGAGCGACAGTGCTCGCCTTTTGGTTTATCAGTTTGATTTCGATGCATTCTCTGAAGTAAAACGAATAAAAAATTGCGGTTTTATCGGCGGCATTGTTGAAACACTGGGCAAGTTGCACAGCAATTCACCATTTGACGACAAATTTGTTTTTTTTGCTTGCCAGCCCTGCGCTATGCCCCTAATATAGCGCTCGTTCCAAGGCGCAACGCTTTTGAATAGCTTGTTAAATTTTGCGATGCACCCGTAGCTCAGTTGGTTAGAGCACTACCTTGACATGGTAGGGGTCGGTGGTTCGAGTCCACTCGGGTGTACCACTCTCTTCACAGAGTATAAAAAGTGAAATTCAAACAGTGCACCCGTAGCTCAGTTGGTTAGAGCACTACCTTGACATGGTAGGGGTCGGTGGTTCGAGTCCACTCGGGTGTACCATTTCTTATTATGTATTTCATTAATCCCCCTCTGCTTATCAAGCTAAATACAATTAATCTACCTTTGTTTTTTATTTAAAATTCATTCCCAAATATCTCAAAGTTCAAGATCCAAAGTAATATCTTGTGCTAAATCAAATATTCGCAGTGGTATTTCTACGCCCTCTCCAATCCTTTTAAACGAGCTGCCTAAAAATTTCTGACTAAGTACGGCATCGAACAGACACTCGAAGGTTAAGGTCGCAGAATAATGCATTCAAAGTCTGTTCGTTGAAAATAGCGTTAAGACAATCATCTGCAATTATCATCACCGCTCAATAGTGAGCGATCCTATCTGCATTTAGCGAGGAAATCCCAATGTCGAATGAAGGTTATCATGAACCCATTACTGAACTCACAGATAAAACCAAGGACATGCACCGTGCACTTACATCACTGATGGAAGAGCTTGAAGCAATAGACTGGTATAACCAAAGAGTTGATGCGTGCAAAAAGAATGAGTTGAGAGAGATACTCATACATAATCGAGATGAAGAAAAAGAACATGCTGCAATGCTACAAGAATGGATAAGGAGACAAGATCCGAGCTTTGATAAACAGCTAAAACATTACCTTTTTACAGATACGCCTGTTGCTCACACAGCTATTGTTCACAAATAAGTATTCAATCTGGCTGTTTGAGTAAGCCATTTTCGTGAGCAAACGCCTTTAGTCACTAAGCTGCCGTTCTTATAATACAAACCTCTGTATGTGTTATTGCACCATTTAGCTCATCTCATACAACCTTGCTGAATACTAGCGTGCAAACTGTAATGCTTCGGACTTAGTGACTTTCATTTTTAGCGTGAAGGACTTCACCTAATGCTACCTTAACGAAATATCTTGCGTGTAAACCATATCTCGCGTGTAAATCTTAGGCGTACAGGACCTTTCAATCTCAGTATGGCGAGCACTGCCGTGCAAGAAAAACGAGCGATGTCAGCCATTTTTGAACGACTAAAAACATCACTCACTATTTTTAGCTACCTACGGCAATTAGAAATGACGACTCAATATTGAGGTCATACATGACTTAGGCTTTATCACTCAAATTTTACCGAGTAGAAGGAGTATAACGAGGATCAATACTACCAAACCTAATCCACCGCTCGGGCCGTACCCCCAGCTCTTACTGTGTGGCCAAGTCGGAGCCACACCGATCAGCATCAGAATCAAAACCACTAATAATATTGTTCCTATACTCATGAGAGTCTCCTAGACATTATGGATATAACTCGAACTAGAAATCTTAATCAATATGACTAAGATCCTTTTAAATACCCACATTAAGCTGCCAAACTTTATGCTTAAGGTGCTTACTTAATTGTAAAAGCCGCTGACATCAACTGTGTTTGTCGGCATCCTTAGCAGCTTCTTTTACATTACCAATTGCTTTTTGAGTTTTACCTTTTATCTGTTTCTGAACCCCTTTCATCTGCTGTTTCGGGTTGCCAACGATCTCACCAATTTTTTGCTGCACTTTGCCTGCTGCGTCTTTTATTGAACCTTCTATCTGGTCTTTGTTCATGGTCAATTTCCTTTTGTTGTTGATATAACATCTAAATAATAATGAGCGCTAACAATCAGCTATGAGCTATTGTTCATTTTTAGTAAATAGCGTTTAGTAAACATCTAAATATTTTTAGTAAAAATCTTAGTTGGTAAAATATCAGTAAAGCGACATAGAAATTAGGCTAAAATTAATTCCGCGGTGTTTTCATAAAATTGTGTGACTGGCTCCACATCAATCATACCGTGTCAACTTAGGTATTAATGCTACAATATGACATTGGTTTAAATAGGAAAATATTTTGTAGCAATCTTGAATTTTATCTTAAGTATAAATTGTGGCGATCATTTTATTTACTGAAATCTAGTATTAACCATGACTGAATTCCATTATTTAATTACCTAGTGATTTTCCAACTAAACGACATCATAATGATGAGCCACAACATCAATATAAATAACATAAAATATCTTATTAAGATAAAGCTTACCCATTAAAGGCATATCAATCTAAACTCTGTATCCAATTTATAATTTATCTAAAAGTGTGTCTGTGCGATAGCGTACACATTATAAATATTTTAATACATAATTTAACTTAAAACATCATCTGATACCTAATATAGCTACATTTGCGTATGTCATAGATGCCATTAAAAATATGAATATGAGTATTCAGTGGCTAAACTAAGAAGGAACTAAGAGGTATAACTCTAAAAACGTTAAAATGGTCTAGAGGTGTTCATAGCATCTTGTAGAACTTAGAGAACCACAGTTGGTAGTCTAAGGTTTTTAGCACCAACTAGCCTCGACTGCTGATTTTTACAATAATGCTTCTATATTCGCAAGAAGAACACGATAACCTACGTTACCATAAAATATTTGTCTACCTTCGTCGATAATATAGCTTGGACTGCCTTGTAGGTTTTGTTGTGCTGACTTTTGGTAGTTGCTCATTAATGCGGCTATAGCAGAACCATCATGAACGCTTGAGGTGATTTTTTTCTGTTCCAGCCCATAGAAATCAACCAGATCATAAAGTATTTCAAGCTTACCAATATCCAATGCGTCGATAAAAAATGCACTCCGAAATTTCAATGCCATATTGATACTGGTGTTTTTGTCATAGATAAGTTCAATGGCTTTAAGCACTAAATGAGCATTGGCCGACGTTGTCGGTCTGACTTCTGTCCATATTTTTGAGTTTGTGGGAACGTCATCACGGATAGATGCAGATTTATGTACATGCTCTGCAAAACCATTATATTGACCTTTCTGTTTCCATTGCGTCTCAATTTTTGTTTGAACATCACCAAATACATCAAGATAATGATATTTAAAATAAATTTTATTTTCTAACTTTTGATTTAACTCATCAATACGTTGTTGTGCAACCCAAGCCCACACACAAAGAATATCAGAATAGTAATCAATGATCAGGGGTTGATTCATGTTAATCCTTAATAAGGTGGCAGTTTAAGTCATTCACTCTAGTTTCAAGGCTAATCAATAATTATTGTGATGGCAGATCTACTTGTTACCCACATGAAGTCAAGGTTTCAATATCTAAACTACAGAATAAATACCGAAGCTACACTGAGCAATAGGTACAAGGATGTGATTTTTAGCAGACATACTAGAAGTCATCAATTTGTTTCATATTACGTGCCAGTAATCGCTTTTCAGCTTCTTCAAGGGACAGTATATTGCTAAGAAATTCTGTTACGGAAGGTGCAGAACTGCAGTTTTGTAGATATTCAAACAGCCCTACAATATTTTTATGATACTCAAGTGTGGCCATCGCTATTTCATCCGTATCCATCCTCTTAAACGGATGTTCACCTATGGTGTTAAAAGGAATAGCGGTTTTTTCATAATAATGCCGACAATAAGTGTTAAGTGCATTGCTATTGCCATTATCTTCGAACTGCCTGATAACCAGTGCCATTTTTTGCTCGTGGGCTGAAATATACTCCAACAGTAATCCGCTTCTTTCGCTATCATTTGTAAGTGCGCAATGTGCCGCAAATGCATGCAGCCGTTGGTGTATATTTCTAGTCCATTGCATAACATCATAAAGCGTTTCTATTTGCATATTATTCTCCTCAAAACGGGAGTCCTTGGTCTTTACTGTGAAAAGTGAATCACTTTTCTATGCATTGATGAAAGTAAACTTACTAAACAAGCCCATATTTACTATGACATTATGTCTCATTAAAAGTGCAGTTTTGAAATGATTATTAACTAAATAGTCAAACGCTGATGTCTATTATTAATGATATGAATTATTGACAACTTGTCATCAACATAAAATACTTTATAGGTCCAACAACGGCTTAATCTATATAACACCTGGTCTTTAGCTTAAAAAGCTGGCGATAAGCCACAACCTTGTAATAAGGCTAATGGCATGAGTATACCTATATTTTTCTATTGACTCTGTTCGTTGCCGCACTGATTGTTGACAATACAATGCGCACAAGAAAAAGGGTAAACTACCAACACAATACGTTGCCATTCCATAACTAGATTGAAGGGCATCATCTTCCCGCTTTCAGTTAATAACAGTATTATATTTTTGAACGAACCATAGGTGAGTTAGCCCAATATTTACCGATATCAGTACTGAGTCGTTAATACGCACGAAACAAGCCATCAAAATATTGGGAATAACAATAATAGAAGATAAAAAAGGAGTCGCCGATAACGCGGCTACTCCTTTTATTTAGCGGAAAATTTAAAAGCGGTAATTAAAGCTCAGGGTCACATTACGTGGGGTTCCGTAATGATACACGCTATATGCTTCGGACATTGAGGCAGAGGCAGACATATAAGCATAATATTTTTCATCTAATAGGTTCTCTACGTTAAGTTGCAGATCCATATTGTCAGTAAGGTTATAACGAGCCATCAGGTTGACTAAAGAGTAAGCATCCTGATCGATTTTTACTGTCCCCCCTTCAGAGTAACTATCACTCTGCCAGTTAATACCACCACCCACGGTCAATTCAGGCAGGTAATCAACAAACTGATAAGTTGTGAATAGTTTAAACTGTTTGCGAGGGCTAGTAGCCGCCACTTTTTTTCCGTCAGCATCTTCCGCTGTAAACTGCGAGTAGCCAGCCGTGATATTCCACCCATCGATAAACTCCCCCACCACTTCTAACTCAAAGCCTGTACTCTCAGTACCTTGAGCAGCTTTGTAATAAGTGGTTGGAGTACCGTCAACAATGATAGTCCCAGCGGCTGTTGCCAGATTATCCTGTTCAATCTTAAACAGTGCCACAGCAGTGTGCAGACGATCATCTAGATAAGCGCTCTTTAAACCAATTTCATAGGCTTTACCTTCGAGTGGATCTAAATAATCACCGTTAATATCCTTACTGTTCTGCGGATTAAATATTTCGGTATAACTGGCGTAAACACGATGCTCTTCGTTTATGTCATACAAGGCGCCAACATAAGGAACGAACACGCCATCATCACCAAAGTTAGTATCAGTACCATAACTGATCCCTTCGCGGTTCCAACTAGAAATACGGCCACCGGCAATCACTTTTAAATCATCGGTAATTGTCAGCCGCGTTGCTGCGTAGAAACCTTTCTGCTCGGTATCCATATTTAACTGGCGATTGGCATTTGTTGACCATTCAGGCTCTTCAAAGGCGTTGCTTTGCCAATCATAAAAGTTTTCAACTGCCTTTGAGTCCCAGCCCGTCATATTCTCACGGATGGGTTCATAGGTATCTGCATAGGATTTCTGTTTGCTGTATAAGGCACCAGTCACAAATTGATGCTCACGGTTAAAGAGTTGGTAATCGCCTTTCAACTGAAAATCGAAATTATCAGAGTTACTTTCACCATGGCTGTGATAACGCTGGCCGCTCAATCCTGCACCGGTTTCTTTATTCAGCAAGCCAGACATATAGATCATTTTGGTGGTGGTTTCATATTCCATGCGATTATAGTTCGCCACCAACTGCCAACCATTGCTGAAATAATGGTTCAAGTTAGCAAAATAGTTGATGTTAGTCGTTTCCCAACGGCTCCAATCTGCCGCTGTTGTAGTAGAAACATCCCAATCAGTAACTGAACCATCGCTGAATACTGCTGGTAATGCACCCCACATCGCTCCTTTGGGGTTATTGTTATTGTAACTACCGCCGACGCGCAGCATAGTGTTGTCAGTAATGTCTGAATCAATTACGCCGTAAAGAATGGTCTTACGGTCTTGATAAAGATCCTGATAAGAATCGCTATTGACATATTTCGCGACCATGCGACCACGTACACTGCCACTGTCGTTGAGGCCATTAGAAACATCTGCGGTAACTTGTTTTTTATCCCAGCTACCCGTAGCAACATCAACATAGCCCTTAAGTTCGTCACTGTCGGCATGTTTGCGCACTAGGTTGATTGAAGCAGAAGGATCCCCTGCTCCCGTTAGTAAGCCTGTTGCACCACGCACCACCTCTACACGCTCGTACAGAGAGATATCTGACACAGTCTCACCTGCATCGCCCCCCAAACTCCAAGATAAAGGTACGCCATCGATCTGGTAATTCTGAACCGCAAAACCACGGGCCATAAAGCCATTTCGAACGTTATCTGTTTTAGATGAAGACAAACCTACTGTGTTATTAACCACATCAACAACGGTATTGAGTGCCTGATCCTGGATCCGTTCAGCGGTCAAGATGCTCACTGACTGTGGCGTTTCCTGCAGTGACAGCCCTAAACCTGTGGCGGTATCAATGGTTCGACTCACAGTGTACTTGCCCATCACTGTGATTTTTTCAATATTTTGATCATTTGCATCTGCTGCAGAAGACGGCTCTGCAGCCAAAACTGACAAAGGGTTTAATGCCAAAGTAATGGCAGACGCGAGAGGTAGTAGATAAAAGCGCATAGTAATTTAGGGAGTTTATTTAGGATGAACATACGGTAACACTATTGCGAATCACTTTCATTTGTATTTTGGTGATGTATATAACAAATTCATCATTTATTAATGAGGAATAAACGTCCCCGTTGTGTTTATGCCTTCAAAAGTGAGCGTTTACGGTGAAAAAGGTTATTCTTTACCCGTATTCGGTTAATCATTCTTAATCTACGCCACTAAAAGCGACCCTGAGATTATTACTCCATAGGATCGCCATTAGTGTTTAGTTTTTATCTCATCAGTGTGTCTGTACTATTAGCTCGGCAGGCAGAGGCCACTTTGCCACTTGCCACTCACCTTGCCAATTCTCTATCAATATCCACAGACTATCGGCGGAGGTTAGCGTCTTAGTTGCGATGGCGTGTACGTGTTGGCCATGCTTATTACCGTGTAAAATACCATTCTCGCTGCGCTGTAAATCTGCTATTGGCAAAGCCTGCGTTCCAATATTGGCATAGCCTTGGCGTATATTGCCTACCTCACCTTTTTCAAAAACCAACATAAAATCTTTCACATAGTCATCATGATGCACATAGGGTGCTTTTAGATCTAAGGGTAAAGGGGCTATTTTAAATTCACCTAACTCTTGAGCCTGCCAGGCCGGTGGAAATGTAGGTGTTAGCGACTGATACAAAAACAATAGGGGGAGCAATAGAATAAACCCACTCAGTTTATATTTATTTTTTTGCCAAAAAGTTGAATGAATGAAAGCCATTAACGTACCTCCTCTAACCTATCTGCCACAGTACTGGGGGATTCCATTTTTTTAATTGCACGCACATTACGCAGTCCCCACATCATAAATCCCGTGATTGACATACCCGATAGGATCACCCCAAAAATAAACCAAATGATTTTTGTCCAGATACCACCTAAGGTACCGTAATGCAAAGGATCTGCGATATGCATTAGCGTTTGTATTCCTGTCATCGTCTCGGGTGATGTCGCTCTTGCAATCTCCCCCGTCCAAGGGTTAATGCTGAGGTTGTAAGAATACTGATCATAAAAAATGTGCTCGCCGCTACCGCTCAGATGATACATGTCACGATTATGCTCGGGTTTCATCACATAGCTTGGTTGAAAGTCTGGAAAGTGCGTTTGCGCTAATGTTAAGGCTTGTGCAAATGACACGCTTGGATCTGCGGGATTCACATCACCCTTTTGGATAAAGGGCAATTGCTCAGCAGCAACCAATGGCGCATGTGGCTCGATATCAATATCTGCATGCCAAAAAATGGCTTGGACTAAATACCATAATCCGGTAACGGCCATAATCGCGATAAACCAAATAGACCACACACCAGACAATTTATGCAAATCGGCCAATAGTGTCTTTTTACCTTGACTCACTCGCAATTTCGGAGCAAAAAAACTTCGCCAAAAACGTTTATAAACAATGAGTCCCGTCACTAAAGACGCGAGCATAAACAGCGCCATCGAACAGACAAGGTAATAGCCCAAGCTGTAACCGCTTTGCCAAGGAAATAATAACCAAGCATGTAAAGATCTGATAAAGCCGGCAAATGTCATGCCTTCATTAATCTGTTGGATCTCACCAGTGTATTGATTGACATAGGCCATGGCATAGGGTTTATCCGCGTCACTGAACATGATCACATTGACCATATACGGTTCTAAGGTCATAGCACCAGAGACTGCCGCACTTGGGTAGGCTTCCTCAACAATCGTCATTAATTCACTAACCGGTTTTACGGGTAAATCATTAGGGTTCAACGCCCTCGATGCTGGATTCGTTAACCAAGTGATCTCATGACTCAGTACCGCAATCGTCCCCGTCAAGCAGATAAAACAAAATAACAACCAAATTGGGAGCGACACCCAACCATGCAACATAAACCAGAATCGGTTACTGATCTTCGCCATTTGTGACTTTCCTAACACTTATCGTATTTCGCGAGTGTAAAGGTAATGCAAATTGTTATCAATACGATGTACTGGGAATTGTTTTCAATTAGAATGCCGATCACAAAATACTATGATGGGGAATCATGATGGATAAAACCTTGTTAGCAGCGCTCATTTCGAGCCTATTGTTAGCGCCGAGTTCCTACGCCGACGAAACTCAATCAGACGCAGACGCCAATATCGAAGTGATCAGTATTAAAGGTAGTCGTTTAGATAAAGCTGCTACAGCAACGGGCTTACCCTTAACACTGAGAGAAACGCCGCAGTCAGTGACGATTATAGATCAAGAATTTATTCAGAGTTTTTCTCTTAACAATGTTGCTGACTTAATGTTTTTAACACCGGGTATTTCTGCACAGAAAGCAGAAACTAACCGCTACTTTTTCAGCGCCCGTGGTAATCCAATCACTAACTTCCAATTTGATGGTGTGCCCGTTAACTATTCTAGTTTCTTCAATGATGCTTCGACCGATACGGTTATCTTCGATCGAGTAGAAGTGGTTCGTGGTGCAACCGGATTATTAACGGGTGCAGGAGAACCCTCGGCCGCCATCAACCTCATTCGTAAACGTCCAAAATCTTCACCAGGAGGTTACCTCAGTGCAAAAGTAGGTTCATGGGACAGTTATCGTGTAGAAGGTGATAGTTCAGTGGACATAACAGAAGATGCCGATGTCCAAGCACGTTTTGCCGCCGCCTATGAAAAATCAGATAGTTTTACCGATCTAGCCGAAGATGAAAATCTGCAAATTTATGGCGTCGTTACTGCAAGATTAAGTGATAGCACATTATTCACTTTGGGCGCGGACTATAGTGACCGCGATCCTAAAGGCTCCACTTGGGGAGCGCTGCCATTGTTTTATGCCGACGGCAGTTTAGCGAGTGACCTTCCCCGTTCGACGACCACTGCAGCATCTTGGTCTAGTTGGAAACGCCATGGTGCGAACGTTTTTTCTACTTTAGAACACAACTTTGATAATAACTGGGAACTCAAACTCGACATAGAACATCATGAGGATAAGATGGATGGGCACTTGCTATATTTATATGGCTCCCCAGATAAAATCACAGGTTTGGGGATGAGTGCATTGCCTATGATTTACCAATCAACCCGTAAGCAAGATGCGGCGCGAATATTTGCTTCAGGGCCATTCGAACTATTGGGTCGAGAACATAAACTAACAACCGGGCTACTCTATTCAAAACAAGATATTAGCGCCGACTCTTACTACACCACAGATGTTTTAAGCGTAGGCAATTTCTTTGAGTGGGATGGCTCGATTGCAGAGCCAAATTATCCATCGATTCCCACCAATGAAGAGACTGAAGAGATCCAAAAAGGTGCCTATATTGCTACCCAACTCAATTTGCACGATCAGGTCACACTGCTGTTAGGAAGCCGTATCAGCCAATATAAAGTCGATCCAGGTTATGAGCACAATGATGTCATTACGCCGTATGCGGGATTGATTTACGATATCAGTGACAGTGTGTCGATTTATACCAGTTACACTGAGATTTTTCAGCCTCAAGATGCCAAAGATGCTAATAACAAACGCTTAGACCCGACAACTGGCAATAATATTGAACTTGGCAGTAAAGCCGATTTTTTCGACGAAAAACTCACCGCCAGTGTTGCAGTGTTTAAAGTTCAAAAGGAAAATGTGGCGGAAAAAGATCCTAACATTAAAGACCCACTTCCTGATGGTAGCTTTCCAATGCGCGCTGTGGATGGCACCAGTAACCGTGGTTTTGAAATGGAACTAACGGGTAGACCCACAGAGGATTGGGATCTGTACTTCAGTTACACCTACAGTGAATCTGAAAAAGCCGATGGTTCGGCCTTTGGCACGCATTTGCCTAAAAACTTAGTACGATTATCTTCGCTCTATCACTTTGATGGCGCTCTAGAAGATCTCACACTAGGTGGTAACTTAAGCTGGCAGAGCAAGATTTATGTAGAAAACGCAGGTCCTAATGGCGAAAGCTCTGAACAAGCCAGTTATTTCCTTACCAATCTTATGGTAAGTTATCAACTCACTGATGATGCGATTGTCCGTTTGAATATTCGAAACTTGTTTGATGAAAAGTACTACTCTAGTATCGATTTCTACAATCAAGGTTTCTTCGGCGAACCGCGAAATGTCGAACTTAGCCTGAGCTATAATTTTTAGTCTAATTGTTAATCGCAAATACCGCGCATCACTTTTATGCGCGGTATACCTAAAGCAAAACTATCCTGCGTTAAAACAGCATCCGGTAAACTTCAATGGATTAACCCTTTGGGCTCAGGGGGATAATCCATTACAATGAAGTCCATTTTGAGTTCGTAAAACAGATGTTCCGCCTATGCCAAAGTCTCACACCCACATGCATCAACATTTGCAGATGCCACATGCTAAATTAGATCTGCAAGCTCTAGCGGACACCCTTGCCTTTGAGCAAGTGACCATTATTGGTAATGCTTCTGGCGATTGGCAGCCTGCGATCACAGGTACGACATTTATTTTTAACGGTACTCAATGGGCTGAAAACAGCAATGTAAATAATCAGATAGTAAATATTGCCAACGGTGGTTTTGCTGAATCAAAATATGCCTTTGTGGTACAAGGTCATCCACAAAGTGGTCTGCTTACCCAAGCCTTGACGCAAGTTGCGATTGAATTAACGCCTCAGCTTGGCTGCTGGCCTTCATCTGGGTTAACCACAATCGTGTTGATGCAGCAGTTGTCTCAGCATGTGCAAGTGCAGCGTATGTCGCTGTTTCCGAGTTTAGCAAGACCCAATGATTTACCGCCTGACGATCACTTACCTTGCATGGTGCATAATTGGTTAGGCGAGCGGCGGATTGCCCAAGCTTTGGTACCATCGGTCGACTGGCCTGAATTTAGCTTAGCGTCCGTATTTTTACCTCGCCTATCCGCAATAAACCAAATGCAACCATGCCAAGTCGCACCTAGGATAAACGCAGGTAATCCCTTTGATTTACTTGTGCGTTTACAAGAGTCGAGTTTATTAATCGCAGATGCACTAAATCCAGCCACGCGGCAGATGCAACTTGAATGGCTAATCACACTGGCGCATACCCCCATCAACATTTGGCAGCAATTTGCTCATCCTAGCCAGCTCATCAATACTGAAGCTTTATTTTTCAACCACATGCCAGAATCAAAACCCAGCAATTGGTATTTAATGGATACTCAGGCATCTCAATATCTTGATGCGATTCGCCATAGTTTGGCCTATTGTTGGCAAACGTTGTCGACTAAGCACGCGAGCTTGATTGGCAACGAGCTTTCAAACGGCTCGTGACCTTCCCCTGTCCACTGCCATTCGCATTCAAAACACATTCAAAATACCTAAGGCGAATGTCGTTTTACATTTTGCCTTGCCCTCTAGCGACGCTAAACCAACCTCTGTTTAAATGCATGACTCAAAACGTCAACACGCCCTAGTTAAGGGATTTTTACCCAATGCGATCCCCAACGGTTCAAAGTAATTGATCAGCGCCTGAAAAATCACTTGTCTGTGGGCCGCATCGGGATAAGCCCCCTCCTTTGCCATTGCTAAGAAACGGGTTCCCGACACTAAATACGGATTCGAAATATCAGTATAGGATTCAATACAGGCTTCAAATGCTCGCGCCATCATCTCCGTTGGCCGAGAGAAATACTGCATCCCATGTTTTTTATCTAATGCAATCGCTCGGCGAACATAATCATGGGGCTCATCACCCTGTCCACTCAACAATGTCACTTTGAAGATCTCAGATAATCGAGCATTTAATGGATGATCTATGATGGGCAGATCGGATAGCCAAAGATCGCTCGCACACTGAAACCGCTTATTAGTGGGTTTGAATGATTTAGCGGCAATATAATGGTCAAACGCATGCCAAAACTCATGGGCTAAAGCACCAGCACCTGCATTTTTAGCCAATGCTAACTCTCGGGTCGCGGGAGCATAATGGGCCTGAACGCCCTTTTGGCCGCCATGACCAAAGGCCTGGCTGACGGTTTCTCGCAGCCCTAAAGTCAAAGGTGGCAATTTTAATATAAAGGCCAGATCGGCGAGCGAATCAAACACTAAATCCGCAGCAATGCGCGATTCATCCCGCGTCACCCAGCGGCCAACACGGACATGGCTAAAACCAAAGGTTTGTTTAATATCAAGAAAAGTGACTTGCTCACCAAATCGATAATCGGGTCCATGGCGGTTATATTGCTGATTGATTAACACGGCTTACCTTGAACCCTATGCAGTGAGAGACACATTAAGCTGGCTATTTTAGGTTAAAAGACAGAGGAACAAAACGCTGCATTAAGTACAATATCAAGTTAAGAATAGGAGCCAAGCAGCGCTTACTCTTGGTTTGGTATCGCGATGCTTAGATTTCGACAACCACAGGGTTCGTTAAGCTTTAGCCGTTAATATCACATCATCCCAAACCACGACACGATTTCGCCCCGTAGTTTTAGCGTGGTACAAGGCTTTATCGGCCTCGGCCACCAGCTTTTCAGCATCTGAACGGCACTGACTTCCTATTTCAATCGGTGAAGGCACAGACTGAAGCGCTAAAATACCGCTGTTTTCTTCGATGGCATGATGAGTAATTACAGGTGTTAACGCACTCACTCCTGCCGAAAATTGATAGTGAAAATCGGCGACTATCGCTGAAATATCTTCATTCGCAAGCGCTAACATCATACGCGTCACAATTTTCTGCGCGACATCGACCGACGTTTCTGGCAGTAATAGCGCAAATTCCTCACCGCCGAAGCGACCAAAGATATCGTATGGGCGCGTGCGAGCACTGATAAATTAGGTAAAATGCTGCAATATCTTGTCACCCACTTGATGCCCATAGCGATCATTAACGAGTTTAAAATAATCGATATCCATCATGACAAGGCACAAAGGTAACTGTAGACGACTCAAGCGTTTGATTTCATGCTCTAACTGCTGGAAAAAATGCCGTCGATTGGCAATACCAGTTAATTCATCGGTGAGTGCGAGTCGATTCAACTCAGTCTGCGCATTCCTTAGGGCAAATTCGACCTGTTTTAACTGGGTAATATCGGTGCAAACAATGACCATATCGCCATTGTGATAAACCTGCTCAGAAAGTTGCAGCCAGCTACCGTCGACCAGATCCACTTCAAAACGTCGAAAAGCTGATTTACGTTGATTCGCATGAATAAGTTCAAGCCATTCCTCTATGGTTTCATGATCAATTTTAGGCCCTTGCTTATGGGTAAAGGCAAAGTGCATCATGTCGTCAAAATGCCGGCCAGCCATGTCTTGATCAACAAAACCAAACATTTTCGCAAAGGTATGGTTATAAAAGATAAAATGATTGTGCTTGTCCAAAACAGCGAGGCCATTCTCGCTTAGCCGTAAGGCTTCGGTTAAAAAGGGGTAAACAGACTCAAGAGATTCTTTTTCCATCGATTATTCCTAGCAATGACGCTTTTAGAGAAGATCTCCGACATGTTTAGATTAGCAGCGTTCTACACTAATCACAGCGTCTTTGTCTTTACCCCCATATTACCGCAACGGGATTGGCTCTACCGCGATGTAAATCCCACACATTCGGCAAATAAGCTTTAAAAACCAGAACCAATGCTTTGATAATTTACGATTTTACGGCCAATTTACTGAGAAATATTTCAGCACTAAAAGGTTTCTGCATGAAATGTACCTCAGGGAATAATGCTAACTCAGGAATATCATCGCTATCATTAGCTGAAAGCAAAAAGAAGTGACAGTGATGCTCAAGCTGGGTATCACTGGCAAGGTTTTGTAATGTTTGTTGCATCTGTTTAATAAGTTGCAAGCCATTCATATCTTGTAAACGGTAATCCACAATAACAATATGTGGCAATGAGTGAATCAACATCTTAAGTGCTTGCACTGCGTTATCAACACTGAAGGTTTGAAAATGATAGTGCTCTAGCATGGCTTTGCAAATCTCAAGGTTAAACAGATTATCATCTATGATTAACACTTTTTGTTGATCATATTGAATCGTTAATCGTTCTTTCACCTCGGTAAGTTGGCAAGGAAAATGTAACAGCACTGTGGTGCCTTTGCCCTTTTGACTGCGCAACATAAACTTACCGCCAATTTGCTCAAGCAATCGATTACAAGTATAGAGTCCTAATCCCATGCCCGATGTTGTTGTATATGAGTCAGATACGTGCATAAAGGGATCAACTAAAGCGCGCTGCGCTTCCTTTGACATTCCCTCGCCAAAATCGCGGATCAGTACCCTAAGCATAGGACTATGGTCTTTATGGTTACGTATAAGGCGTAAGTCCATATAACAATGCACTTCGCTACCCGTACTGTATTTAAAGGCATTATTGATAATGTTCGTCATGAGTTGGAATAACTTAGTCCCATCGAGCTCGATAAACTTCGGCAGAGACTCATTCACGACAACCTTTAAACGTTTACCCGATGTCGCACTAAAAGCACGATAGTAATCCTCAATATTGCTCAGATATTCGTGTAAATTGACTAAATGCCGATTCAATTTTAACTGCCCAGCTTCAGCCTTACTGTAATTCAACGTATTTTCGGCAACCGAGTAAAGTAAGTTAGCTGACCAGGTCATTTTATCGATAATTTCGTCCAGTTTTTGTGGCTGTGAGCGCGCTTTTTTTAACATGCGACTGTAGCCAAGAATGGCATTGATAGGAGTGCGGATCTCATGATTTATGCTGGAAAGCACTGCTAATCTAGATCGATTATCGAGCTTTATCTGCTCTACAATATGCTGATTTTTAGACTTAAAGTACAAAAGAAAAGACAGAGTAATACCAAGAGAAGCTATCAGTAAGATAATCACGATTAGCTCGACAACCTCTTTTTGTGGCACTTGATATTCTATGCGTAAATTCACACGGGTTTGGTATCCAGGAATATCCAAAGTTCGGCTATCTGTGTAGCTAAACATTGAAAATATGCCTGTGGAAAACTCATGGTTACAGGATGAACTTTGCAATAACGATTGTTCAAATTGATAGCTAATACATACACCCTGCTCCTGCTCAATCCGCGCTAATATCCGCTGATGAGAAATGGCATAGACTAAATAAAGCATATTAGGCCCATCGATATTAACAACCGCTAACGTGTAATCGGCAAGGCTAGCCTGAAGTTCCCCTTTACTATTCTTGACTAATTTAAGTGGCTTAAGTTCTGGCGCCATTGTCTGATCAGAGATATAGGCCAGTTCAAGTTCGGGGGTCAGTGTAAAAGCGACAGCAGATTTGATCTTCAGTAAGTCCTTAGCAAAAACCTCAAATTCCTGTGACGTTACCTCACTCGAAGCATAAAAAAACGATTTTAGCGCATCCAACATAATTTCATGCTGTAAGAACATATCCCGTGAAGAAGTAAAAACCGCTTCTGCTTTTTTATTGTAAATGGAGTCAAATTCATAACGTGAGTGGGACAAGGTTAACCACAGCACCAACAGAGTGACCCATAAGCCACTGAACATATTGATACAAGCGCTATATTTAAAGCTCATTAGCGTAATCCATTACGGCCTTTAGCAAGCTGCATAACTGATATTCAAACAGCTCTCGCTCGCAAACATCCATGACAGACAGCATATCTTTAAGCTGCAAGTAGCGCGCAATACCCGTAAATTGATGTTTTAGCCCTTCGATATTGTCAGAAGATTCATATTGTTCTAGCTCAAGTCGCATTCGCTGTAATTCAGCAATCAGTGTCAATCGCAGTCGTGATTGCTGTTCTTGGCTGTATTGCTCAAAGAATACAGATAAGGCCTTGGGTAACTCAGTATTAGCATTCATACATTAGGCACTCCTATTATATTGAGCAATCCAATCAATAAGATAGCGACCTTCAATCGGGGGGCTGTACAAATAACCTTGGGCAACATCACACCCCAACTCAGAGAGAATTAACTCTATTGCACTTGTCTCAACGCCTTCAGCAACCACCTTTACGTGCATCTTCTGCGCAAGCGCGATGGTGGACTCTACAATGAGATAATGTTGGTGATTGATATCCATATCGGAGACAAAACTTTTATCAATTTTGATCTCTTTAAAGGGAATGGCATCAAGACGATCATAAGTAGAATAACTTTTACCGAAATCATCGAGAGAAATATCAATATTATTGATGATCAGCCGTGCAATTGAGTTAAGTACTCTATCTTGGTTAATGATTTCCTGTGATTCAGTGAGCTCTAAAATCAAATGGATTTGTTTATACTCACGACCACATTCGATGATGTACTCAATGAGTTCATCACAGGTCAAATCATCTGCAGTAATGTTAATCGACAGGGCAAACGCCATTAATAACGGTTGGCGCGACCAACATTGCAATGCTTGGGAAATAACCATCCGCGAAAACAAGCTATTTAGCCCCTGCTGATTCACCAGTGGCAAAAAAACGTCGGGATAAATATAGCCATTGGATTGATCGCAAAGCCGCGAAAGCACTTCAAAACCGATGATCTCCTTTGTTTTAAGGTTAATCTTAGGCTGATAACACAAAATTAATTGTTCATTTTTGAGCAATTGCCGCACATTGATATTCGCCGCCATGTCTTGCACGATAGACTCATCTTGATGGGCACGGTTTCTATCGTCGGAGGCGTCTAGCAATGGCGTTAAAATGTCATTCACATTGATAGGTTTAGCAAATACGCCAAGCAAGTTGAGTTTCAAACCCGTGATAATGCTATCCACCAGTTCTAAAGTCCGTTTATCCGAGGAGCTTATCACCGCAATCGGAATGGCAGTAAATCGGGGCTCGGAGGCCAACATATTAATCACCGCAATACCGTCACCTTGATCCATTTTTAAATCTAAAATGACTAAATCAAGTTTTGCCTCTACAGCTAAGATCAGTTCAATTCCTTGATTACCATTACTGGCTTCATAGATCTCCACATTGTCCTCTGCTAAGTACTTATGGATATCAGCTTTCATGGTTTCTCTAATAAAGCGTTGATCATCTATGATGAGAATATTCATATATTGGTCTCTAACTGCATAAAGAAAATGGGATCAATCGTCTGGGATTTGGATGTAGGGATGACAGAAAGCTTGAGTAAATTACGATTCGCCATGACTTCAGTGCGACTGGAGAAAAACGAATAGTTTTTGACTGGTTTGAAGCCGCCTTCTATCGTTCTCACTTTGAATATGGGCAACTTAAATTGTGTCAATTTTCGTTTTAATGACTCATCACAGATATTAAAACTCAAAAACTTAAGTGAGCGACTCGTGGCCAATTCGTTGAGATAAACAGACATCATATAATTTTCAATATAAGGCGTTACGCCAAAGGAGGAGAACACCATTAAGGTATCTGGCAAAGCTTGACTGTTATGGTTAACGACCTCAAACAAGTCCACCTCATCATTCATAAATTCGAGGGCAATTTTGCCTTGAGTGCGGCAGAATAGACTGTGTCCAATGATTTGATCGCCAAAGCTAAAAGCCACCACCAATGAGAGTCCACGAAAAAAAGGTTGAGACAACTTACGGCTCACAAAGGATAAACGCGGGTTACTTTCATAAACCAAACTAAGTTGCAGCAGGGTCATAAAGTTTTGATGGTGGCTTTCGATAAACTCGACACGATAAGGAGTATTACGGTAGTACGGATGATCACTGCGTTCTATGGTCGATTCAAAAAGGTTAATTAACGCTAAACCTTCGTTGATGAATTTCTTATCCTCCCGATAAATATCAAACAGTTCAGAGCCAAATATTTCAACGATTTCAGACTGTTTAGCTAGGGATGGAATGTTAACTCCCCGCTCCCAACGGCTAATAGTGATGGAGTCTAACATATCGAACAGGCAGCTTTTTTGCCTGAGCAGACTACATAAATCTTCTTGAGATAGATTATTCTCAGTTCTGGTGTGTTTTAAGAAATTGGAGAATGTCTGTGCACTTGTTTTGTTTTGATAGGAGATAGGTGTACAAATCATATCGCGTTCCATCTGAATTTTTTATTTTATCTAGCAGCTCCATATACGTCTTATGGTCGATGTCATCTACTGGCTCTGGATGTCTAAATGTAAAAGTAATCCAAATACGTTGAAGTTTCTCGATGAAATAAAGTCCAGTGATTTTTTCGTCACTCATCACTCAGTTCCTCCATCTCAGCCTTTTATTCACCACGTTTTTTGCAATAGGAAAACGAGTATAAATGCCATTGTTTATCTGAGACCATGGCACAGTCAAAAAAGCGATGGAAAAAAGTGTCTAGTTATTCGTTCGGTTAAATCATTGCATCATAGATAAAACCGCAATCAACAGAACCCCCTATAAAACCGCATAAAATATAAGATTCACCAGCAATGGCCATAAAACGCCAAATTGATTATTTATGCGCTAAATATTCAAAATATGGGATATAACCTCGGGGTTTTTCTCACTTATCTACGTTTTTTATGCATGGTTATTCGTGTTTGGAATAGGCAAACAGCGACAGTATCAGCTTAGAGATATAAGTAGGATAGTTTTTAATGGCTTATGGCTTAAGCAAGCCAGCAGCGAAAATAAGTAGGTAATGGGCCAGTCCAGCGTTTAAAGGAACGCCTATAATCACTGGCGTCGCTGAAGGATAAAGAAGTGGTAATACTGTGCGCATCTTGCGCAGGTGTAGCTAAGTTATAGCGTGCTTTGATTAAACGGGTCTCATCAGCAAGTATCAGCGAGTTGGGCAAACTTAAGTTATCCCGCATTAGACACAAAAGAATACCAGCCGCTAAGCCTAACCACATAACCGCAGTTCGCATATAGTAGTGATTGGCATATCCCTTGGCGCTGAATGACGGCAGCGCCGAAACCTATGGTTTGACCGTTACGCATCTGCAAGTCGGTAGCGGCGTTTGGCAACAGAGAATGCTGGTGGAGCAAGACGGCTAAAACTACTTACCCGATGAGAATTAAACATTTAAATGGTTACCTTGGAGCTGTATCGTCAAACACCTTGACGTTAACTCTGGGCATTTAGCAGACTAAAATGAACAAAGGTATAGAATATAAAGCACAGGTGTTAGAGAAGGCGCTGGTATTGGTCGTAAACATGAGCAACCGGCACCATCTGATTGCAAATTGATGAATTAACTGGTTATGCACATGATATGCAAATCTAAAACTATAATCCCCGAGATTTTTCTCACCTTAATGCAATAAAGTGAATAGTTAATCATAAAAAAGAGGTTAGCTGTATTCAACAGCTAACCTCTTCTCTTTAAATCAGGCGATAAATCAGATGTTCTATCATACAACTAGAGCCATGACTTCAAAACGACTCTTACAAAAGCTAACTCATACCAGAGCTAATTTTTTACGGGTACGAAAATAGCAAGTTGAGTCTAGTCACTGTAAATCACGAATGTAAAACTAACGCCTGTGAAAAACCATACCCACTCAATTCGGCAGACATGGGATTAGCCGCGTTTAGTGCCCCACGGATCGTTGTCATCCGTCGATGGGCTTGGTCCGGAACGCTCAGCCATTCTTGAATCGTTTCTTGGCTCGTTTCGGAGTTCGCTGCGACGCTGTGAGTTGCTATTCGATGAACCATATCCAGAGCCGGTGCCACGTCCACCCGTAGGTTTTTTGCCAGAGCTTTTACCTGAACCACTACCAAAGCTCTTACCTGAGCCATAACCAGAGTTAGGACGTTTATTACCCGCTTCGTACTCGGCGCTGGCTTGTGCCTGCATTTTAGCGATAGATTCTATGGTGAGTTCCATCGGTTTACGCGGCGCGATACCTGAGGCAAAACCTCGTTCGCGTGGCTTAAGATCAAACTGCTCACCGACGGCTTTAGGCATACGCTTGAATCGATACAGGTAAAAGTTTTCCACTTTCTCCCGCGCCCACTCAGTCTTCTTGAGGAAAATAATACAGGCCTCAATGGTCGGGTTGGTGTTAAAGCAACCTAGCTTTAATGCCGCGTATAAAATTTTCCAGCCATAAAAATCGACTAACTCAGTGATCATTGTCTCGAGTTTGAGGCCGTGTAATGGGTTGTTCTGTTGCTCTTCAATCATGGGAATTCCAAGTTCAGCCCTATTGGCTGATTTTACTGTATTAGTTTACGGTTTTGAGTTGTTAAACGAGTGACTCAATTCGCTACTAAAATTCGCGATTAGAGAAATCACTCAAGTTATGAATTCATGAGCCACTGACGTTGCTACGGCAATAGCATAGGGCGTTAAGCCTTATTGCTCGCGATGCTTAGATCTTAAATCTTAAGGACCTGAAGCCTCCAAACTGAGCCATTAAATATTAGCCGTAAAATCTGCTGCTCGACAAAACTGCGGGAATAATAACGGTAAATAAGCTAAACGCCTTCTTTTATTTGCGCTAGCGAGGTTTGGCATCGGCTTTAGGGCAAAGAAAATACGCCGCAGCCGACGGTTTTAATCTGCATATCCGCGATATCACGCTAACAGGTATGAACTCAGCATCAAGCTCAAACCCGTTTCTAAATTTTACCTATGATCCGCTGATGCCTTGGGTCAACCTCAAAATAAACGCAACTGAAACGGCTCGATTTATAGCTGCGCATCACATCCTTGCTCGCATCTTTAGCCCTTAGTCTGTATACTCCGCGACCTTATTATCCCAACTTTAATGTTTTGGCTTAGAGTGGGTGAAGCGCATGTTTCATTTTGAGGCTTGTTTGTCACAATCCCCGTTAGCAAATACCTAGGAAAGCTCCTTTGATCTCTACCGCGAACATCACGATGCAGTTTGGCCCTGAGCCATTGTTTGAAAACATTTCAGCGAAATTTGGCAACGGTCACCGCTATGGTTTGATCGGCGCGAATGGCTGTGGCAAATCGACCTTTATGAAGATCCTCAGCGGAGCGTTAGCGCCAACCTCTGGCAATGTGTCCATCACGCCCGGCTTAAAAGTCGGTACCCTAAGCCAAGATCAGTTCGCGTTTGAACAATACAGTGTGATCGATGCGGTGATCATGGGGGATGTTGCCCTGTGGAAAGTCAAACAGGAACGCGATGCAATCTACGCCAATCCGAATATGACCGAAGAAGATGGCATGCGCGTTGGCGATCTTGAAAGTGAATTTGCCGAAATGGATGGCTACAGCGCCGAAAGCCGCGCCGGTGAAATTCTGCTCGAAGCGGGTATTGAAGAATCTTTTCATTACGGCCTAATGCAACAAGTCGCACCGGGTTGGAAACTGCGGGTATTGTTGGCACAAGCACTATTTGCCAACCCAGATATTTTGCTGCTCGACGAACCAACCAACAACTTGGACATACATACCATTAGCTGGTTAGAAGCCGAGTTGAACAAACGCAAATGCACCATGATCATTATTTCCCATGATAGGCATTTCTTGAATGCCGTATGTACCCACATGGCCGATATCGATTACGGCGAACTGCGCATTTACCCTGGTAACTACGAATACTTCCTCGCACAATCGTCTTTGATCCGTGAACAATTATTATCGGGCAACGCCAAGAAGAGTGCTGAAATCGAAGAACTGCAAGACTTCGTTAACCGCTTCGGTGCCAACGCATCTAAGGCAAAACAAGCCAGCTCGCGCGCGAAAAAAATGGACAAGATCAAGCTTGATGAAGTGAAATCCTCAAGCCGTATTCACCCTTCTATTCGTTTCGATGCTGGCAAGAAAATGCATCGCCAAGCACTGATCCTCGAAGATTTGGCCCACGGGTTTGATGGTGAGCTGCTATTCGAAGGCGGCGACTTAATCCTCGAAGCCGGTGCAAAATTAGCGATTATCGGCGAAAACGGCGTGGGGAAAACCACTTTCCTACGCTGCTTAGTCAATGATTTAGAACATAATAAAGGCGTGATCAAGTGGTCAGAAAACGCATCAATCGGCTACTGTCCACAAGACAGCAGTGACGAATTTGATAATGACTATACATTAATGGATTGGATGTCACTGTGGCGCCAACCTAAGCACAACGACCTTATGGTACGCGCCATGTTAGGCCGTCTGCTGTTCACTGAAGATGACGCGAACAAGAAAGCTCGTAACTGTTCAGGCGGAGAGAAAAACCGCTTGTTATTCGGTAAGTTAATGATGCAAGACATCAATGTGCTGATCATGGACGAACCGACTAACCACATGGACATGGAAGCCATCGAAGCACTCAATAATGCGTTGAAAGACTTTGAAGGCACTTTGATATTCGTCAGTCATGACCGTGAGTTTGTATCGTCACTCGCAACACGTATCATTGATATTAAAGATAAAAAAGTGATTAACTTCCAAGGCACTTTCGATGAGTACCTTTCAAGCCAAGCAGAAATGGAAGCGAGAAAAAGCGCGTAATGTTGTGCTTTGATAAACCTTAATCGGCTATGTCAGCTTGATTAAAAGAGTCGTCATTGGAGAACCTACTGACGACTTTTTATCGATATCTAAAGAGCGATATGATTGGTAAAACATGAAGTATTGCTGCTTTGGGCCTTGGATACACAGCTGTCTATTCGTTATCTAGAGTGCTATAATTCATGCACTTAATTGAGGTTGATCCTATGAAAACTAAATCAAAAAACACACAAGTGACTCAAAATCGACTCTATCGCGCTGTGGCCAGTTCAACCGCTATTGAGACGGGTAAAACTACGGCTGAAGTTGAAGCAAAATTGAAGGCCAAAAAAAGCCGTTTCAGTCATTTGACCTTAGCCTAAACTTCATTCGTTTTTAGCGCTGAGCACATCGTTTACCAAACGAGCCATATGTTGATAATCCCCACCCAACCCTGCTTGAATTGACTTAAAATAAAAATCTCTATGTTGTTCCCAAATCCCATAATCAAGTGGGAGATAACCCGCCTTTACTGCCATCACATCGAGTATCAAACGTGACAAACGTCCATTTCCCTCTCTAAATGGGTGAATTAGGATAAATTCCACATGACTTTCAGCCAAGTAACTCACAACTTCGTCTCTAGAAAACGAATTTAAACCATTGAACTTGCTTAAATATTCCTTTTCAAACTGAGTGAGACACTTAAGTATTTGAGCCGCTGCCGTAAATTCGAAACCACCTTTTCCCATATTGACTGTACGCCGCTCACCAGCCCAGTAATAAACATTACCGAGCCATTTTCGATGCCACTCAAAGAGCATACCAACCGATAGATGCTCGCTTTCAATAACACCAGATTGAAACACGTACTCATAAAGCTTTAGTAACAACTGAGTCTCTACCTCTGCCATATCCTCTTCATCGGTTATCGCGAGTTTGTTACGAAGTATATGGCCGCCGGAACCGGGTTCGAATTCATCCTCGGTAGTGCCAATATGATATTTCGACATGATAATAGACCCGCTAACTGTAATAACTAATAGAAAAGCAAATATCCGAGTCACAGACAACTTAACACAACTACTCGATGAGATTGACCACACAAGTCTTTGAAATAGGTATGTAGAAACTATGGGCTATAAATTAGCTTATTAATTTTTTTAACCAATATCTCACGATTTTTAGCCAGTTTAAAAATTGTCGGCAAATGTCGAATGACTATCGGCTCAGACTCGAATACCGCATCGCGATCTTTGGCTTGAATATAATCACGGATCTGAAGCATCATCTGTTTATTAAATGCCCAAAGTGAATGACCTTTAAACTCAAGGGAATAAAATGCGTCATTGGGCCATTCAAGTCGATGTTTCTGTTTTGCCATACACTGATAACAACAAATAAGACCAAGATCTGTACCATCTGTAAAAGCACTGTTCGCCCTATGTTCCCAAGTCGAAGTACCTTGGTATTTTTCTGGCAATTTTTCCCGCCAAGAAGCATCCAATAGCGGAGGGAAAAACAGCACACCAGTCCATTTATGAGCAAATCTTTGATTAAACTGCTTGATCTCAAACTGCCTACTCTCAAATAAATGCGCATCTTTTTTCTCTAAACGAAAAACATGGGCAAAGGTAAAAGTGGCGCAGCCAGCACAATGGGGGCAAGTAACCTCAACTCCGTTTGGCAGGCTAAAAAACTCATAAAATCCTGTCATTGATACGACATTCCAAATGATTTAGAGACTAATTTGGAGCTCATCAATTTTCCAACCACCTTCATTTATCATGCTAATTCTTTGTTTTTCATTCGCCTCCGATGCATTACCACAAAGATCTTTTTGTGCATATTCAAGGACGGCCGTATCCCCATCTATCACCTGCGACACTAAGGTGAGTGCTTTGCACTTGGCAGCCGCTTTTGAAAATGAAAGATAAGATGCGATCACTTCATCGCGGGACAGCTTCATCTGCTGCATATACTGCGGGAACTTAGACTCCACATCCGCTTGCTTACGTTGGGTATAGTAAGCCTTGTCCTCTTGATAACTTATCCCCTGCTGTACCTTAGCATTGTACTCGTCATACACTTCACTCGGCGATTTAGGCGTTGTACAACCTATCAGCACAAGCACAGATATGAGCAGTAAGAAAATCGATTTCATCATCGAACCTCCAAAACTAGACATGTATTATCAATAAATTCCATGATGCATTCATCTGCTTGTTGTCACTG
This sequence comes from Shewanella sp. SM21, assembly GCF_025654335.1. Lineage (NCBI taxonomy): Bacteria > Pseudomonadati > Pseudomonadota > Gammaproteobacteria > Alteromonadales > Shewanellaceae > Shewanella > Shewanella sp. SM21. The sequence continues at coordinate 364,904 of NZ_JAKKRL010000002.1, forward strand.
AACGAGTGCGCCATATATGTCCACCAAATACTCTTTATTTTCTTTGAAATCAATTACCTTAGCAGGAAGTAAACCTTTACTATCAGCAGGTAACAAAATCAATGAAGATAAAATGTAATGCCACCAAGATAACATGTAAATAGCTCATCGATTACTTTAGCTTGGCAGCGTTGCTCACTCAATTGCAGGAACAAATGCTTTAAGATCACTCGACCTTTGGCAAGTGCTAAAAATAAGTGCCATAAAACTGTGAGCATGCTCTAAATTGTTGTATTTGACAGGTCATTGTCTAATGCATTAAAAGGCACAAAGGTCTTTTTATCGAGCCAGAGAGGCGAGCGATTTTGTCCTGCAAGCTGATAAGCCCAAGTCGTAATGGCTTCAGAGCGATCACTCTCACAGACGAAATATCGACTGAGTTCAGAGTGTAACGTTTGGCCATGCTGGATAATATTTTGCTCATACCAGTTATCTTTATGGTACTGAGCGGCAAGATGATCGCGTTTTTGATTATTACAACTGCTATGTGCGAGGACAAAATTATGGCCTAAATCATTAGGATATCGTGCCCAAGGGATAAAATGATCCACTTCGCCTGTTTCTTTTAATGATTTTTGGCAATAGAAGCATTGGCCTTTTTGAATATCAAGCAGTACAGGTCTAGCATGGGTGATCGTCTGTCTGTCGCTACCAAACAGAAACTCACTTAAATTGCCTTTACTGCCTATAATGACCTGATTTGCTGGAAACTCGGCGATTTTTTGTACCCATTGAGTACGAGCCAATGACACCACTAAATCGTGAAATCGCCTGAAGCAAAATGCGATGCCCGGATTCAACTCGATGTAATTTTTTGTTTTATCATGGGGATAAAGGAAACATTCCTCATTACGTGACAAGTTTTGTAAGCGCCATAAGGGGCCATCTTTAAAGGTGCCGCGCGTTTTACGCAATAAAGCTGGATAACTAAGATGCGCTTTTAACTGGGATAGACTGTTAACACCTTGATGGCGTAGTTCAATCAAACTGTTGATCAAGGCTGATTGCTTTCCACTATTTTGGATCAAGACAAAATACCCATCATTGGCACCAAAAGGCAAAGAGTGTTGCCAGTAAAGTTCAATAAACTTCTCTACCAAATCATCAATACTGATGGCGGTTTTCAGCGCAGGATCGGCATTGAGTATTAATGGCCGTTCGATACAGATATCGGCGATCGCATGCAGTAAGGCAAATTTGTAAGTTGCAACGAAATCCCCTTCAACTAACAGACGTTGTAAATAGCTAATAAATTCAACTTGTCTTTTCGCATCAATCGGCATTCAGTCGCTCCTGAATAATAACGCTTGCTTCAGGTGCATTTACGTTTGGTATCAGTTTGGGGGTGAAAACTAGCGTCTGCCAATGCACTTGTGAGCGACCGAGTTTATCGGTTTCATCTTGGCTCAAATCTAAAAGTTGTAGCTGACAATCTGCAGCCAGTGTGAGCAGTTCATCGGCACTGACTGGGTGCATAACGCGCGCATCGGGGCTTGGGCCATGGCGCAAACTGATGACTAAAAGTCCAGTCAAATTGAGTAAGCGTGAGAGTGTTGCTAGTGCAAGTGGGCGCTCTGAGGGAGATAAATGCATCCACACAGCGCTGAGTAAAATCAGATCAAACTGTTGCGCTAGGCCAACCACTTTTTGCAACTGAGGTAAACTATCCTCAATCCAACGCACGGGTAGATCCCGAGTTAACACCTGCCCCATTTTTGCTAAAACAACCGCAGGTTCGACTGCAATTATTTGTGTCTCTTTGCCCTGTGCTTTTTCGGCTAAATAATGCACATCCCGCCCAGAACCTGCTCCCACATCCAATATCGACAATGTATTTTTGGTGAGTAGAGGCAAAAGATGATGCAACCAACTCGAATGCACTTCTTCAAAGGTTTTAGACAAATGCTGTGCCGCGAGTATTTCGGCGTGGTCATTATAAAACACTGTGCTCACTGACAACGATCCTTTTGCAACAAGTGATTGTTTTTACAGACGCTAACTTATCACAGTCGTATTTGATAAAAAATACATGTCATCATTATCATGCTGTTTTGCATAAAATATTTAGCATTATACTGCTCGCGATCACTGTGCTGATTTCGGCTATTCGACCCAATATTCTTATCAATGCCTATGCAATCTCAGCATTTCCCCGTCGTTTTTTTCGCAGTGGTTTACACTCTATGAGTGAGTGTAAAGATAAGTGCAATTGATTGAATCTGTTACATGCTTCTCCAGAGTAGTTTCCATTTCAGTGTGGGAGTGAACGGGTTTTAACGTCTTGGCGTAGCGTCTACATAGAGATTAAGACCTAGGGCTCAATTATTTAGGATATCTATTGCCTATGAGTTTTGAAGATTCGTTAGAGCAACTTAAACGACAGTTTTTACATGCACTGCCGGATAAAAAGAAACAAATCATTACCTTGTGGATTTCATTGCGTAAAAATTGGGACGCACACATGCTGTCTGCCGTGTACCGAGAGGTGCATAACTTAAAAGGGTCGAGCGAGACCTTTGGGTTGTCAGATACCAAACACATAGTCGATAAACTGGAGTTGCTGCTTAAGGGGCTGCTCAATGCGCCAGCCCCCGAACTGCCTACTATCAAAGGCTTAGATACTCTCTTCCACCAGTTGTTACAAAACAATATGCGCGGCCAACCGTCGCCGCCAGTAGTGGAGGCGCAAATGCAGCAAAGCCCCTATAAACCGTCAAAGGCGCGGCATGAGCACCATATTGCCATCATAGAAGACGATGGTAATGTCGGCGCGATGATAACAAAGCAGCTGCGAGAGTTCGGTTTTAGTGTGCAGCATTTTTTGAATTTCACGAGCTTTCTGGTAGTGCAAAATAAAACGCCCTTCGATCTGATTTTATTAGATTTAATTCTACCCGATTGGACTGAAGAGGCCTTGTTCGAAGCCGCCACTGAGTTTGAGAAGAATAATACCCGAGTTTTTGTTTTATCCTCGCGGGGAGATTTTGACATGCAGCTATTGGCCATTCGTGCCAACGTCAGCGAATATTTTGTTAAACCTGCGGAAACCACTTTATTGGTGCGCAAAATCCATCAATCCCTCAAAATGTCAGAGAAACAGCCACTTAAGGTGTTACTGGTGGATGATCAACAATCTATGGTGGATTACTTTTCAAGCCTGTTACGCAGCCATGGTTTGATGGTAAAAGGGTTATCCAGTGCCGAGCAAGTTTTACCTGCCCTTGAGCAATTTGAGCCTGATTTGTTTATCTTCGATTTGTACATGCCCGAAGTGAACGGGCTTGAGCTGGCAAAGATGATACGCCAACTGGATAAATACACCTCGAGCCCAATTCTCGTGTTGAGCTCTGATGATACGATGCAGAATAAAGTCAGCATCATACAAGCGGGATCAGATGACTTAATTTCAAAGCAAACCGCGCCGAGTTTATTCGTCGCGCAGGTGATTTCCCGTGCGCAACGGGGTCATGACATTCGCAGTTCGGCTAGTCGCGACAGCTTAACTGGGCTGTTAAACCATACCCAAATTCTGGTGGCTGCGAGACGCTGTTTTAACGTAGCGAAACGGATTAACTCTCAAGTTTGTATCGCTATGTTCGATTTAGATCACTTCAAAAAGGTCAACGATACTTATGGTCATTCCGGTGGTGATAAGGTGTTGTTGGCATTTGCCCATCTGCTACAACAATCCTTACGTCAAACTGACTTTACCGGCCGCTACGGTGGTGAAGAATTTATGTTAGTGCTGCCAGATATGCAAAAACCACTGGCGATTGCCAAGTTGAATGCGATCCGTGAAAGCTTTAGCCATATCGTATTTGTTGAAGATGGCGTCGAATTTAAGGTGACGCTCAGCGGCGGTTTAGCCTTTTCGGATCAATGTGAGGAATTTCAAGATTGCCTGTTACTGGCAGATAAAAACCTTTACGAAGCTAAGCGTTTAGGCAGAAATCAACTCGTGGTTTCTACGACTGACTAACCCTAAACAGAATGCGCCACTGCAGCGCACAAATCAGTTCGGCGTAATGCTCTTCCTGCGAGACTCACGCTCTATTCGTCACTTTTGAATCCCACTCCGCGTGGGCGGTCACAGTGAGCTTAAATGGTTAATGAGCTTGCTCGGCATCTGCGATAACTCCACCACATAATCTACTGCACGGCACTTTATTGCTTCTCGTGGCATGCCAAATACCACACAACTTTGTTCATCTTGGGCAAATGTAGTGACTCCTTTTTGGTGTAGCGCCACCATGCCTTCGGCGCCATCTTTGCCCATACCGGTTAAAATCATCGCGCTGATATTGGGCGCGGCACATTGGGCCAAGGCCGTAAACATCACATCGACCGAAGGTCTGTGGCCACTGACCTTTTCATCTTGGGTTAATTTGACTTTATAACTGCCACCCACTTTGATGATCTCAAGGTGATGATCCCCTGGTGCAACATAGGCATAACTGGGTAAGAGTCGTTCCCCATGCTCGGCTTCTTTGACAGTGATCCGTGACTGTCGGTTTAAACGTTCAGCAAAAGTGCGGGTAAACCCCGCGGGCATATGTTGGGTGATCACTATCGGCGGCATAGCCGCGGGTAAATGTTGTAATACATAAAGAATGGCTTCAGTACCGCCAGTAGATGCGCCTATCGCGACTAAATGCTGTGTCAGGGTTGTATTGGCCAATACTGGCCGCTTACTTGAAACTGGGCGTACTGGCTCAACAAATTTCTGCGGCTTGATGATTTTGGCTTTCGCGGCAGATTTGATCTTATCTAAAATCAAATCCTGATAATCATGGATACCTTGGGGCGAGTCTAATTTCGGTTTAGGGATAAAATCCACCGCACCTAAGGCCAAGGCATTAAAGGTTGCATCCGCGCCCTGCTCGGTTAACGATGAAATCATCACTACTGCAGTGGGTCTGGCTTTCATCAAGCGGTCTAAAAACGTTAAACCATCTACTTTGGGCATTTCAATGTCTAAGGTAATCACATCGGGGCGAAATTGATTCACCAGATCCTTGGCCTCGTAGGCATCGGCAGCGAGCCCAACCAGAGACAGTTCAGAGTCAGCCTCAATCATTTTACCGAGCAAGCTGCGCATCAGCGCAGAATCGTCAACAACTAACACTTTGATCGTCATAACTTAATCACCAAATAGTTCAACGTCGCCGCCCGAAGGTAAATTACGAACCCGTAAACGGTACTCACTTTCCCTGTCAAGAATTGTACTGTTATGCATGGATTTAATTTTGCGGACTTTCACTTTTCCCGAATGGGGGAAAAAATACACTTTGCGCGGATATACATCGAGTAAATCGGCAGCAACGATAGGGATATTTTCAAGATTGAGATATTCAATCACAAACTCAGCATTACGCTCACCAATGTTATGCACAGTAAAGCTGCGTAACATATTGCCGCCCCCAAACACCTTAGCTTCGAGTGAATTGCGCTGTGCGCCAAGCTTGAGCAAGTCGTTGATTAACAACTCCATGGCATACACGCCGTAACGGGCAGAATCGGCGAGCACCCCAGTACAATTGCTATTGTCACTTGGCAATAAAAAGTGATTCATTCCGCCAATTTTGAGCTTAGGATCATACAAGCACACTGAGACGCAGGAACCTAATACTGTCACTATCATGGTATCTTCACGGGTCGCAAAATACTCGCCGGGTAATATTTTTACCGCATCGCAACCAAAATGATGATCGTGATAGCGATTCGGCTCTGCAATAGCATATTCGATATTAGGTTTTAGCACTCATGAGCCCCTTCACTGGCCGATAGGTTGTTTGACCAACGGCAGTGATGATTTGCGGGAACATATTAAAATTTTCCGAATGTCCCGCAATATAAAGCCCATCCTCGCTAAGGGAGTTCATCATGTGTTTTAATATGACTTCCTGCGTTTCTTTATCGAAATAAATCATTACATTACGGCAAAAAATCACATCGATTGGCGTTTTTAGCGGCCAAAATGAATCGAGTAAATTGATGCGGGTAAACTTGAGCATCTGCTTTAATTCGGGCACCACGCGCACATTGCCCAACAGTGAACCGCGTCCGCGGTGAAAAAACCGTTTCTTACGGATATCGCTGACTGTATCGATCCTGTCTAAGGGATAAATGCCCATTTCAGCCTTTTTAAGCACGCCGCTGTCGATATCGGAAGCAATGATCTCGATAGGCGTTTTAAAACTGTTGAAATGTTCAGCGACGACAATCGCAATCGAGTAAGGTTCTTCCCCTGTGCTACTGGCAGCACACCAGATCCTGCGGGTATCAGGGTTATCGATTAAATACTGTTTTAACACCTCAAAGTGATGCGGTTCCCTGAAAAATGCCGTTTGATTCGTGGTTAACGCATTGATAAATTCTTGGTGTTCGTTTTCATGGCTTAGCAGATACTCAAAATAAGCCGAAAATCCGGCTAATTTCAATGTTCTGATCCGCCGCACTAAACGGCTATACACCATAGCATCCTTGCTATCGGCGAGTTTGATCCCCGCTAAGCGGTACAGCGTCGTCCTCGCGGTATTAAAGTGCACCGAGGTATAGGCAAACTCTCGTTCCAATGGTTTGTTTTCACTCAATTAAAATTCTTCCCATTCATCTTGATCTTGCTTCATGGGCTTCATCGCATTGGTTTTAGGTTTCTCTGTCACCCTTGATTTTGCCATAGGTTGAAGCTGCTGTTTGATGGGTTTCATCGCCTTCGCTTTGGGTGCCGCTAATCTCGCGTTGCTGCGTCTTGGGGCTTCATCTTCGTCGTCCACGCGAAAACTGGCGACACTGTCTGAGAGTTGCTGCGCTTGGGATTGCATGCTTTCCGCTGCGGCGGCCGCTTCTTCAACCAATGCCGCATTTTGTTGCGTCATTTCATCCATTTGCACTACGGCTTTGCTGATCTCATCGATACCGATGGCCTGCTCATTAGAGGCTGAGGCAATTTCCGCCATGATGTCGTTCACCCGTTTAATGGCGATGACGATTTCCTTCATGGTATCGCCGGACTTACCGACAAGGCTGTTGCCACTCTCGATTTTAGACACGGAATCCGAGATCAATGCCTTGATATCTTTAGCGGCATTGGCCGAACGTTGGGCTAAGCTACGCACTTCTGACGCGACCACAGCAAAACCGCGGCCTTGTTCGCCCGCCCGCGCCGCTTCAACCGCAGCATTGAGCGCTAAGATATTGGTCTGGAAAGCAATGCCATCGATAACACCAATAATGTCGGCAATCTTACGCGCCGATTCATTAATCGATGCCATGGTCTGTACAACTTGCTGAATAAGCTCACCACCGTCCACTGCGACTTCAGCCGCTTTAGAGGCTAAGGCATTGGCTTGACTGGCGTTATCCGCATTGAGTTTCACTGTACCTGTGAGTTCCTCCATGCTGGCGGAAGTTTCTTCTAGGCTCGAAGCTTGCTCTTCGGTGCGGCTGGATAAATCAGCATTACCTTGGGCTATTTCTGCCGAAGCGGTATTGATGGTATCCGCGGCTCGTTGAATATCTTGGATCATGAAGGATAACTTTTCAGCAGTTTGATTTGAGTAATTTTTCAAATCATCAAAGGTGCCTTCATAGTCGTTATAAATACGAGTGGTCAAATCACCATCCGCAAGCGCCATCAGCACCCGAGCCACATCTTGCAATCCACGTTCCGAGGTTTCAATTAACGAGTTTAAATTGTTCGCCAGCATTAAAAAGAAACCTTGCTTGCCATCTGTTTCCGCCCTTTGGGAGAAATCACCCGCCGCTGCGGCTGTGACTATGCGGGAAATTTCCTGCTCGGTTTGGACTTCAATGGTGCGGTCGAGCCATTCAACTACAGTGCCTAAGCGCTCACCTTCTTTAGACACTATGGGGCTGGCCGTTAAGCGAAAATGGCAACTCGCGACCTTAATAAGCGATTCATATTTACGGTCTAATTTATCGAGTAAACTTGCTTGGTGAGCAGGATTGCGGTGGAAGATATCCATCGAGCTGCCGAGGATCTTATCTACGGAAAAATGCGGTAAGGCTTGTCTGATCTCACTTTCAGAATGGCGCAACATAGTTTCGACCGAGCGATTCATATAAATGATCGTACGGTTAGCATCGGCTATCATGACGTTGGTACTGGTATTATTGAGCGCTTCGAGGATGCGCTGGGTTGCTCGCTCGGCTTCGATACTTTCGGTGCGATCTATCCACTCAACACCTGTACCTAAATGTTTATTTTCAGCGGTGATAATCGGTGTCAGAATCAACCTAAAGGTACGTTTGCCTATGGTGATTTGCGCGGTATGGGATTGGGTTAGACGCTCTAATAAATTACGCTGATGTGCAGGATTTTTATGGAAAATGTCGATATTACTGCCGATCAGTTTGGCAACCGAGAACTGAGGTAACTCTTTACGAATATCGTCCTCTGCCTCTTGCAGTAAACGGACGACGGCTTTATTCGCATAAATAATATTGCGCTGACTGTCAGCGATCATAAAGCTGTTGCCACTGTTATCAAGTAGCTGAAAATAGCGCTGACGCTCTTCATCCCTTTGCTCACGCGCCTCATCATTGCCAAAAAATTTGAAGATACTCATTATTGTTACTCCTGATCAGTCAGACTATTTGCATCAATTAGACCCAGCTCATCACTGCTGATCAGAGCCTGAATATTTACTAAAATGATCATCTTATCCTCGACCGTGGCTAAGCCTTTGAGGTAGCGGCTATCGAACGCCACCCCAAATTCTGGGGCAGGTAAAATTTCCTCCGCCGACAGCTTAATCACATCGGAGACGGCATCGACCACTATGCCAACAATACGTTCAAACACGTTGAGCATAATAACGATAGTGAACTCGTTATAAGTGGCTGTTCCAACAGCAAATTTCATCCGCAAATCCACTATGGGCACTATGTCACCGCGTAGATTAATCACGCCTTTTATAAAGCTAGGGGCGTTGGCGATTTTAGTGACCGACTCATAGCCGCGGATTTCTTTGACGGACATAATATCGAGGGCATAGTGCTCTTCGCCTAACATAAAGCTTAAAAACTCCACCTCATCATGGGCGTTGTATTCCACTTTGGCGGTCATAGTTGATCGACTCTCCATGGCTATTTCCTTAATTTTTAATGTGCAGAGCGAGTGATTCGACATCGAGAATCAACGCGACGCTGCCATCGCCCATGATGGTGGCGCCGGAAACACCGGGGATCCTACGATAATGTTTTTCAAGACTTTTAATCACCACTTGCTGCTGGCCAACTAAGGCATCAACGCACAGGCCAAAGCGCTTGTGGTTGCTTTCGAGCAATACGACTATGCCCTCTTCTGGGCAGCGGGCATTGGGCTCAATTTCCATCAGCTGATAAAGATTGAGCAGAGGTAAGTACTCTTCACGTACTTTTAAGAGTCTTTCTTTGGCGAGAAATTTAAGTTGTTCCGTTTGCGGCTGAATAGATTCTATGATGTGCACTAAGGGCAGAATGTAGATCTGATTTCCCACAGAAACCGTCATACCATCGACAATGGCGAGCGTGAGTGGCAACTGGATTTCAAAGGTTGAGCCTTGGCCCTCAGTGGACTCAATATCAATGCGTCCGCCTAAGGCTTCAATATTACGGCGCACCACATCCATACCAACACCACGGCCTGACACATCAGTGACTTCCTCCGCAGTTGAAAATCCTGCGGCAAAAATCAATTGCCAAATTTGCTTGTCGCTACTGTTATCAGCCACTTGCAAACCATTTTCCCGCGCCTTTTGAATAATGCGTTCACGATTTAAGCCTGCGCCGTTATCGTGCACAGCGATAACGATATTGCCGCCCCTTTGACTGGCTTTAAGGGATAACACACCTACTTCGGATTTACCCGCTGCGAGCCGTTTTTCAGGTTTTTCGATACCGTGATCTAAACTATTGCGCACTAAGTGAGTCAGCGGATCGACGAGCTTTTCAATCATGCCCTTGTCTATTTCTGTGTTGCCACCTTCAATCACGAGATTGACGTTTTTACCCAGTTGCTCAGAAAGATCCCTCACCAAGCGGTTGAAACGGTTAAACACAAAAGATACCGGCAGCATACGCACCGACATCACAGCTTCTTGCATCTCACGGGTATTACGTTCCAATTCATTGAGTGCGGTCTTGAGTCGCTCACCTAAATCGCCCGTCATCTCGTTACCAATGAGGGTCAACATGGACTGAGTGATCACCAGCTCGCCCGCGAGATTAACCAAAGTATCTATCTTAGAGGTTTCGACCCTTAAGGTGGCATCCTGAGCCGACGCGGCTGATTTTTTAGTCGCTGTTTTCACTTCTGCGGTATTGGGCTTTGGGGCAACAGATGAGTTTGATGTTGCGTTTGAACTCAGTATTGCTGGCGAGCTTGCTTTCACAGAAGGACTCGTAGGCACGGTTGAAATGGGTGCGGTGGACTCAGTCGCTTTGGCTTTAAATAAGGTGTTTTTGGATTGGCTACTTCCAGTTTCCTTGGCTTGATGTGCTCGAGTGGTCGCTGGCTTATAAACCTTCTGCACTAGCGGTTTTGAACTTAATAACTCGATTTCATTAGCGAAGGATTCTGGCGTTAATGCTTCAAAAAAACCAAAGCCTAACTCATCATCGTCAATTGTCACATCACACAGCTCAGCAATACACTCTTTATTATTTGCCACACTGTCAGCGCTGATGTCTTCCGCTTGATAAGCCTCATCAAAAAATCCAAAGTCTTCACCTTCGATGGCAATATCACGTGCCATTTCATCTTCAAAAAATCCAAAACCCAGATCTTCTGCCTCCACTGGTGCGGTCAGTGTTGCATTTATGATGGGAGTGCTAGCGGCGTCGGTACCATTACGTATCGCAACTGATGAACTAAAAGGCTCACCATTTAACGCTGCAACCAACTGGCTTTTACTGTATTCGACCTCCTGCCAATCAATCTGCTCTTCTTCGCGGTACAAGCTCAAGATATGGGATAAAGTGTCCACAGTACTCAGTAGTAAATCGATAATGGATGACGTTAATTGGAAGTTACCCTTACGCGTTTTATCCAGCAGGTTTTCCATCACATGGGTGACACTGGTTAATGCAGTAAAACCAAAAATACCACTGCCGCCTTTTATAGAATGTGCAGCACGGAAAATGGTGTTCAGTTCTTCAGGATCGGGAGAAGCAAGGTCCAATGCCAATAGCAATTGTTCCATATTTTCAAGATGTTCATGACTTTCTTCAAAAAAGACCTGATGGAACTCGGCCATATTGATGGACATAGCGCACCCCGTTGCAGTTAACCCAGCACTTTAGCCGTAATAGCCAACAACTTTTGAGGATCAAAGGGTTTTACCATCCATCCCGTCGCACCCGCGGCTTTCCCTTGGGCTTTCATATCATCGCCCGCTTCCGTGGTGAGCATAATGATCGGCGTACGCATAAATGCCGACATAGCACGTAAGGATTTAATTAAGGTCAGCCCATCCATTCGAGGCATGTTTTGGTCTGTCAGAATGAAGTCAAATCTCTGCCCATTACAGATATCGAGGGCTTCTCGACCATCTTTGGCCAGTACCACTTGATAATTAGCTGATTTAAGGGTCGCTTCGACCATTTGTCGAATCGCTGCGGAATCATCAACAATTAATATTCTTTTACTCATGCGCTATTCCATTATGACTTTAGTTATATTCCCTGGCGGTACTAATTCGTATGTCTTAGATAATGTTTTCACCAGCGATAGACCGCGCCCAGACAACTGAGGAATGTCCGCCATCAAATTTTCATCACCCTCAAAGCCTTTGCCACTGTCAGCCACGCTAATATGTAATTCATCCTGCGATGAACGCCAGATGATGCTCACTTTTACCCAATCATTTTCCGTGAGCCTATCTGCAAAACTGTCCCTAATACTATGGTACAGTTCGAAGCCTTCTGGATCATTTTTTAGTCGAGAATCTAATTTTAGTACACCATGATCAATAGCGTTGCTAAATAACTCTGCGACAACAGTAAAAACCCGTTGACAGAAATTGGTCGCAAATCCCAATATACTGAGAAACTGATTCAATGAACTTAAATAATCAGCGCTGAGTAACATAGGCCCTGCAATACTGACATCCCAGCAGAACTCACCATCCATAATGGCTTTAATACGACTAACATCACGATCTTGATGCCAAGTGTTTAATCGTTCAAAATCTAAGGTACAAATAGTGATGTCATCAGCAATATTTTCAGCAGAACAGTACTCATGCATATTGTTCTCTAAATATTTGACTAGACCACCTGACAAATGAATAAATAGATCTTTTAATTTATCAATGCCAAATGGATTGCCATCATGGGTATATTGCTCTATTAAACCATCACTAAAAAGGCAAGCATGCCCATGGGATGGTAAATCAACCGTAACAATATCCGCTATAAAATTATGCGGAGGTAAAATACCAAGGGCCATATTTGTCGATTTAAATTTATCGATGGATTGATTACTGACTGAACGAGAATGGTCAGTTTCTTTAATATTGTGGTTTGTTAAACAGTCAACTCCACCAGTTTTAATATATACGGGGGGCATACCACCATTCCAAATGTGTAATTTATTACGATTAAAATCGGCTTCTAAAATAATACAGGCAACAAATCTGTCTTCAGGGTTTTCTCGGTGGAGCTTAGCATTCAGTTCATAAATAAAAGTAACTAAAGAAAATCCCTTTGAAACCATGGCCCTAAATGTACTGGCAACACGCATGATGGGCATGGCGGCACTCAGGCCATGACCCGTTGAATCGGCGAGAATTAAGAAGAAATTGCCATTAGGCGCTATGCCATTGAGGATAATATCACCGCTAAAATTAGCACTGGCTTGGCAGTAAGTATGTACAAAATCAAAGTCAGTATTATCAATATTGACTAAGTGCTCAAATAAATGCCGGGCCATGTGTTCTTCTCTGGCCTTTTCATAAAGCATTTTTTCAAGTTCAATTCTTTGATGCTCTACTTTATGCTGAAGTTGCACCCGGGTAAGTAAACATTCAACCTTATACCAAAATATTTCAACATTTATCGGTTTAACAACAAAATCCAAAACCCCCATTCTAAAACAGGCTAACACGGATTGATTTTCTTTTGTCTCGCTCATGACTATAACAGGTGTTTCTTTTTTATCCTTATTTAACTTGTCCAGTAACGCCAGTGCGGTACCATCCTTTAACCAATAGTTAATCAAAATTAAATCAACCGTATTTTGCGTTATTTCAAATAAACCTTCTTCTAGATCACTACAAACAATGACGTTGTACCCTTTGCTATGAATAAAATCACTGATCCTTTGACTCGCAATAGCGTCATCATCGATAACTAAAATAAAATGTTCCGGCTGAGTAAGCGATACCATAATGAGTGTTACTCTATGATGTAGATTTTCTGCATATTGGCAATACTAAGGATTTCATTCGCCTGACCATGTGCACCTTTTACAGACGTAGAAATATGTAACTCCAGCGCCTTACGATGCAGCAGTACCATCATGCCTAAAGCAGAACTATCGAGGTAAAGCACTCGACTAAAATCTAAAATAATATGGTTAACCTCTGGAAGCGTTAAAATATCTTGATAATCACTGGTGAATTTCTTGTGGTAATAAAAGTCAAAGCGCTCTGGCAATGAAATAACTTTAATATTTGACATTTTGTTATCCCTAATTAAAAGAGTTCAATTTCACCACAGGTAATTTGATCCCTTGAAACGGGATTATGAGTCTCCTGACGTCGGCGACTCATTTGTATTGTGATGTCATCCCCCTTAATGCCAAACTCCTGTTGTGACATAGTGGTGACACGATTGAGCGATTCTTTTAAATGGTTTAGGGACTGATTTGTGTAAATCAGGCTTTGGGAAGTAATATCACTGAACTGCAATCCCCGAATAGTATCCGAGATGGCTTGTTCTAGTTCATGTGCCGATGAATCGATACGTTCAATCACTTGAGAATCCTTCTCTGCTTTAACGATAATCTGCCTTAGTGCAGTATCTATATCCTTTTTGGCATCAATAATATAAGTCATATCTTGGGCGGCGACTTTACTCACGTGTACGGTTAATTGCTCAATCTGAATTTGAATTGATTTAAGCTGTTTTTGTATGCTTTCACTAAAACCTGCGCTACGAGTGGATAAAGCGCGCACTTCATCTGCCACAACGGCAAAGCCTCTACCCGCATCACCCGCCCGCGCCGCTTCAATTGCCGCATTTAAAGCGAGCAAATTAGTCTGGGACGAGATTTGATCTATGTCTTGCAAGGCTTTCATTGCTTGAGGCATAGACTCGTAGATGAGATTCACTTTTTCCAACAACTCCATAGTTGATGCCGACATTTCTATGGTGGATTGAATAAAGCGCTCTAACGTCATTGAGGTATTGTTGGCAAATTGCTTCATTTGATCTGAATGGAATAACTCAGCATCATCAGTGCTCTTAACGAGATCTGAAATAAATCCTGTCTGCTCCGTCATTAACCGCCCTAAACCATCGAATGACTCACCGAGCAAATTGACTGCGTCACCTTGCACCGCTAGCACACTATCAATGTTAGCCTCGCAGCCGTTAAGTGTCGTGATTGACTCTTGATACAGATTGATATGGGCTTGCCAATCCGCGGCAAGTTGGTTGTTGAAGGACTTATCATCATGCTGTTGAACTGATTGCATTTGCTTGTGCTGATAAAATTGCCACAGCAACATAATCAACACGGAAATAATCGGCCCCATAGCCCAGAATGTCATTAAGCTAAGCAGATATCCAATGCCTGCCGCACTCACTGCAACGACCCCATCCTTGTATGTCATATCTATTTCACAATAATTGTACAGTGATTAAAAAGTAGTTTCATATTGGGTGATTTTCAAACACGAAAGTGAAATTATTCACATTGTTACGTGTCGCAATGCGGAAAATGCAGTTATCGCGATAGAAATCCCCAGCATTGAGCGCTAATTCTCAGTAAATTGCCGTAAATTCATGATTTGCTAATAAACTTGTCTTAATGGAACCCGAAACTTAACTGTGCAGTCCTCATACCCTAGGTTACACTGGAAGCGTCATGAATTGGGATGGGATCGCTTATGAGTCAACGTACATTAAACTCCTTATTTAAACCGACTTCCGTTGCCATTATCGGCGCTTCGAATACCGAAAAACGCGCGGGTAATGTGCTGATGAAAAACCTACTATCGAGTGGTTTTTCGGGGCCTATCATGCCAGTCACCCCTAAGTATCGGGCAGTGATGGGCGTGCTCGCCTATCCCAATATTGAAGCCTTACCCATCAAACCCGATTTAGCGGTTATTTGTACCCGCGCTTGCCGTGTGCCCGCCATCGTTGAAACCCTTGCGCAATTTGGCTGTAAGGTGGCCATTATTATGGCAGCGGGAATGGCACAGGAATCTAACGAAGATGGCGTGAGCCTGCTCGACCTTGCCATGCAAAATGCTAAGCGTTACGGGATGCGCATTCTGGGGCCAAATAGCTTAGGAATGCTATTACCCCCATTGGGATTAAACGCCAGCTTAGCCCACGCCAGCGCCCTACCGGGCAAAATAGCCTTTGTGTCTCAATCGGCAGCTATTTGTACAACGGTACTCGATTGGGCTAATAACAAAGGTATTGGCTTTTCCTCCTTTATCTCCCTCGGTGATGCCACCGACATTAACTTTGACGAACTGCTCGATTACCTTGGCCGCGATAGCCGCACCAGCGCCATCATGCTTTATATCGACTCGGTGAATGAGAAGCGCCATTTCCTCTCGGCTGCTCGAGCCGCTTCACGCAATAAGCCAATTCTAGTGATTAAATCGGGCCGCAGCGCCGAAGGTGCCCGCGCCGCAAAATTGCATACGGGCGGTGTTGGCGGTAACGATGCAGTGTATGAAGCGGCGTTTCGCCGTGCAGGTATGTTGCGGGTTAACGATTTAATTGAACTGTTTGCCGCGGTTGAAAGTTTAGCGCATTCCAATCCGCTGCAAGGTGAGCGCTTAGGGATTATCAGTAATGGTGGCGGTCCTGCCGTATTAGCTGTGGATGAACTCATTATGCGCGGCGGTAAACTGGCGGAGTTATCAGAAGATACCATAGCAAAATTAGAAGCTGTGTTACCGAATACTTGGTCAAGGCAAAATCCCATCGATATTATTGGTGATGCGAACGCGTCACGATATGCTAAAGCCTTGACTATCTTGATGGATTCCAATGAACTTGACGCTATTTTGGTCTTGCACTCCCCTTCAGCACTCGGTGAAAGTGTTGAGATTGCTGATACTTTGGTGAGTGTGATCCACGCGCATCCCAAAAAGAATCGTCTCAATATTTTGACGAACTGGAGCGGTGAAGACTCGGCTTATCAGGCACGAAAACGCTTCACTAAGGGCGGTATATCTACCTACCGTACACCCGAAGGTGCTGTGGGTGCCTTTATGCACATGGTTGAATACCGTCGTAACCAAAAACTGCTGCAAGAAGTGCCGCAATCGATCCCCGATAATATTCCGACAGATAGCCTCACGGCGCGCAAATTACTGCAAGCGGCTCAAGCTAAAGGAAAATCGGTACTGGAAACCCATGAGGCCAGCCCTATTTTGCGTGCTTATGGACTTAACACCATAGACACTTGGTTTGTGAAAGATGCCGATGAAGCGGTGGCCATTGCGAATGAAGCGGGCTATCCCTTAGCGTTAAAAGTGCAATCCCCTAACATCTTGCATAAGTCCGATGTGCACGGAGTGATGCTCAATTTAACCTCGGCTGAAGATATCCGCCACGCCGCGAATGCGATTACCCAGAGGGTGCATCAAGCCAATCCCGAAGCGATCATTGAAGGCATGATAGTGCAGAAAATGGCGTTGACCGCTGGCGCACAGGAAATCCGCGTGGCCGTGATAAGCGATCCCGTCTTTGGTCCGGCGATTTGCCTTGGCGAAGGTGGCTCAGAATGGGACCCCACCAATGATGCTGCCGTTGCCCTGCCACCCCTGAATATGGCACTGGCGCGTTATATGGTGATCCAAGCGTTAAAGACCCATAAGTTAAAGGACAGACATTTACCACTGGGTCTAGACATGAATGCCCTGTGCGTTATGTTAACGCAAATATCCCATATTATTATCGATTGCCCTGAAATCGCCTCGTTAGATTTAAACCCAGTACTGGCCGCGGGTGAAAACATCACTCTGCTCGATGTGAATATCCGTTTGCATGATGCCAATGCCGACAGTTCATCGCGGATGGCCATCATGCCCTATCCGAAGGAATTAGAAGAATTCGCCGAGCTTAAAAATGGCCTTAAGGTAATGCTAAGGCCGATTTTGCCCGAAGATGAACCTAAACATTTGGCCTTCGATAATTCGTTATCCGATGAAGACAGATACAAACGTTATTTTGGGGTGCGATCGAAAATGACCCATGAAGAAATGGCGGTATTAACTCAAATCGATTACGCCCGTGAAATGGCCTTTATCGCCACGGCTAAGGGACCCGATGGCGATGACATCACTTTAGGTGCCGTGCGTGCATCTATTGACCCTGATAATACCGAGGCCGAGTTTGCCATGGCGGTGCGTGGCGATCATCAAGGTATAGGGTTAGGCAAATTGTTACTCGAAAAATTGATCAAATATTATCAGGCCAACGACACGCCCGTGCTCACCGGCTTTACCATGTTTGAGAATCGCAATATGGCCAGTCTTGCCAAAAGTCTCGGTTTTAAAGTGACCTTCGATATGGAGGAACATTTGATCAAAATGCACATGGATTTAAAACCGCCCAGTGATCAATAGCACCTACCCAGACGAACAAAAACGCCGCAAATCATTGCGGCGTTTTGTTATCCTAAGTAAATGATTATTTAATGAAATAGCGACCGAGCTAATACTTAACGCCTTGAAACATCGACACTCGTACCCACATTCTCAGCCTCTAACACAGTTACGGCCTTCGGACTTAGCTTGGTACAGTGCTTTATCGGCGCGACTAAACAGCGTTTCAGCATCATCCCCCTGTTGCAATGAGGCCATCCCAATCGAGACAGTAATCGCGCCAAGGGAAAGTTTTTTGTCTTTCCCTACCGTTAAGCGCCGCTCAGAAATACGTTCACGCAGATTTTCAGCCACTTGCAATGCGTCGTGAAAATGGGTGTTAGGTAGCACCACCACAAATTCTTCGCCGCCATAACGCGCAACAAAGTCATCCCCACGCACACATTGCTTTAAGGCTAATGCGACATAGGCCAATACTTTATCACCCGTTAAATGACCATAGGTGTCGTTAAAGGCTTTAAAATTATCGATATCAATCAGTAAGAGACTACAGCGGGTCTGGTGATCTTGTGAACGGTAGATTTGATCCTGAATACTCAATTCATAGGCGCGGCGATTATGCAGAGACGTTAATTGGTCTGTCATCGCCGCGAGGCTAAGATTTTCCATTTCAGATTTAAGATTTTGCACTTCTTGACCCATGGTACACAGACTTTGCTCCATCTCACGGTTGTTGATAAGTAGCATCTGCATCTCATCGACCACACCATCAACCAGCTCGTTCAAGGTATTGATATCGGGATTAGTTTGTAATCGCAAACCAAACTCGGCTAATGAGCCAGAAAATGCCGCGGTTCCTTGACTCAACTGGCTGATTTTATTCAACAGGCTATTGATCAAGATTTGTGTTTCAATCTGAACATTTTCAATCACTTCTGGTGACTGTTCTTGGATAAAGGTTTTATAAAGACTGGTATTAACTTCCTTGGTAAAAGAGACAGAATTCGCCAAAAAACCATCAATCGCGCGATTTAAATCGAGATTTGTGCCTGCAAAATATTCATACCAAACAGTGTAATTTTCAGGAGTAACAGGAATATCGAGGGCAGACATTTGCGGCACGGCCAAACGCAAAATTTGCGCGGCAGAATCAAGTTCTTTATTTTCTGCAGTAGAAGACATAAATCGCGAACCATAGATTTGTTATGTTTTTGTATACATTAAGTTAACTCAACTAATTCGATTTGGATATGGGAGAAATCAATTATTATGACAGGGAGCAAAAGAAAAGAGGATGTTGCCATCCTCTTCCTCATCACGGTACCGAACCAACTAGAACGAGCTAAACCTCGCGACAATTAAGTCCACAATTAACCGCGGCAGCGAGCAAAGATATCTAATTCAGGCTGATATACCTCAGTTTTGATATTCATTAGTCCCAATAGACTATCGAATAAATTGTCATGGGAGAAACCACCTTTCGCCGCATGCTCAGCCAAACAATCCATATCCAATTGATTATCTCTGCTAAAATCTTTTGACACCCAAGCAAGCATAGGAATGCTCGTCTGCTCAATCGGTGCGATACTGTAAGGCGCGCCATGTAAATACATGCCTTTTTCGCCTAAAGACTCGCCATGATCGCTCAGATACAACATGGCTGGATCAAATTTATCTTGTTGGTTTTCTAACTTTTTAACCACTTCGCTAATAATATAGTCAGTGTACAAAATACTATTGTCATAGGTATTCATCAGCTCATCTTCACTGCAGTTTTGTATATCACTGCGCTGACAATCCGGTGTGAACTTACGGTGTTCTGCTGGATAACGTAAGAAATAAGTCGGGCCATGACTACCAATAACATGCAATACAATCACAGTATCTTTGCGTTCTGCGTTGGCTAAGGCTTCATCTAATTTGTTCAGTAACACTTGATCGAAACAATATTGGCCAGTGCACAACTGAGGATCACTGTTCAAATCAATGGTTATGTTTTCAACTTGGTCACACACCCCTTTACAGCCAGAATCATTGTCAAACCACTGCACTTTAATACCACCATGATCCAACACATCAACGGCGGTGTCTTGAGCATAGGCACGGCGTGAATCGTAATCTTCCCGTCCCATGCGAGAAAACATGCAAGGCAAAGATACCGCCGTTGCCGTGCCACATGAATGGGTATCTTTAAAGACTATTAATCCTTGGTCTTGGGTATGGGCGTTGGTTGGCTTGTCGTAGCCATAATACTGATAACTCATTGAACGCGCGGTTTCCCCCACGACTAGGACTAATAAATTCGGTTTACCATTTGAGTTGGCACTGACATTTTTTGCATCGAGGCCAAGTTGCTGATATTCCATTGGCGTTTGCAAATACTGCACATTGATGTACTTAGACACAGCACCGATAAAATACGTCGGCACGATGTAACGTTTTAGCTCGTCGTTGTTACGGCCAAAGGCCGCATAATCTTGAAAATAGAAGAAAGCAATAATGCCCAGTCCTGCCAACATCGCCAGCATAAAAAGCACTTTATGCAGTAGTTCTTTTAGGAAAGGCTTGTACTGAATATCCGCTTTATAGATAAGGTACGCGGGTAAAATTCCCGTCAGTAACATATTCATTATTGAAGCGAAATTCACATACATGAACGCTTCGGCATGATTGGTTTGAAAAGTGTTTTCTATCATGCCGTAATCGAAGACGACATTGTATTGGTAGGCAGCGAAGAACACACTCGATGATAACAAGGTGAGTAAGATGAAAAACGGTTTAACGAGATACTTCACCGTAAATAAGGAAAATACAAAACTGAGTGCAAAGGTTAAAAACAACGGCACTGTAGCGATGAAGATAGGATCGACATCAGGTTGTTTTTCAATGCCTTTCTTAATGATGCCAAACAATGGGATATTGAAAATACAGACGTAAAATAACGCTGTGATAAAAGTGAATCGATTCACCGATAGAGTCTTAAATCTTGCTAACACTGATAGCTCTCACTCAAATTAGTTGTTTGTCGAGAATAACTTAGTATTCTTAAGGTAGTCTTAGCCTTTGACAGTGAAATTTTTTCGCAATAGTAGCAAGCTCTCGGCAATGGCTCAAATTATCTGTGGGTATTGTTAACATTAAATAATAAACTTAAAAAAACGGCCGAACCTCAATAAGTTCGACCGTTTTCTGCTCCCCAACCTATTAGGGTCTTGCTCGGTTTTACCAGTGAAGAGTTAACAATTCATGCTAACCCAGCGGTAATTATCTTAATTGCTGTAATAAGTAGGCAAACGCCATTGAATTAAGTTCCGCGGCTTGATTATTATCTGCAGCGCCGGCGTGGCCACCTTCAATATTTTCGTAGTACAAAACATCAATTCCCATGTCTTTCATCTTAGCAACCATCTTACGGGCGTGACCTGGGTGAACCCTATCATCACGGGTCGATGTGGTGAAAAAGACCTTTGGATAATGCACGTCTTTATGCAGATTATGGTACGGAGAGTAAGTTTTAATGTAAGCCCATTCCTCAGGAATATCCGGATTACCGTATTCCCCCATCCAGCTGGCACCGGCGAGTAACTTATTGAATCTAAACATGTCAAGTAAAGGCACTTGGCACACGACAGCGTTGTACAGATCCGGTCTGCGGGTAAATGCCGCTCCCATTAACAGGCCACCGTTACTGCCACCTTGGATGCCTAAATGTTTACTTGATGTAATTTTACGGGCAATCAAATCTTCCGCTATTGCCTCGAAATCCTCATAGGCTTTATGTCGATTTTGCTTTAACGCCGCTTGATGCCAAGCTGGGCCATATTCGCCACCGCCACGAATGTTAGATAACACATATACGCCGCCCTGCTCTAACCAATTCTTACCAATGGTGGCCGAATAGGATGGACGCAGTGAGACTTCAAACCCACCATAGCCATAAAGTAGCGTAGGATTAGTGCCATCTAACTTAAGATCCTTAGCCATCACCACAAAATACGGTACTTTAGTGCCATCTTTAGACGTCGCAAAGTATTGCTCAGTTTTAAACTTATCCGCAGCAAACTGTTGCGGCATACCTTTAATTTTCTTCGGATTTAAGGTTTTTGCATTAACCGTATAGAGGCTTGAAGGCTCAAGAAAACTGGTGTAATTCACGAAAAAATCATCACTGTCTTGCTCAACGTCCATTACCGTCAGGGCGCCATTCGCTTCGAATGGGACTTGGGTGCTTTGCCAAGCGCCCTTTTCGTCTTGCTCATACCGTACTAATTTGCTTTTCACGTTATCGAGCCAATTCACGAAAATCGCACTCTTACTAAAACTAAGCTGCGCTATCGATGCGGTCTGAGTCGGGCTCACAAATAAACTGAATTTGGCTTTTTGGGCGATAAGATCCGCCACATCGGCATATACGACCGCGCCTTGCTTAAAATTACCGTCTTTATTGGTTAAATCGCTCTTTAACTCAATAAATAACTTATCTTTAAAATAACCTTTAATCTCAGCATCTTGAGGTAATGGCAACCCTATGAGTTTGCCATCTTGATAGACATATTGGCTGGCGGTATAAAAAGTATGTGCCTCGGTGACTAAACTCAGCGGCGTTTTATCATCGAATAAAACCCAGCCTGATACTGCGACTGAGGTTTTGTCACCAGTGAAAATCGGTTTCGCTTGCTCGAGTGCTGTACCACGTTGCCAGAGTTTCACCTCCCGTGGATAACCTGAGTCAGTCATGCTTTGACCATCACCAAAATCAGTACCGACAAAGGCGTGGTCTTTATCTATCCAGCTCAGACTTGATTTGGCTTCTTTCAAAAAGAATGGCTTATCTTTGGTGGCAACAAAGGATTTAGTATTTAAATTAAATTCTCGCACTTCCACCGCATCGGCACCGCCGCGGGAAAGTGAGACAAAACAGCGCTCATTTTCGGGATATTGACAGCTAATATCCTTAAATACCCAATTGACGGCTTCGGCTTTACCTAAGGCATCGATATCAAGCACGGTTTCCCATTTGGGATCGGGTTTAGCATATTCTTCCATGGTAGTACGGCGGTAAATACCGCGCACATGGGTGTCATCCTTCCAAAAGTTGTATAACTTGTCGCCAATGTGGGTCGCGTAGGGAATGCGTTCTTTATCGTTCAGGATGGCGAGACTGTTCGCCACTAAGCTATCAAAACCTTTAAACGCTTTAATTTCGGCGGCAGATGCAGCATTTTGGGTTTTCACCCATTCCATCGGCTTTGCGCCTTCAACATCTTCTAACCAAATGTATTTATCTTCTTCTGCGTGAAGTTGACCGCTCATACCGAGCACTCCTGCAATGCACCAAGGCAGTAATTTATTATTCATTCTATTCCTTTTAAACAAAGTCCATCTTGAGATCTGCCCTTACATTACCTTAATTAATATCCAGTTCAACTATTAATCCAACAAGAATGTAACAAAAGGTAAGGTACTGTAATAGCAGATGATTAATCTAGAATGAATCGCGTTTTTAAAAATGTCATGCTATAAAAAAGCGTCCACGAGGGACGCTTTTTAGTGGATGAAATAGGGTAAATTAAAACTCGTTATTCATACGAGACAACAAATTGAGCAGTACGATTCGTTCCTCACTGCTCATTTTAGCGGTGAGATCTGTGGTGAGTTGTAGATGTAATGCATCATGTTCGAGGAACAAAGTTTGGCCTTTTTCGGTTAACTCCACCAGAATCGAACGACGATCGGTTTCATGGGGACGACGTACAACCCACTCAGCTTCTACCATTTTATCGATTTGAACCGTTAGTGTGCCCGTTGTGACACCAATTTTATCCGCCAGTTCTTTCATCCTCATAGCGCCGTGCACGCCAAGTAACTCAATGGTGTGCACCTGCGATAGGCTAAAACCTTTGTCACGTACAATGGCGTGTTCCCAAGACGACAGCTTTTCATAAAATTCAATAATCACATGATTTAATGCATGATCTGTTGAATGTGCGGCCGTTGAATGAGCAGTCGTTGAATTCAGGTTTGATGAATGATGATGTTCAACAGTCATTTAGGCTTCCTTAACCATACACTCGCGCTGACGACAAGTATGGAGTTCAATAGTGATATGAGCCAATTCAGGAAATTGTGACAGTAACTGATTAAAATAACTGACATCTTTCGGTGAATGGGACACGATAGACACCATAATAGCATGGTGATCGGCACTCACTCGCCAAAGATGTAAATCGGCCACTTGATGATCCGGTACGGCCTCAAGAGTTTCCACGACCTTACGCTGCAATGACGCTTTAACACCACCGTCAAGTAAGATAGGACTTGTTTGCTGAATGAGTCCCCATGACCAACGGCTAATAATCACAGCACCCACTATACCCATAACCGGATCGAGCCAAGTCAGTCCCATGTATTTACCAAACAACAAGGCCGCAATGGCGAGCACTGACGTTAACGCATCGGCTAATACGTGAAAATAGGCGGCGCGTAGGTTGTGATCATGACCACCGTGTGCCTTCTGACTCTCATGCTCAGCAGCATGGTGCTCCTGTTTATGATGGCAATGGCTATGATCTTGATGACTTTCATCGTGTACATGTGAGTCATCATGTGTATGTGGACCCGCACCATGTGAATGAGCCGTATGGACGTGATCGTCATGAGAGGAGTGTGCTTCGCAGCTGTGATGAGCATGCTCGTCTTCATGATCATCTTGATGTCCATGATCGTGACTATGACCATGAGTGTGCCCATGGTCGTGGGTATGGTGATCTTTGAGTAAAAATACACTCAGCACATTAACGCTCAAACCTATGACAGCCACAAATATGGCTTCGTTAAAATGGATTTGCTCAGGGTTAATCAGTCGCATTCCCGATTCAATTAACATCACCAGTGCCACAAGTCCTAGCGCTATTGCGCTGGTATAACCGCCAAGCACACTCACTTTGCCAGTACCGAAAGCAAATGCAGGATCGTTAGCATGTTTACGGGCATACGAATAGGCGAATAACGTGATCATAAAGGCCGCGGCATGGGTTCCCATGTGCCAACCGTCGGCGAGCAGTGCCATAGAACCGTAAATGGTTCCGGCAGCAATTTCAGCCACCATAGTGATCACGGTTAAATACAGTACATAGCGAGTGTTCTTCTCGCCATCGCGGTTCTGACTGGAAAACTCATGGGCGTGCTGCCACTGGGCGAGTGAGTGCCCTTGGCTGCTTCCCGTAGTAGCTTGATGCCCTGTCGCTTGCTCGGCTGTCATTGATTTCATTGTATGGCCCCTGTTCCATTTCTATCGCTATTAATGGTGAAAAACTCGTCGCTTGAATTATAGTTTGAAAATAAAAATATATGAAGATCAAATTAACTATTTATCAAGATATACTGTTTTCAAACTTTTAAACGTGTATTTGAATCCCCATAATGCATCTGCCCTCCTGCCATCAGTCGAGACACTGATATGTGAATTAAGATAGGCAGCTAGACTAGGCAAAGGATATCAGGCAAGGTTTAATGGATTAGCGCTTGATTTATGAGTAAAAACAGCTCACATAGCTGAGTTAGATTGGCTTTATTATAGCCTTATGCAGTTATAGACAGACACAGCTGTGGCTTTTCAGTGCAAGTTGAAATCCAAGTTTTAAGGTTTTTATCTAGGCTATTTCGTATATTTTTCGCATGATATGAGTCATAAAACAGCCACAGCAAAGAATTGAAATAGCTGCGAACTTAACAAAATAAGTCATTGGAAAGTGTAATCAACCCTTATTATTCAGATTGATAAAGATTATTTGAATAAAAAATCGATTTTTTATTGAATAATTTAACCCTTTTTTACCTCTGCTGCGTTTATAGGGAGCAGAACACAGACAAATTTATCGACATCAATTCAGTTCGATTAGGAGAAATAAAATGAAATTGAAGACCTTATTTAGCGTTAGCGCTGTTCCCCTTGCATTTGCACTATTGTCATTCAATGCCGTGGCGGTGAGCCCACCACATCCAACAGGGTTAAATGCGCCTATGATCAGTATTCAACGTTTCGATCCAAAAGATTACAGCGCGCAGGAAGCCACTAAGATGTTCCCTGCTCCGGCAGCAGGTATGGTGCAGCACATTTTGAGTTTACCTAAATTAGAAAACGAAGATGACTACATGGTCGAAATCCAAATTGGTCAGACTCAAATGGTTGATTGCAATAAGCATGGATTAAACGGGGAGTTGAAGGAACTGACAGTACAAGGTTGGGGTTATAACTACTATCAAGTGGATGAAATCGCTGAAGGCCCAAGCACTATGATGGCCTGTTTCGAATTGGCGAAGAAAGAAGCTTTTGTACGTATTCCAGCTGAGCTAAAAATGCGCTACGACAGTCGCTTGCCTAAGGTGTTTTATCTACCAGAAGGCGCTGAACTGCGTTTCAGAACTTGGAAAGTAGATTCAACCTATCAATATTCCAAGTAAATAGCCGAATTTAACTCTTGCGTCATCAATCAAATGCGCTTCGAGTCTTTGCTGATTGATAAAAGCAAAGACTCGAAGCGCATTAACTAGAATCGTTTAATTCTAACGACTTGCATAATTTCTATTTCAAAACCTGCCACAGTTTCTGTCTCTGGGTAATAGATGACATTGATCTTTTGTCCTTGCAGATTACGATACTTTTTGACCCGTCTAAATTTAAACGGCACGTCACAATCTTCAATCATAACAGTATGTTGTATCCACTCCGCTTTTTCCCTTTGCATATGCGAAACCACAGTCACACCTTCAGAGTGAACCAAATGTTCATGGGTGGCTAACATCTTTTTTACGGCCTTATTCATGTTCAACTCTTTTATCATCTAGTTGCGACAACAGTGACTCAACTTTCTGTTTAATTTCAGCATATCTCAATTTTTCACAGCGGCCGAAGCCACTTAACTTACGCACTTGAAAACGACTCACCAAAGGAACCGACATGCCAGCGAGGCAACGACAATAGGTATCGAGTGACAAAATCTCAATGCCTTTAGCCGTTAAATGATGTTTCAACTCACGCAAATCAGCCAATATCTGCTGATCTGTCGGCCAAGTTGGTTCCGTCGAATAGCGCAACTTAGCAAGATTGCCGCGGCAAACACTGCAATGACCGCAGACCGCTGGCGTCTCATTATCATTAAAATAACGGGATAAATTGTGGCTTAAGCACGTCTCAAGTTCAAAAAAGCGGACTAACTGCGCGATTCGCGCAATTTCTTTCTGCTCTTTATCGATAAAATAATGGTACAGCTCATCGATGAGTTCCGGACGCGCTAATGCGGCAACATCCACCCGATACACATCAGTAATTCGTTTAGTTTCTAATTCAATGAAATGATGTTCAGCTAAATATTCCAGCGCGGCTAACACGCGGCTGCGTTCATGGCCCGTCGCACTGTACAAGGCATCAAAATCTAACGCGCCCCATATTTTCTTCATCTGCGTATGATTAAAAATTTGCGTCAAAAACGCCTGCCGCTCTGGATTAAAGCGGCTCAGAATGACATGTTTATCCACTAAAAATTTGTAATTAACATCGGTGTGGTAAGCAAATAACGGCTTAACCACACCTAGAATCTCTAGCTGTACAAGTAACGTTTTTAACGGCAACTGGCGAATATTACTCGCCGTCGACACGCCATTAAGCTGACATTCCCACTGACCAGAATCTTGTTCAAGTCGAATAGCTTCAATGACTTGCGCTATACCTTCTCGCTCAGGCGTATCGCCATACACAAAATTTTCAACGGTATTGAGTCCGTCAAGATTGGCTAAAGTCACACAATGGGATAAGGCACCATCACGCCCTGCTCTGCCGATTTCTTGACTGTAGTTTTCAATGGATTTAGGCAAATCATAGTGGATCACAAAACGGATATTGCTCTTATCTATTCCCATACCAAAGGCGATGGTAGCAACCACCACTTGCAGCTTATCCTGCATAAAATCATTTTGAATTTGTTGACGTTTTTCATCTTCAAATCCAGCATGATAGGCACTGGCGACTATGCCTTGTTGGCTCAAGAGTCGTGCGACTATTTCGGCGGTTTGCTGTAACGTCACATACACAATACCAGCACCTGAGAATGATGTTATCTGGTTAACCAGTAAGGCATTTTTCTCTTGAGTCGACACGGGCAGAACAGTCAAATCTAAATTGGGTCGATAAAATCCTGTTTGTACTATGTGTTCGGGCGCGATATCGAAGCGCTTGGCCATATCCAGTTTCACTTTACGTGTCGCAGTGGCCGTTAGTAACAATACCAGCGGGATCTCAAGCTCGCGCCGATAATCAGGTAATTTAAGATAATCAGGCCGAAAATTGTGACCCCATTCTGAAATACAATGTGCCTCATCTACGACCAGCATAGACAACGGAACCGATTGAATAAACTGCCTAAAGCGTTCATTTTTGAAACGTTCCACCGACACCATTAAAATTTTCAGTTTGCCAGAGCGCGCATCTGTCATCACTTGCTGACTCTGCTCGGCGCTTAAGGTTGAATCTATGCTGGCCGCATGAATTCCCTTAGATTGTAAAAATTCCAGCTGATCTTTCATCAAGGCGAGTAAAGGCGAAATCACTAAACTCAAATGGGGTAACTGCAATGCTGTAAATTGATAACAAAGGGATTTACCAGAACCCGTCGGGAAAATCGCTAAACTCGACTTCCCTGCTAAAAGTTGTGTTATCGTTTGTGCTTGGCCTGGGCGAAATTCAGAAAAATCGAAATCCTGCTGCAATAAACTAACGTATGGATTGGTTTCCGGAATGGGATTTAACATCAACCGTCCTTTACACTTATCCTTACCACCCACAAAATTCGGGCATACCGCAAGAAAAAGATTCAGCATTAAGTGAGTCGACTAGTCTAGCAAATTTTGACGTACTTTACGGAGTTAATTAGCAACAACTGAGTTTTCAAGCCAACTTAACTGCTTATCAGGAGCGTAATTATAGGTGCAGATTTCATTGCAACACGATGATTAATATATAATTAATTTAATTTTTTAGTCAGCAATTAAATATGAAAATAAAACCGATTTGTAAAAATTCGATCCGATATCTTCTATGAAAAAACAAGACATCAGATGAATCTCAGCAAAAAATACATCTCCGATAAATTGAGCATTTAAGGTTTTCTAGCAAGATATAGATTGATCAGCGACGTCAGTTTGTCCTGAAATCTTTCTTCAAAACCATCAATGTCACGCCCTATAGAGACTAAATATTTAGTTGCCTGCTCACGCGAAAGCAGCTTATTTGCAAGACTATATTGCATCTCTTCTAAGGTTTTATCATATCTTGGGATCAACACCCAAGTGCCGACATCGACGTCAAAATGTTGCATCGCTTTCTGGGCTAAAGCACAAAAAGCCTCAATATGATCTACGCCATCAGGTCCGAGACAGCCAGGTTCAATTCGGCATAAAACCGCAATTTTCCTATCGTTTGCAATACTTAAACTCATCTCTAATGCCCCACGTTATCTAGTCGTAAACATAAGATCTTAACAGTAATTCTACGTGTCTGCACAGATAAGTCACGGCTAACTTACCCTTATTAGATAATCCATTTTAGGCAATAGAACAACTGTAAAATCATATTCTTCAAAACATAGAGCCGCGTTTTTTTGTTCTATTCATCAACAATATCGTCTACAACATCCTCATCAGTATGCTGTAAAACATTAAGCGAAATATTTTCATTATGCTCTGACAATAGGGTATCAATGGCTTGGTCAAAACTGTCTAACTTTTGAGTTGCCATATAACGTTTTAACCTCAAAATAATATCCCTGCTCAGCTCAATATGAGACTTTTTTTGTCGTTTTTTTATTTGAGATAATTCTTTGCGAACCATACGCCAGCCAAAATCAGTAAAATACTGATTGAGCATTTTGTTTACATTAGTAAGCTCGTTGTCGATCCGCAGTACCTTTTTGCGTAATCGGACTAATTCATTTAGTTGTGTCACCAACTTAGTATAGAAAACCGTTTGTAACTCAGCGTCACAAAACCAATCCGGTTTAGATGCCACAGCTTCAGGATTGATAAGGCGATAAATTAAGGGTAAGGCAAAAATTAATTCTGCTTCCTCAAGCAATAATAATTTTCTCCCTGCTGTTGGTTTGTCTTGTTGATATATCCAGGCTTGCGGTTCCATAAATACGTTTCTTTAGCTAAGCATGCGTTTAATGCGGATGAAATAAATGGGACCTCATGCTAGTACAAATCGATAAGTATTAATATATGGTTCAACCATTTTATTGACTGGGAATCGATCCCTTATGCTTCATTTTGCCTTTGGCAGAAATAGCTCAACTCATAACAGGCTAAGAACCCGATAAGCGGTTGTCGTTATTAGCTTAAATTTCACCCAACACGCAAGCCTAGTTTAGCGGCATTCCATTCAAGAAAGCCAATAAAATGGTTAAACCATTCTTTAAAATTATGCATCTGTGACTAACTAAGTTCGAAACCACTGCATAGAGAAAGTACGAATTTCATACTATCATTGCCTTTAATTTTATATCCGCTTAATTAATCGCCATTGTTAGAATAGGTTTATCTTGGCTATTTTTTAAACTAAAAAAACCAACTAAATGCTATTTAATGCGCCCTATTCCGATAACAGAAGTTTATTTGAACAAATAAGCACTCTACCAGTGATAATGACGATTATCACTGGTAGATGTAGGTGTGATTTGCGTATAATTACGTCTTCTTAATTCGATATCAGGTGACTTCAACGGCATGTCTAAAATGATCCGGACAAATAGTAATGCTCAAAATAACACCAATGTAACGAATGAAAGAGTGACTGGATCAGATCATCACAATAATAACCGTGCTGAACAGCCACGTTTTTTTGAAGAGACTTTCCTGCCACAATCTGTTCGAAGTGATTATTTAAGTGCTGCCGAAGAAACTGAATATGAAATTTCAGCCAACACCCGCCGTGTTTATAATACGAGCTTTAGTCTATTTAGCCGTTATTGTGCCGAACACCAACTGCAGGCTCTGCCCGCAGATCCCCGTAGCGTGATTTCATTTATTGGTTATCAGAAAGAATTGATCCAAGAGAGTACTGGAGTACAACTTTCTAAACAGACATTAACGACTCGACTCGCGGCGATTCGCTACCACCATATTCAAGCGGGATTCCACTCACCTACCGAGCACCCTCTGGTGATCAGAGTGATGCGCGGTTTAAGTAGAAATCAATCTCGCCATGTGAGTGATTATGATCAACAACCGATTATGTATGATGAAGTGGAAATGCTCATTCAAGCTATCGATGAACAAGTGCAGCCATTAACCCGAGCAAGAGACAAAGCCATTATTCAGTTAGGATTACAAGGTGGGTTTCGCCGTTCTGAACTTGCAGATATAAAAGTTCAATATGTCAGTTTTTTACGCAATAAGCTAAAAGTTCGCCTACCTTATTCGAAGAGTAATCAGCAAGGCCAACGAGAATGGAAAGACCTGCCGGATCATGAACCTTTTGCAGCACTCAACGCGGTAAAAAATTGGTTATCACTAGCCAATATAGAGGATGGACATTTATTTAGATCGCTTTCCCGTGATGGGAAATATTTACGCCCTTATCAAATAGTAGAACATCACTCTGAAGCTAATTCAAGTTTACATAAAAATAGTGGTTTTCTCACGGGAGATGATATTTATCGCATCATTAAAAAATATTGCACAAAAGCGGGCCTACCTGCAAAATTTTATGGTGCCCACAGTCTGCGTAGTGGTTGTGTCACTCAACTCCATGAAAATGATAAAGATCATTTATACATTATGGCCAGAACTGGCCATACCGATCCGCGCTCACTTCGCCATTATTTAAAACCAAGAGACTAAAACCCAAAAGACTAAACTAGATCATGACTCGATAAGAATCAGTTAGTCTTTTACCTAAAATAAAATAGCAATTTTAACGTTAAATATAAATCTATCATGTTTATGAAAAAAAATGATATTCAGTAATTATATTAAAATTATTTCCAATTTTTAATTTGAAAAATAATTAAAGCAATAACTTCACATTATATATTTTTATCTGTGACACAAGATTTGACATCATAGCAGAATAAAAATCCTAATCGAGGTACTTTGACCTCAGCAGCTTAGACCATAGCAAACTGCTGGTTAACATCTTTATAGCATATCGGGTTTATTGCTCACTGCAGTATTATTGTAATATAAAATCATCTTTATTGTCATATTGATACTTTAGCCTTAGTCACGAAATTTAATCCATCGTACTAGCCGGAGTAATATATGAGTAAGGCCACCTTTGATCCTACACTTTATAATAAAAGTAATAACGAGCCATTTAACCAAGTGTTGGATAAACATTTATCTCGCCGTAACTTCGTAAAAAGTGGTTTAGGCCTCAGTGCTATGACAGCTTTTGCCAGTGTAGGCTTAACTGCTTGCGGATCAGATGACACACCCGTTACAAAACCTGTTGATCCAGTGACACCTTTGCCACCGACAAAAAGTACCGCCAAGCTAAACTTTACGTCAGTTGCGGGTTCTCGTTTAGATGCCGTCGTTGTGCCAGAAGGCTATACAGCGCAGGTACTTGCACCATGGGGCACGCCATTAAATGCAAAAGCAGCACCATGGAAAAGCGATGGTAGTAACACTGCCGATGACCAAGCGAACTCAGTCGGTATGCACCACGATGGCATGCATTTCTTTCCATTAAATGATACGGGTAATGACGGTTTACTTTGCATTAACCATGAATATATTGATGAAGTTGCATTACACCCTGCAGGACAAACTTTTGATCCTACTTCAGGTTTGCGCACGATTATCGATGAGGTACGTAAAGAAATCAACGCCCATGGCGTATCGGTTGTACGTATAAAACTGGTTAATAATCAATGGGAAGTGGTTAGCAATGATAACCATAACCGCCGATTCACAGGTGCGACTGTAATGGATATTAGCGGTCCTCTCGCCTACTCTTCTCTACTCGAAACCCGCTACTCTCCCGACGGTAGTCAGGCTCGCGGTACATTAAATAACTGCGGCAATGGTTACACGCCTTGGGGCACTTATTTAACCTGTGAAGAAAACTGGCCAGGCTACTTCGCAAACCGTGGTACGTTAACTGCCGAGCAAAATCGCATTGGGATCAGCAAAACCAGCACACGTTATGGCTGGGATGATCTTGCAGGTCATGATGAAGAACGTCTCGATGAGTTCGCGCGTTTTGATGTCACGCCAAAAGGCGCAAGTGCTCAAGATGACTATCGTAATGAAGCGAATGGTCACGGTTATATTGTTGAAATTGACCCTTTCAATCCAACATCGCGCGCAGTAAAACGTACCGCGCTTGGTCGTTTCCGCCATGAGGGATGTACCTTTGGCAAGCTAACCGAAGGTAAGCCAGTAGTATTCTATTCTGGTCACGATTCACAATTCGAATACTTATATAAATTTGTCTCGGCCGCGGCGTGGGATGCAAAAGATGCTGACAGCAGCAATCGCATACAAACTGGCGATAAGTATATGAATGAAGGTACTTTATATGCAGCTAAGTTTAATGCAAATGGTGGTGGTGTTTGGTTGCCTTTAACCTTAGATAGCCAGACTACGGACGGAAAAACCCTAGGCAATACTTTCGCTAGCTTAGCCGAGATTATTTTGAACACAGCAGGCGCAGCGGATCTTGTTGGTGCAACACCTATGGATCGCCCTGAATGGTGTGCTGTCGATCCTTTCACTGGTTCAATTTATTTGACCCTGACCAACAACTCAAAACGAACTGAAACCAATCCAGCGAACCCAAGATTGAAAAACCACTTTGGCCATATTATTCGTTGGGATGAAAGTGACAAAGATACTGAATTTACATGGGATATCTTCGTATTCGGATCACCAAGTGATGGTAACGCAGAGACAAACTTATCAGGCTTAACGGATCTTAACCAATTTGCCAGCCCAGACGGTTTGGCCTTCGATCAACGCGGTATTTTGTGGGTTCAAACCGACAATGGAGCCAAGGAGGTCGCAGAAGAAACCAACGATCAGATGCTAGCAATAGTGCCTTCAACGCTTGTTGATGGCCAAGAGAAACAGCTCGGCGTAACGGCTGATAACCAAATGGAATTAAAGCGTTTCTTCGTTGGACCAAACGACTGTGAGGTTACGGGTTTTGCTATTAGCCCTGATTACACATCTGTTTTTGCTAACATTCAGCATCCCGGTAATTGGCCTTATTCGTCCAATGCCGCTGAAAAAACGCCTGCGGGCACGACATTACGCCCTCGCGCCGCTACGGTCGTTATCCGTAAGTTAGATGGTAAAGAAGTCGCGGTATAAACAATTATGCTTGTGCGAGGTATCTTCTTAATATGAAGTTCCTATAAGTTAATTGCTACACATAAAAAATCCCCTCACTGTAGGGGATTTATTATTTAAGAAGATAGTTAACTAGCCTTTTTCAAAATAGATTAAATCCAACATCGATTAACTCTTACTACGACTTGCTTGTTCAAAGGCAA
The DNA here is from genome assembly GCF_025654335.1 of Shewanella sp. SM21. Lineage (NCBI taxonomy): Bacteria > Pseudomonadati > Pseudomonadota > Gammaproteobacteria > Alteromonadales > Shewanellaceae > Shewanella > Shewanella sp. SM21. The sequence goes on from NZ_JAKKRL010000002.1 coordinate 399,300, forward strand.
GTTCAAAAGCATCGGTAAAATCTGTAATTGGCAGAAGGTCCTCACGGCAACGGCGATTGCGGCCAAGTAAGGAAGATTCAACAAACAAATCAAACCAAGTACTTAAGGCTTTGCCATTAGCCGCTTCGCCAATCGCTCCTAAAGCCAATGATGCCACCTCGGCGGTGCCAAGTTGAAAATCATGACTACCTTTACGCAATGCATAGGTCGCGAGCGTGTCGGGATCGAAGGAAAGCAACGGCAGTGATTGTAAGTAAGGACTCTTACGGAACATTTTAATCGCTTCACGCCAACTGCCATCGAGCATGATTAGCAGCGGCCGTTTACCTTCGGCCAATGTCGACATCGGCACTTGGTTTAGTACGGTTTGCCCTTGCTCTGCATACTGGGCAGGAAACACTAAATAGGGTTGATATTGCGGCGAATTAAGCAAAGCAAGCAGCTCAGCTTCAGGTTCTGTACGTGACCAAATGTAGGCGTGGGTATCAGGGATAAGATCCGCTATGAGTCGTCCACTATTAGTCGGCTTTAACACCTCATCGTTATACATAATCAGCAGAAAACTGGCGTGAGTATCTAACTGACGGCGTAGCGCACAGGTACAGAACTGCTCACCTAAGAGACATAATGGACAGCGGATCAGTTTTTTACCGCGGGCACCAAAGGGTTTAGTCGAAATAGACTTACGGTACTGATATAAATGGTGCACTGCATGGGGGGCTAAAGCCATAAAAACCAATTCTCTATCAAACTTATTAAGGATCGCGACCACATCAGTTAGCACTTTTAATCGCGGTGGCGCAGTTTATCCCTTGGCCATCAATGGTGCAATCGCACAATACATTATCGTGATAAAAGGCCGGTGTCAGTGGTTGATGGTTTCATCTGCAGCCTAACGTCAGCGAGATAATTTTAGAGCACCGAGCAATTATCTCTTAAAAAAGCTGTAATGTATTAATCTGTGTTACCACTTAGCATGCAATAGTGTGCAACACTAAACCGACTAAATTAACGTTTAAATTACTTATTGGGGGAGTATTTAAGCTAAATATCAGTAATGACTTAACTTAGTGTGGAATTGCCCTAATATCATGCGAAAATCTACTCTACAAATACAGTCTCAATGAAAGGTCAATTATGCACCCAAAAGCCCCGATCGCTTTAATACCGTTATTAAACGGCATCCTAATCTCTGCGGCCCTATTCTCTCATGCCACTGCAGCCAAAACACTTAATACCAAAGAAATACAGACTCTTGTAGATTCGGCGGTGAAACCTTTGATGGCTGAGTACGCTATTCCCGGCGCAGTGATTGGCGTCACCATAGAAGGTAAGCAGTTTTTTTATCAGTATGGCGTCAGTTCTAAAACCTCTGGGCAAAGTGTGACTGAAGATACCCTGTTCGAGATTGGCTCTATCAGTAAAACCTTTACCGCAACACTGGCTAACTATGCACAGGGCGAAGGTAAATTAACACTCACAGATATGGCCAGTGATTATGTTCCAGCATTAAAAGGCAGCCATTTTGATAAGATTAGTCTTATCAATTTAGCCACCCACACAGCGGGTGATTTGCCGATGCAAGTTCCTGATAAGGTCACTAATAACGCAGAGTTAATGGATTACCTTAAGCATTGGCAACCGTCATTTGCCGCGGGGACCCACAGAAATTACGCCAATCCGAGTATTGGGCTGCTCGGTATGATTGCCGCGCAGAGTTTAGGGAAAACTTTTCCACAAGCCCTTGAGCAAACACTATTTCCACAATTGGGTATGACAAGCAGCTACATTAACGTTCCGAGCAGTAAAATGGCCGATTATGCCCAAGGCTACGATAAGCAAGACATGCCAGTGCGGGTCAATCCTGGGGTATTAGCCGATGAAGCTTATGGCGTTAAAACCTCTGCAAAGGATTTACTGCAATTTGTTGAGGCCAATATGCAAATGCACCCGATTGCCAAACCACTGCAAACGGCACTCGATGAGACCCACACGGGATACTTTGATGTGGGCATGATGACCCAAGATATGATTTGGGAGCATTACTCATATCCTATTGATCTTGATAAAATACTTAAGGGTCACACTCAGGAAGTCGTATTTGGCAGTACGCCAGTTAAACCCATAGTGCCGCCCCTCGCGCCGCAGCAAAATGTGTGGATCAATAAAACAGGTTCTACTGGCGGTTTTGCCGCTTATGCAGCATTTATTCCCGCGCAAAAGCTTGGCATAGTATTGTTAAGCAATAAAAATTATCCCGTACCGCCTCGGGTGACTGTGGGGTATCAGATTTTAACGGGCATAGAGAAATTACAAAAATAGCATCTTGCTAGTCGCGACTATTAAAGGAGATAAGGAGATAGGCCGATTCGCAATCTCCTTTCTTATTTGTTCCTTTTAGCGTGATTTTTTTAGGGTGGCTTGTATTAAGCACCTTATCCACTTACTTACCTCCAATCTCTTAATAGCCAATATTTTTAAGCAAACTCCCATGTAAGAAAATAGGCAGTGAAGGGTTAATCTGAGTATTAATTCATTTGCAATTATTCGACCTAGTTAACAGACAAATAACCCTACGTAAGTTTAGCTTTACAGCTTAAAATCAGGATAAAAACTTATGCATCGCATTAAAAATTATTTCGTTAAATCAATATGATTGACACTTGAAGTTACGCTTTTAGGGAGTAAGATGCGCGCAAATACCTTAAGTGACCTTTTTCGGAAATATCATGTCAGGCACGCCACATTCTCCTATTCATCACAATGTCGCTCCAGCAGCGAGTCAGTCTAGCTTACTGTTAATGATTGTCTTTATGGTCGCCTGTGGCCAAATGGCGCAGACGATTTTTGTTCCAGCCCTTCCGCAAATCGCACTCGGGCTCCATGTGGACGCCAGCCAACTACAAGCCGTGATGGCCTGTTACTTACTCTCCTACGGAATGTTTCAATTTGTGTATGGCCCAGTGTCAGATCGCGTTGGCCGTAAAATGCCACTCATCGTGGGTATCGCAATTTTCGTTCTAGGCGCTGTGTTCGCGGCGAAGGCCACAAGTTTTAACCAACTGATAATGGCAAGCCTTATCCAAGGATTAGGCACAGCCAGCGCAGGCGCATTGTGCCGTAGCATTCCCCGCGATCATTACTTTGGCGACCTACTGGTAAAATTTAATAGCTATGTCTCTATGGCCGTAGTGTTTTTACCTTTGCTTGCACCATTTATCGGCAGCGCCACTGCGGCCTATTTTGGCTGGCAAGCCGTATACTGGGTATTAGCAGGATTCGGTGTCGCGGTCTGGCTATTGTTTATATTCCTCTTTAAAGAGTCTTTACCTAAGGCGCAACGGGAACATCAAGCCGTTTTCAAATCCTATAAGCATGTCCTGCGCCATAGAGCATTTCGCGCTTATTTATTTTCATTGATCGCCACCTTTGCCGGTATTGCGGCGTTTGAAGCCATTGCTGGCGTACTCTATGGCCAATATCTCGGACTGACACCTTTTATGGTCAGTTGTTATTTTGTTGCGCCAATTCCTGGCTACTTACTGGGGGCACTCATCGCGGGCCGACAGAATAAGCCACAAAGGGTTGTTTACCAAAGTGTTGCGTTACTCGGTGCTGGCGCATTATTTATGTTGATCCCAGGTCTTTTTAATTTAGTGGTTGGCTGGAGTTTACTTATTGGATCGATTTTATTCTTCAGTGGTGCAGGCATGCTGTTCCCTACCCTAACATCTGCTGCGTTAGAGCCATTTCCACGTCAGGCGGGGATTGCGGGCGCATTACTGGGGGGATTACAAAATTTTGGTGCCGGACTTGCCGCATTAACTATGTCTTTAGTGCCGATGGGCGGCCAGTTAAGCATAGGTTTATTGAGTGCTGTAATGGTAGTTTTAGTGATTCTGTCTCTGTATTACGCCAAAGATCAAAATGATACTCACCAGAATTTAATGCCACAGATTTAATGCATATGATTTGAAGCGACAATTCTTGGTTTAAGCTAAATCTATTACCGTCAGTCAATAAAAAGCCCACATTGTTGTGGGCTTTTTAAATCGATAAGACACTGTAATAAATAAAAAATACCGATTAATTTATAGCTTCGATAGCTTTAATCGTTACAGAATGCGACGCAGTAAAAAATCAGCTTTAAGGCGACGAATTCTAGTCATGATCTTCTTCACTGGCGCAGGATAGCTCTGTAAAGTATCCACTTGGCTGTAGTGATATAACCGCTGTGTGTGTTCCAGAATATGTGCCTGCTCGGCTTCAAACTGGGCTTTCCAGCAGCCAATTTCATCTTGGATCAACAAACCATTCTCAAGATCCAGCGCCCAAGCTCTTGGATTCAGGTTAGAGCCGGTGATCAAATGCTTATTACCGTCGGCACTGATGCCCTTGAGGTGATAACTGTTGATACCGTGTTTCCACAGATGGATATTCAGCTGGCCATTATCAATCGCCCACTGTTGGCGTTTAGCGAACTTACGCAATGATTGCTCATACATATAGGGCAAGGCACCTATGGTTGAGAAATCCTGCTCTGGCGGAATATAAAAATCGTTAGCCGTCTTGTCGCCCACAACGATATCAATACGTTTGCCATTGCGTAAATGCTTAGCTAAAGCGCGCACTAAAATGTACGGCGGATTGAAATAAGGTGTGCAAATAAACAGCGAGTCTTTTGACTCTTCCACCAAGGCGACAACCACTTTATTGAGCAAGTTTTTCTTACGTCCTAGCCCAAGTAACGGCGTGATGCGATTACCATCACGGGTCTCCTTAAACTGATACTCAGCGTCAGACAGTCTCAGCTTAAAGCTACGCATGTCCGTCTTTGGTGGTAGCACTTCTTGCTCAGCATCTTGCGTTAATGAACACACAGCTGGATCAGAAATGATATTTTTCTGGATCATCGCGCGCATACTGCGCGCTAATTCGGCAGACTCAATCAAGTGATAACGATCGAAACGGTACTTATCGTGTTGTTGCAAATAGATATTATTGAGACTGGCACCGCTATAAATCACGGCATCATCGATAATAAATCCCTTAAGATGCAACACACCCATAAATTCACGGGATTTGACGGGTACACCTAAGATATCTATGGGATGTTCGGCTTCAGCCATAACTCTACGGTACATCAAATAGTTGCCGCTATCACCTTTATGGCCAATCAAGCCACGTCTAGCACGGTGGAAATCGACTAACACTTTGATATCAAGCGTTGGATTTACCGCTTTGGCATCCATGAGGGCTTGTAATATCTCACGACCCGCTTCGTCATCTTCTAAATACAGCGCCGCAATATAAATACTGTGCTTGGCGCTCGCAATACGAGCGAGTAATTCTGCCTTGAAACGGCATGGCGTGAGCAACCACGTTAAAGCCTCGGGTTGAACGGCTATTCCACCAAGCTTATCTAGCAAGGCATCCTCCTTTAAACATGCTGACCACCCCGATAGGAAGCACTAGGGTTCAGTGATAAAAACATCACAGCAATATGTGTTAACTCTGGATAGGCCTCTGTCACTGCCAACCTGATCGTTTGTTCTACTTTAAGATGTATATCAGGGTCCTTAGGGAACCAGAGTAACTCAACTTGGACAAAGCGTTGATCAATTTTTCCATTTCGAAAACTGATGCTTGGGATCCAATCTAATGTGAAACTCTCTGCATTACCTTTACATATATCCGCCAATGACTGCAGTAATGTTTGGCTGAACGCTGCAACGACCGCTTGTGGTAAGCCGCGCATACTAATATGTGGCATGGTTTAGTTGTTACCTAAGAACCTAAAATCGTAAGGGGTAGAAATTACCGACTTCACCTCGTCTCGGCAAGACTTTTCTCCCAAAAGTCTTGTTAAACCTAACGGTTTTGCTGGTAATTTGACCTCACGCGATTTTATTCCACTTTAGTGCACCGATTTACCTAAAAATCTTCTTCATTTATCCTTGCTTGAAATCGCATTTTACAGTGAGTATTCTCGGCATTATTTGCCCGTCCACACAATATTTCTCCCTAAATAGGGTGATTCTTAACGCTACAAATCAGTCCAAATTTCACTGAACTGCGCCCAAAATGTCTGCCAAATCACAAAATAATCTTCAAACCCATTTCATTCACCCCGAATCCAGTGATTTAGCGTAAACTAAACCGCCTATTTGCGATTAGACCACACGATACAAGATTAAGACTATGAACAAAAAAATTCTGCTGACGTTAGCACTGACATTGCTGTTTGCTTGGGGTATTTTCCATTTTAAAACCCAGTTAGGGTTACTCATCCTGCCTTTGTTTATTGGGCTGGTATTGTTTGTTACCCTACGTTTATATCGCTTGATGGAAAAGGATGACGGCAGCAGTGGGGATTAACCGCACACAATACCAACCTAATCTTAATGATGTTTTGATAAAAATGGCCAATAGCTAACATGGAAACGTTACTGAAAACCACTCTATATGCCTGCCTGCTCCTAGCCGCAAGTCATAATATGGCCTATGCAGAGCAACATGATTCTAGGCCGATAAGTGCCCAAACCACTTCGCTTAGCCAAGCAATCAGCAAGATCAGCCCTCGACATTCACAAATCGCCTTACTAGCAATGGATATGTCGAACAATCAAGTGATCTATAGCCAACAAGCTGAGACCTTGTTTATTCCAGCCAGTACCCAAAAGCTGCTCACGGCAGTCAGTGCTGTGGCTCAACTTGGGCCTGATTTTCGTTATGTCACACAATTATGGACAGATGCACCGATACGCAAGGGCCATATCGCAGGCAGTGCTTATCTGCGTTTTAGTGGCGATCCCACGCTGACTCAAGCCGATCTCAAGGCCATTTTTGCCAATCTCGTAAAACAAGGCATTAATCGCATTGACGGACATCTGTATTTACTCGGCGATAAACAAGAGCAAATGCAAGCTCCGGGCTGGGTTTGGGATGATTTGGGCATTTGTTTTGCCGCGCCAGTGTCGAGTTATATTATCAATCAGAACTGCGTCTATGGTCAGTTTAGCCCAAGCTCTACCAGCAAACCTTCACAGGTAAGTCTGCGCGCGGGGAGTTATGGAGTTAAAATCAGCAGCGATGCGGTGTTTGATCAAAAGGCGAGCCGCGAATTTTGCCAACTTGATATGGTCAGATTAGGTCAAAATAACTACCATTTACGCGGCTGTTACCCTGGCGGTGAGTCGATACCACTGGCGATTGCGGTCAGCGATCCGTTCAAATTTGCCCAAGATAACCTCACCTCCCTACTTAAAGGCGAGATGTCTCTTGCGGGTAAAGTACAACTCGGCACTAGCTTACCCCAAAAGGCAAAACTAATTGCCAGCCATAGCTCGGCGCCCTTACCTGAGCTGCTCGAGACTATGCTGCTCAAGTCAGATAATTTGATTGCCGATAGCCTTTTTAAGCAACTTGGTAAAAGTTATTTTAAGACCCAAGGCAGCTTTACCAATGGTGCCGCTGCCATGCAGCGAATTTTAACGAATTTAGGCATAGATTTGAGTAACGCCAATATTGTGGATGGTTCAGGATTGTCACGCTATAACTTGCTCAATGCCAAGCAGTTAGCCGCGGTGTTGGCGCTAATCCACCAAGATAGCCGCTTTAGTCCGTTAATCACGAGTCTGCCACAGGCAGGGATCAGCGGCACCTTAAGATATCGTATGGGCTACAACAAGCCGCCGCTTAAACAGCAAATTTTTGCTAAAACAGGCTCGATGCAAGGCGTGTCTAACTTAGCGGGCTTTATCCGTTTGCCCCAGCATAACGATACCTTGTTTGTAATCCTTGAGAATGGCATGAGTCCTGAATTGAAAAATCAACATAAACCCTCATTCAATGCCGAGTTTCTTAAACAATTGATTTCAGTGCTGCAACCGTCATCAACGACTGCGACTGTGAATACTGCGGCTCACTAGAGTCATTAATTAACTGCTACAGAGTAAAAAACTTGCACAAAAAAGCACTGAGTCATCAGTGCTTTTTCAGTTTTTATCTAAACGAATATACCGAAGCCTTGTTAAAACAACTCCGCAGGCATCGCCATAGTCGTCGCATCACCAGCTCTGACTTGAGCGATATGGTAATCCGCTTTTGGCAATAACTTATCAAAATAGAACTTAGCCAAATAGACTTTCTGCTCGGCGAAAGCGTTATCTTCATGATCCGCGACCTTATCGACCATAGCCAACCAGTAGAAACCATACAGGGTGTAACCAAAGGCATCTAAAAAGTCGACCGCACACGCATTAATAAGTGCAGGCTGAGCCACTTTGCGATCATTAACTGACTCGGCAACGATGACCAAGGCATCTAAACGTGCGCATACTGCCGCCACTTTCACCGCATCAACATGGGTGAATGCCCGCATTTGTGCCTTCAAGTCTGCCACAAATTCGTTTAATGCGGCTAAGTTATCGCCGGTGACTTTACGACCGAGGAAATCAATGGCTTGAATGCCATTGGTACCTTCATAAATCTGAGCGATACGGGTATCACGAACTAATTGCTCAATACCTGTTTCACGAATATAACCATGTCCACCAAAGACTTGTTGCGCCATGATAGTCGCATCTAGACCCCGATCGGTTAAAAATGCTTTCGCCACTGGCGTTAACAAACCCACATAACGCGCCGCTTTAGCCTTAACCTCATCTTGGGCATATTTTGCTAAATCCAGCTGTTGTCCTGTAAATACAGACAAAGCACGTCCCGCTTCTGTCATCGCACGAATGGTCAACAACATACGGCGCACATCGCCATGGACAATAATGGGATCAGAATCACTGCCCGTCGGTGAGCCGCCAGCGGCGATGCCTTGATTACGCTCTTTAGCATAATCGGCCGCCATCTGGTACGCCGCCTGCGCACTGCCAAGCCCTTGAATACCTATCGCTAAACGCTCATAGTTCATCATAGTGAACATGCATACGAGGCCACGATTAGGCTCACCAATCAAGAAGCCTTGGGCATTATCAAAGTTCATCACACAGGTCGCAGAACCTTTAAGGCCCATCTTATGCTCGATAGACCCCACTGATACACCATTGGCATTGGCTAAGCTGCCATCGGTATTTACCGATATTTTAGGTACAAGGAAGAGTGAAATCCCTTTGCTATCCGGCAGCTTAGCAAGCACTAAGTGGATGACGTTTTCAGTTAAATCATGATCGCCACCCGTGATAAAAATCTTGCTGCCCGTGATGGCATAACTACCATCATCCTGCGGTAAAGCTCGAGTGCGGATATTACGTAGATCAGAACCCGCTTGCGGCTCTGTCATATCCATAGCACCCGCCCATTCGCCGGAATATAACTTAGGCAAATAAGCTTGTTTCAATTCTTCGCTGCCGTGGGCATTGATACATAAAGCTGCCCCCGCAGTTAACGAGCCATAAAGCGTAAACGCATTACAAGCACTGTAAGCCATTTCGTCGACTAAGATCCCCAGCATCTTCGGCATCCCCATACCACCAAATTCAGGATCGCCACACAAACCAATCCAACCGCCCTGGGAATACTGCTCATAAACGGCTTTGTAGCCATCAGGGGTAATCACTTGATTGTCTTGATGCAACACGCCCTGCTCATCGCCCGTCCGGTTCAGCGGATGGATCAATTCACAACTTATCTTGGCTGCTTCTTCCAAAATGGCATTAGCCGTGTCGATATCGACCATTTCTGCAATCTCAGGCAATTGTGCCCAAGTGTTTGGAGCATCAAATACCTGTTCCAGTAGGAAACGCATATCCGTCAACGGGGCTTGGTAAGGATTCATTGGTAGACTCTTAAACGTAGGATTAAAACAGTTGTTTTAATTTATACCAGTTCACTGTAGAAAACAATCTCATTACAAATACAGCCGCGAATAATATAAAAGTATGCGAGTGTGTGAGCTAAGTATAAATTCAACTCATAAAAAAACCCTTAAGCCTGAACTTAAGGGTCTCTATTTTATAAGCTTTACCACAGTGTTGTCGCAGAGTTAGCTCACAAGCTTGTGGCAATTACCACATTAAATCATCAGGAATTGCGTAATCTGCATAGGGATCATCTTCAACGACCACAGCTTTAGATTCATCCTGTTGCCACAGATAACCACACCACTGCGGCACCAGCAATTTGACTCGTTCGGCCAACTTATGTGGTACTAAGTAACTCTTATCTTCGTAACGTACTATGCCTAACTGCCCTTTAAGCAATTCTGCCTGCAGTTTTTCATCTATGTATAAAGAATAGATTTTATTATCAAGAGTATAGTTAAATTTCACTTCAGCATAAGCTGGGATCTTAATCGCAGACTTAGTGAACTCTGTGATTAAACCGCGCACCTGTCCACGCTCAGATGCCTCAGCAAAACGTTGCTCATTTAGCACTTTATCTTTTTGCGCCTGCAACCGTTTTTGCTCGGCCACTTCTTGCTTAAAAGCACTTGAGCCATCATCAACTCGTGATTTTTTGTCACGGCGTTTTTGAGTCTTAACGTCGCGAACCTTTTGTTTACTGGCAAGCCCTGCTTTGAGTAGCTGCTCTTGTAATGCATTAGCCATGGATCATTACCTACTTAATTTCTATAAAATCAAAGTTCTCGATTTTGAATATCAATAATCTAAAACCAAACTACATTTTTGCGGCCAGTTCGCCAAGCTCTGTCATCGCGATACTGGCGCCGCCAAGTGACCAACCGCCATCAACCGGCAGCACAACTCCCGTAATATAGGAAGCTAATTCAGAGCCTAAGAATAGCGCGGCATTGGCGATATCCTGACCTGCGCCGTTGCGTTTTAGCGGAACGGATTGGGCAACCTTTTGCTGTAATGCAGCGCTGGGTGCAAGGCGATTAAAACCTTCAGTATTGGCGATGGGGCCAGGCATAATCGAATTAATTCTCAGCCCCTCACAGCCCCACTCTAACGCTAAAGTTCGCGTCAGCATATCCACACCCGCTTTAGCCGCACACACATGCACTTGCATTGGCATAGCGATCGAAGCCTGCGGCGCCGAAATCTGGATAATATTGCCATTGGGGCGACGCAGCAAAGGATAAGCCTGCTTTAGCACTTGAAAACTGCCGAGCAAATCAATGTCCATCACCGACTTAAAACCATTGGCCGAAAGCTTTGCGGCGCTGGCAGGGAAATTCCCCGCCGCGCCGCTTACCAGCACATCGATAAAACCAAACTCAGAAGCGATTTTATCAAAACCGACTTCAAGGGCGCTAAGATCGCGCACATCAAAACTCACACCCAAATGAATACCGTCAGGATTGGCCTGTTGCAACTGCAATACCGCGGCATCTATTTTATCTTGACTGCGGCTTGCAACGGCCACATTTGCGCCAGCCTGTGCGAACGCAATGGCAATCGCGAGATTTATCCCACTGGTTCCTCCGACAACGACAACATTCTTACCTTGATAGTTAAACATCGTAGCATTAAACATGGGCGTTCTCCGTGAACAGTGAGATAAGCACTCAGGATGTGATTCATTATTCTATGCTGTCATTCAAGATACTATTTCAACTTTTATCAATCATATCAAGGATACCAACAAGCGATTCCAAGCCTTTTTTATTTAAACGACGGTCAAACGACTTTCAAACCGCGCTTTAGACGGCGATTTATACGGCTATTGAAACGTCTATGCCAATGATTGGTGAATCGCTTGCAATGCTGCTAACGGGTCGGCAGCTTTGGTGATTGGGCGGCCAATCACTAAGTAATCAGAACCCGCTGCTATCGCTTGAGGTGGCGTCATCACGCGGTGTTGATCGCCAGCATCACTGCCAACTGGGCGGATCCCCGGCGTCACGAGTTTGAAATCCTGACCTAACAGCGATTTTAACGCTGTCGCTTCTTGGGCGGAACACACCACGCCATCGAGTCCCGCTTGCTGCGTGAGCTTCGCCAAACGTTGAACATGCTCAAACGCAGGCACATTGATGCCGAGTAATTTAAGATCGTCATCACTCATCGAGGTTAATACCGTGACCGCGATCAGCATAGGCGCTTTGTCGCCGTATGGCAGCAAGGCCTTTTTGGCTGCTTCCATCATGGCTAAGCCACCGCTGGCATGTACGTTCGTCATCCATATGCCCAGCTCAGCAGCAGCGGCCACGGCTTTGGCGACAGTATTGGGAATATCGTGAAATTTCAAATCGAGGAATAAATCAAAACCACGATCATGGATATCTTTCACCAGTTGCGGGCCAAACAAGGTAAACATTTCTTTGCCGACTTTAAGGCGGCACATGTTGGGATCGAGTTTTTCTATCAGTTGTAAAGCATGGTTTTTATTATCGTAATCAAGCGCTACGAGGATAGGTTTAGTCGTCATCATCTCTCCAACGGGGTTACACAAACTGTGTATTCTTCTAATAGATTATTCGCCGTCTAGGCCTCGGATCCGTTTAATGCTGCCCCAGTTTTTACAGGAAGGACAATGCCAGTAAAGCGCATGAGAAGGAAAACCACACTCCTTACAACGGTAACTCGGACGGAATTTAATTTGTTGTTCAACGAGCTGCTCTAGCATAGTTAAACTTTGCTTGGCTTGCCCTTCTTCGGCTTGGCGCAAATGCATCTGCATCAAGTGCTGAAAACCTTTCATGGTCGGATGGCGATATAACGCATCGAGCACCATGGTCTCTGCCGCTTTAATCTCATCAAGACTTATCATGTGCTGCGCTAAGGCGACCACCACAGAAGCTCCAGCGCCATCGGCCATGGCGCCCGCGAGTAATTCTTGAAAACCTTCTTTATCTTGCGTGTCGCGATAAACTTGTTTGGCCGTGGGGATTGCATCGGCAAAAAGCTCGATATCGGCTTTTTTCAGTTGCAGCAGCATTTGCTTACACTGGGCATAATCTTGAATATCGAGGAATTTTTTCGCTAGGGTCAATAATGCACGACCGCATTGAGGATCTTGCTTCAGCGCTTGCTGTAGCAGTTTAATTTTCTGCGCATCATCACTGGCTTCATCGGCTAATTGGCAATAGAAATGCGCCGTTAACGGCTTTAAAACTTGCTGACGTTTACGACTCAAACGCTTAGTGATATCAATCGCTTTTTGCCACTCTTTAATCACTTGATAAATAGCAATAAGCTGTGTTTCAGATTCTTCACTGTGATCGTCTTGGCTGACCAAGTTGATAAAGATTTCTTCAGCTCTGTCGTAAAAACCTGCTGCTAGATAATCTTTACCCAGCTCCATCATAGCGATGTCACGCTGCTCATTAGTTAATGTAGGCCGCGCGATTAAATTTTGATGGATACGAATAGAGCGGTCGACCTCTCCTCGCTTACGGAACAGCGAACCGAGTGACAGATGGGTATCGATGGTTTCATCGTCAACATCTAGCATACTGATAAACAAATCGACGGCTTTATCCGATTCGTTCGACAGTAAGAAATTGAGGCCAGTAAAATAATCCCGGCTCAATTGTTTACGTTGATTACTTTGATTCTGCCTTATGCTCCGTCGCCCCATATACCAGCCATAGGCGGCAGCAATGGGAAGCAACAGAAAGAGGATCTCAAGCATATTAGGCGTCTACATCCTGAGGGATTTTAGCGATCACTTGATTTAGTTTCTTTTTAGTTGCCGCTAAACTTAATTTCAAGCGAACAATATAGTAGCTAGCAAATAACCAACTCAAAATAAAACCAGCAAAAAAGACAATCGCTAAGACAACAGGTAAACGATATTCACCCTGTGCGACAAAATAGCTGATGGTCACCACTTGTTCGTTGCGCACGCCAAAAATCAACGCCAGAATAAATAACAGTGCCACAAGCACAGTTGCTACAAATGATTTCACGCTGCACTCCCTAAACGCGTTTCAATTTAATGATTATCCAAGAAATTTACTAAGCTGACCAGCATTGCCTTGCAATCGATACAAAAAAGCCTCCTAACGGAGGCTTTTGACTATGCGGTCAATCACACATTAACGGCGTCAACACGCTCGCGCAGTTCTTTGCCTGGCTTAAAGTGCGGGACGTATTTACCTTCCAAATCGACTGATGAACCAGTCTTTGGATTACGGCCAGTCCGCGGTGCACGATAGTGAAGCGAGAAACTACCAAAGCCACGGATCTCAATACGATCACCGCTTTCTAATGTTGTTGCCATTTGCTCCAACATTTCTTTGATTGCGCCTTCAACCTCTTTCGCCGACAGCTGCGACTGCCTGGTGGCGAGTTTTTCGATAAGTTCAGATTTCGTCATCCTAGCTATCCCCTATTATCAAGCCAAACACAGTCGCCTAATGGGGAGAGATGTCTCCCCAAACAACAGGCGATTATTTACGAGCTGCTTTAAACGCTTCAGCCATTGCATTGCTAATAACAGCGTCATCTTGTTTGTTCAGAGTCGCCATTACTTCTTTCTCTTCAGCTTCGTCTTTCGCTTTGATTGACAGGCTGATAGAGCGGTTCTTACGGTCAACACCCATGAACTTAGCTTCGATTGCATCACCTACATTATAGACAGTAGATGCATCTTCGATACGCTCACGTGAAATGTCAGCTACACGGATGTAACCTTCAACAGTGTCAGCCAGTTCAACAGTCACACCTTTAGCATCAACAGCAGAAACAGTACCGTTTACGATAGTACCTTTCTTCTTGTCAGCCAAGTATGCGTTGAATGGATCATCTTCAGTTTGCTTAACACCTAAGCTGATGCGCTCACGCTCTGGATCTACAGACAGAACCACTGCATGGATTTCATCGCCTTTCTTGTATTCAGAAACTGCGTCTTCGCCAGTACCGTTCCAAGAAATGTCAGACAGGTGAACTAGACCATCGATACCGCCGTCAAGACCGATAAAGATACCGAAGTCAGTGATTGACTTGATCTTACCAGAAACCTTGTCGCCTTTGTTGTAACGAGTTGCGAAGTCATCCCATGGATTGGTCTTACATTGTTTCAGACCTAGAGAAATACGACGACGCTCTTCATCGATGTCCAGAACCAGAACTTCAACTTCATCACCTAAGTTAACCACTTTAGATGGGTGAATGTTCTTGTTAGTCCAATCCATTTCAGAAACGTGAACCAGACCTTCAACGCCTTCTTCGATTTCTACGAAGCAACCGTAGTCAGTTAGGTTAGTAACGCGACCAGTTAAACGTGTGTTTTCTGGGTAGCGTTTGCTGATTTCTAACCATGGATCTTCGCCAAGTTGTTTCAGACCTAGAGACACACGAGTGCGCTCACGATCGTACTTCAGTACTTTAACGTTGATTTCATCGCCAACATTGACGATTTCTGATGGATGTTTAACACGTTTCCACGCCATATCTGTGATATGTAGCAGACCGTCAACACCACCTAAATCTACGAATGCACCGTAGTCAGTCAGGTTCTTAACGATACCCTTAACTGCTTGACCTTCTTGCAGGTTTTCTAACAGTGCATCACGCTCAGCGCTGCTTTCTGATTCGATAACTGCACGACGAGAAACAACAACATTGTTACGCTTCTGGTCTAGCTTGATAACTTTGAATTCTAATTCTTTGTACTCTAAGTGAGCGGTGTCGCGAACTGGGCGCACGTCAACTAGAGAACCTGGTAAGAAGGCACGGATACCGTTTAATTCAACAGTGAAACCGCCTTTAACTTTACCATTGATGATACCGATTACAGTTTCAGCATCTTCATAAGCTTTTTCCAGAACGATCCAAGCTTCATGACGTTTCGCTTTTTCGCGAGACAGTTGAGTCTCACCGAAGCCGTCTTCAACAGAGTCAAGAGCTACGTCAACTTCATCGCCAACTTGAATTTCTAAAACGCCTTGAGCGTTTTTGAATTGTTCAGCTGGGATTGGGCTTTCAGACTTCAGACCCGCGTCAACCAGTACCATACCGTTTTTGATTGATACAACAGTACCACGAACGATAGAGCCTGGACGGAATTCCAGAGTTTGAAGGGATTGTTCAAATAGATCAGCAAAAGATTCAGTCATGTTTAGGTTACTTTCTTTATTAAACCACTGTCCGTCCTAGACGTGGAGTCAGTCAAATTATCCGTATCATCCTTAATACGAATACCTATCCGGTGGACTAACTTAGTTAGTGCCGGATAATTTTTGGTTGATAAAGTTAAGCGCAAGCGCTAGCACTTCATCAATACCCTTACCGCTAGTATCGATAATGAGCGCGTCATCGGCGGGGACTAAAGGAGCCACCGGACGATTCATATCGCGGTCATCACGTTCGATAATTTCACTTAAAAGGCGCTCGATATTAACATCGAAGCCCTTGTCCTGCAACTGATTATAGCGTCTTTGGGCACGCTCTTCAGCTGAGGCGGTTAAATATAATTTTGCCGGCGCACTTGGGAAAACGACTGTTCCCATGTCACGACCATCGGCAATTAATCCTGGCGCCGTTTTAAAGGCCCGTTGGCGACGTAATAAGGCTTCTCTCACCCGTGGAAAGGCAGCGACTTTTGAAGCGGCATTCGAGCACTCTTGGGTGCGAATGTCGTTGGTGACGTCTTCACCTTCTAATATCACTTGAACCGGATCTTTATCATTGCCTGTTAGAAACTTCACATCCAGATGTGCCGCTAACAACGTGATAGACTCTTCATTTTCCAGTTCAACGTTATGATGAATTGCTGCAAGCGCAAGAACTCGGTAAATGGCACCACTATCAAGTAGTTGCCAACCTAGATGCTGAGCCAATAATTGACTAATTGTACCTTTGCCAGCACCACTTGGGCCGTCGATTGTGACTACAGGAGCCCGTTCAGACATACATTCCTCCGCAAAAAATAACCATCATCCGTGAGTTCATCAAGTGAGCCCCCGAAAATGAGCGCGCCGCATTGTACAACAAAAGACAAACAAAATCCGTGGATTTTTTATGAAGATTAGAAGCCGCACAAATACGGCTTGCTATTCTTGACATCGATGGTTGTAACAATGACGAAACAAACAGACTTAGCCTTGCAGGCTCGCAAACTGCTTAAAGTAGTCAGGGAATGTTTTAGAAGTACAATCTGGATCATTGATGGTGATACCGCAATCGGCAAATGCCAGCATAGAAAAGCACATGGCCATGCGGTGATCATTGTAGGTATCAATTTCAGCGGTGTTAATCACGGCTGGCGGGGTGATTTTAATGTAGTCATTCCCCTCTTCAACCTCGGCGCCCACTTTTCGCAGTTCAGTTGCCATAGCCGCTAACCGGTCGGTTTCTTTAATACGCCAGTTATAGATATTGCGAATAACCGTCGTGCCTTTAGCAAATAATGCGGCCGTTGCAATGGTCATGGCCGCATCGGGAATATGGTTCATGTCTAAGTCGACGGCCGTTAATTGGGAGCCGCGTGCAATAATATAGTCATCGCCCCACTCGATATCAGCGCCCATTTTTTCGAGCACATCGGCAAATTTTACATCGCCTTGGATACTCAAACGACCCACACCCGTGACTTTGACTTCGCCGCCCTTAATCGCCCCTGCCGCGAGGAAATACGATGCCGATGACGCATCGCCTTCTACCAGTACTTTACCCGGTGATATATAACGCTGGCCTGCAACAATCTCAAAACGCGCGTAGTCATGGTTAATGACGTTAACGCCGAACTGCGCCATCAAGGCGATAGTAATATCGATATAAGGCTTAGAGACTAACTCGCCTTTGACATGGATATTGACGCTGCCCTTAGCAAGCGGCGCAACCATCAACAAAGCCGTTAAAAACTGGCTCGATAAATCGCCTGCAATTTCAACATCACCGCCATTAAGGCCAGTGGCATTAATCGTCAGTGGCGGGAAACCGTCATTTTTAAGATAAACAATATTGGCACCGAGTTGCCTTAAGGCATCGACTAAATCGCCAATCGGACGCTCTTCCATACGTGGTTCGCCCGTGAGAGTAAATTCACCTTGGCCTAAGGTTAAGGCGGCGCATAAGGGGCGCATTGCGGTTCCCGCATTGCCTAAAAACAATTCCTGCGCGGATGCTGAGGAAATCACACCACCTAAACCATCGAGTTCACACACAGTATTGTTTTGCGATAAACGGTAGTTCACCCCTAACTGCTTGAGGGAGGCCAACATGTGGCGGATATCATCTGAGTCGAGCAGATTGGTGAGCGTGGTCGTACCTTGGGCTAAGGTGGCCAATAATAAGGCTCGATTTGAAATACTTTTTGAGCCCGGAATATTGATTTCACCGCGGACTTGCACAACAGGTTCAAGACGTAATTGCTTCATGAATAAATCTTCTTTCTCTATAGGGCGTCATCATCACGATCACGCGGACTGAATACGCAAAATGGCAACTTCACGCTACAGCGCGTCAAGTTAAGATTACAAATAAAAGGAGATTGGGGCCTTGTTGGTGCTTCGTCGTTATAAAATTACCGATTGTCGCTAAGGATTCAACCGTTTTTTCGAGAAAAATGGCATTTTGGTCAGATTATTTGCTGAGAACAGTGTAAAAATAACAAAAACGCAAAATTTAAGCGGTTAATTTATGATTTAACCGTATTTTTGGCAGGCTTTTTTGCCAAGATAACTGGCGTGTAATCACAGTTTTCACTTTAATTACTTTACCTTTCCGCGCTATTCTAACCTCCAAACGATAAATAACGCATATCTGATACGAACAATCACGTTTGCACTATAACCAGAAAGGTAGATGGAGCTATGTTTAACTCACTCATCGCAATGCCAGCGGACCCCATCCTTGGCTTGTTAACTCAGTACCGCGAAGACTCTCACCCACAAAAAGTGGATTTAGGTGTTGGCGTTTATAAAGATCCTACCGGCGTTACCCCTATTCTAAGCTGCGTGAAAAAAGCGGAAAAATTCCGTCTCGATACCGAGACCACCAAAGTGTATATCGGCCCAACAGGCTCACCACAATTCAACACCTTGATGACGGAATTAGCCTTTGGTGCTGACCACAGTGCGATTATCGCTAACCGTATCCACACCGTTTCAACACCCGGTGGTACAGGCGCGCTGCGCGTGGCGGGTGACTTTATTAAACGCTGCAACCCGAATGCAGTGTTATGGGTAAGCGATCCAACGTGGGCAAACCATATCGGTTTATTCGAAGCGGCTGGCATTACTGTTAAAACCTATCCTTACTATGACTACGATAGCAAATCATTGAAATTTGATGAGATGCTTGCTGCATTATCGCAAGTAAATCCTGATGATGTGGTGTTATTCCATGCCTGTTGCCATAACCCAAGCGGAATGGATTTAACCACAGAGCAATGGGATAAAGTGGTTGCCCTGACAAAAGATCAAGGCTTTACGCCGCTGATTGACATGGCCTACCAAGGCTTTGGTGATGGCGTTGATATTGATGCCTACGGCGTGCGTCAAATGGCGGCAGCGGTCGATAATATGATCCTGTGCAGCTCATGCTCGAAAAACTTCGGTTTGTACCGTGAGCGTATCGGTTCGTGTTCTGTGATTGCTAAAGATGCCAATACCGCCAATATCGCGCAATCGGTACTGCTTTATGTGATTCGCTGCCTCTACTCTATGCCACCTGCCCACGGTGCCGCGATTGTTGAGACGATTTTAGGATCAAAAGAATTAACCCAAGAATGGCTTGATGAGCTGAAAGTGATGCGCGATCGCATTAACGGCAACCGCGCCATTTTAGTGGATAAACTTAAAGCCAATGGCGTAAACCGTGACTTTAGCTTTATCGCCCGCCAAAAAGGTATGTTCTCTTTCCTTGGGGTGGCTCCAGAGCAAGTGGCGCGCCTACAAAAAGAATTCAGCATCTATATGGTAGGTTCAAGCCGCATCAGTATTGCTGGGATCAGTGAAGATAACGTTGATTACTTAGCCCAATCGATTGCTAAAGTGCTTTAAGCCGCTGAGTTTATCTGCACCGCTCACTCTGCTGCATTCCCGCAATAAAGGAATACAGCAGAGTTCATTTACCGCCTCAAGTGTTAAATTTTTCAATCATCCTACCCGATCAGTTTTGGCAGTTCATTAACCTCAGTTTCATATTCACAATATGACAAGCAAGGCCACGTCTCACTGTTCAAGCATTTATTTTTAATCGTAAAACCACATTCTAGTGATTTTGACATCGCGGCTTTATCGCAATAAGCCACAAATTGTGACCTCGGTCGGCGGATTTCCATTTCATTAATCAGGACTGCGGCTATTTTCACTTTTTAAAGCCAACGCCACTGAGTAGATTAGTGGTCATCATAGAACTTGTGGATGTTCAGCCATGTTATTACAAGATAAATTAGTGCAAATCGTCACCAACCCGCTGCTTTCACCCAAGCAAAAATCCAACTATTTAGCATTAGAAGCGGAAGCCAGTTTGCCCTATATGTCGATATCGCCCGAGGTAAAAGCAGCGATGAATGACGGTATTATTTGCGACATGTTTGAAGGCCATGCGCCATTTAAACCACGCTATGTGTTGCCAGATTATGCCCGCTATCTAAAGCAAGGTTCAGAATATTTAGAGCTTTCACCGGCGCAGGATTTAGATGAAGCCATCAATGCCTTGACCATCCTTTATCATCATGTGCCATCGGTGACCAATATCCCCGTGTATTTAGGTCAGCTGGATGAAATATTAATGCCTTTCATCGAAGGAATGGATGCGGAAGTCCTTTATCGTAAACTTAAACTGTTCTGGATCATGCTCGACAGAACCCTGCCCGACGCCTTTATGCACGTCAATATTGGCCCGACAGACAACATTGTTTGCCGCACCCTACTGCGCATTGATGCCGAGTTAAAACAAGTTGCCCCCAATTTGACCTTTATGTACGACCCCGCCGTCACGCCAGATGATTTGTTGCTGCTTGCGACCACTAATATTTGTCACTGCAGTAAGCCGCATATCGCCAATTATCCTCTGCATGCCAGTGCGTTTGATGAGCACGGTTTTGGGATTGTCAGTTGCTACAATGCCTTGCCGTTAGCGGGCGGCGCCAATACCTTGGTTCGGCTCAATCTTAAAGAGGTCGCGTTAAAGGCCACTTCAATCAGTGATTTTTTTGATGCTGTCTTGCCAAATTACTGCTCACTCACCTTTGAACTTATCGAGGCACGCTCGGCATTTTTGCATCAAGAATCACACTTCTTTGACAGTTTTTTAGTTAAAGAGCAATTGATTGATGAGTCGCGTTTTGCGCCCATGTTTGGCATTTACGGTATGGCGGAAGCCGTGAATATTCTGCAGGCATTAACGGCCAGTGGAGAAGTTAAGTCAGCTAAACACCCTAGATATGGTCATGAAACGGATGCAAATCAGCTGGGCTATCGTATTTCTGCTGCGCTCGATGCCATAGTGAAATCCACACCCGTCGCACATGGTTACCATGGGCGGGCACTACTGCATTCACAGGGCGGTATTAGTATCGACAACGATGTGACTCCTGGCGTTCGCATCCCCTATGGCACTGAACCGAATCCCATCGCCCATATTCAAGCCCTAGCGCAACATCATCAGTATTATACGGCGGGGATTAGTGATATTTTGACTATCGATGAAACCGTAAAATCCAATCCTCAAGCCATGTTCCAACTGTGTAAAGCCGCGCTTGAGTTAGGTTTTAGGGAGTTTACCGCCAATGTCGCCTCTAACGATTTAATGCGCGTGACTGGCTATATGGTAAAACGCTCGGATATTGAAGCATTTAAACAGTGCGGATCGCGTCTCAATACCACAGGCTTAGCCGCAGAAGCTGCGGTTAATACAGGAATATTGCAACGACAAGCACGAGTTATCGCCCATGAGCACTCACCCCTGTGTTGTTAAATGAACCGGCCATAAATAAACAGGCAATAGTCAGTCAGCTATTGCCCTTTTCCTGTGTCGACGGGCCTGGCAGCAGGCTCGTATTATTCCTGCAGGGCTGCAACTATCAATGCAAAAACTGCCATAACCCACATACCATAGGCTTATGTGATGCTTGTGGCGATTGTGTCACCACCTGCCCTGAAAATGCGCTGACATTGATGAGTCTCAGTAATAAGCCTCGCATTCACTGGGATAGTGAGCGTTGTAGCCAATGCGATACTTGTCTTACCGTATGCCCGAAACAAGCGAGCCCTAAGGTCAGTCGTTACACAGTCGAGGAGATACTGACGATTCTCCATAGTCAGCGTCACTTTATTAATGGTATTACCGTGAGCGGCGGCGAAGCGAGCCTACAACTGCCATTTATTCTTGCGTTGTTTAAAGGAATTAAGGCGACAGAGTCGTTATCACACTTAACTTGCATGCTCGACACCAATGGCAGTTTAAGTCTAACGGGATTGCATAAACTGCAGCCCTTTTTAGATGGCGCTATGGTGGATCTTAAAGCGTGGCAGCAAGATACCCATAGGTACATTACCGGTCGTGATAACCATGCCGTGTTCAAATCAATCCAGTTATTGGCTAAACAGCAAAAACTGTATGAGGTGAGATTGCTGCACATTCCGAGCATCACGGATTATGAGGAAGAAATAGACGCACTAGCGACCTATTTACTTCTGCTAGGCCCAGATACGCGAGTTAAGTTAAATGCCTTTCACCATCATGGTGTTGTCGATGAAGCACTCAATTGGCCAAGCTGTAAACAAGCCGATATTGAACGCTTAGCCGCAACCCTTACAAAGCGAGGCGTAACCAATCTCGTGTTACCTTCTATATACCTTTAACGACTGCAAAGCAAAATTTGCTCATAAAGCCAGCGCAGTGCGGGATCTTTCATGCTTTGACTATGCCAAACTAGGCTGTAAGCCACTTTACCATATTCTATAGGCAAAGATTTAATCGTTAAGCCTTGAGCTTGGCTAGCGATGGATGCCCAGCGGCGCGAGCAGGTAAAGAGCAACTCACTGTGATGGCACATTAACGCCGCACTGCCAAAGTCTGGGACCGAAATGGGAACGGCACGTTTTTTAGATTGTTGGGCGAGCAAAATATCAAAAAAAGGCGTGCTCAGATCTGTGTCTGTAATGCCAATATGGCTAAAACTCAGGTAATCATCGAAGCTGATATGCGGCTGTTTAGCCAAGGGATGGGATGAATTCATCAGGCAGATCATTTCATCGCTAAACAAGGTTTCCCACACTAGATCGTCTTGAAGAGGATTAGGTTGACTCAGATCGTGGGGTAACAGCACAAAATCTAATGTACCTTTAAGCAATCCATCAAAACCAATATTGTCTTTGCTGTAAATATCGAGGCGGATATTAGGAGCCAAGCTCAGAATATGGGCACTGAGCTTGGCGGCCAGCAGTTCAAAGGTGCTTTCCCGCATCGCAAGCGAAAAACGCCCCTCAAAATGAGCAGGGTTAAACGCATCCTGACTCATGATCTGATTCATATCATTGATCATCTGCTGCACGCTTGGCCCTAATCGTCTTGCCAGTGGGGTTGCTACCAGTGAGTTGCCGTTACGATAGAACAGTTCATCGTTTAAACTGTCCCTGAGCTGGCTTAAGGTTTTACTGACGGATGAGGGACTTAAACATAAACGTTCGGCACTGGCGGTTACGCTCAGGGTATCGAGCATCACATGCAAAGTGATCAAATGCTTCATACTAATCCGCGAAAGCTTGGCCAAATCCATCGGTGACATCCTATTGATTTATCGTGTACACGCATTTAAAGATACGTTCTTTTAATCATGATAAACAATAGCATACAACTAACCCAGCATCTTATTCAGTAATGCGCGTCAGCTCACAGGCTTTCTCACAGCGAGTGTTCTTGAAGGCATCTGGTCTCAACGTCATCTTGCTTAACGCTATTGTCGATAAATTAAAGCTAACAAAAAAGCGAATGCATTTGAGCATTCGCTTTTGGGATGTCTCACTTGAGATGGCTAACTGATGATCAACATTCAATAAGCATAACGTTGATATTCAGGCAGAAAAGCCTAGACGCTAAGCGTCGCAAGCTAATGAGTGACTCAATACAGCTAAGCCTAGCTATGTTTGTTTGCAAACTCATTCATAAACTTGACCAAAGCAACTACACCATCGAGTGGCATTGCATTATAGAGGCTAGCACGCATACCCCCTACGATACGATGGCCCTTTAAGGCTACGAGTCCAGCTATTTGGGCTTGCTTTAGGAACTCACTATCGAGTGCTTCGTTGACTAATTGGAAAGTCACGTTCATTTGTGAGCGGTTCGCTGCAACAACCCCATTACGGTAGAAAGCATTACCATCAATGCATTGATATAACATCTGCGCTTTTTGTTGATTAATTTTTGCAATACTCGCAATGCCGCCAATGGACTTAAGCCAAGCAAAGACTTCAGCGGCGAGATACCAAGCAAAGGTTGGCGGTGTGTTGAACATAGAGTCATGCTCAACGGCTAAACGATAGTCCATGATGGACGACTGCGGTAAACTCGGCAGTTTTAACATGTCATCGCGCACTATCACTATCGACAGACCCGATGGACCTATGTTCTTTTGTGCGCCAGCGTAAATCAAACCGTAGCGGCTGACGTCGATTTCACGTGACATAATGGTTGACGATAAATCGGCAACAATTGGCCAAGGTGAGTCTAATTCATCAAAAATTTCGATACCATCTACTGTCTCATTAGGGCAATAGTGAACATAGCGATAATCGGCATCAATTTTATGTAAGTCAGGTAAGACAACCGCATTGAGTCCATTGTGTTTTTCAACAATATTCAGACTATCAATCTGCGCTTCACCCACGAGCTTTTGTGCTTCGGCTAACGCGGCAGATGACCATTGGCCACTGACTAAATACAGGGCTCGGCCATGATTACCTAAAAAATTATTCACAACAGCGGAGAACTGTCCACGACCACCGCCGTGCATAAATAGCACATGGTAATTTGTGGGGATCTGCATCAGTTCACGTAAATCGGACTCGGCTTGTTGTGTAAGCGCGATGAACTCTTTACTTCGGTGGCTGATTTCCATCACGGAAACGCCTTGGCCATTCCAATCAAGTAATTCCTGTTGTGCTTTTTTCATTACCGCTGCGGGTAACATTGCAGGTCCAGCACAGAAATTATAAATCGCGCTCACTGACACTCTCCTTAATCCCAACCATGATGTAGGTATTGATAAATACGAAACCATTCTAAAACGAACAATGCTATCAACATCAATGCCATTAAAAAAACGAGCGTCCAATTGGACGCTCGTTAATATGACACTTAATTACTCTTCGTCTTGCTCATCATCAGCAAGTTCGTCTTCATCTTCGTCCAACTCTTCTTCGTCATCCAGCGCTTCTTCAAGCGCCTCGTCGGCTAATTCGCCTTCGATAATGACAGGAACAATCGGTAAACCGTTTTCATCCAGCTCGACTTCATCTTCTTCAGTTTGGATTTCGTCGATACGTTGTAGGCCGACCACTTTCTCGTCGCCCGCAGTACGGATAATCGTTACACCTTGAGTGTTACGGCCAATGATAGACACGCCGCTCGCAGGTGTACGCACTAAGGTACCTTTATCACTGATGAGCATAAGTTCGTCGTTAAGACCGACTTGAACAGCCCCAACAACAGCGCCATTACGTTCGCTCACCTTGATTGAAACCACACCTTTAGTCGCACGGCTCTTCGCAGGATATTCAGACAGTTGCGTCCGTTTACCGTAACCGTTTTCAGTCACAGTCAGAATCGCGCCATCGCCTTTGGGTACAATAAGCGACACGACTTTCTGACCTTCTTCTAAACGGATACCACGAACGCCTGTTGCAGTACGGCCCATAGGACGTAAGGACAAGACTTCTTCACCGGTTTCAGGATCGGTTTTCACTTCGCCAGTTTCAGAATCACGTACTTTCTCACCAAAGCGAACCACTTTACCTTCGTTCGAGAACAACATGATTTCGTCATCACCGTTAGTGATATCGACACCGATCAGTTGGTCACCGTCTTTGAGGTTAACGGCGATAATACCGTTTGCACGTGGATTGCTATAAGCAGTTAGTGCGGTTTTCTTCACAGTACCGTGTGAGGTCGCCATGATGATGTACTTGTCAGCCGCGTATTCACGTACTGGCAGAATCGCAGTAATGCGCTCGCCATCGGATAACGGCAGCAAGTTAACAATTGGACGACCACGGGCTGTACGGCTCGCTAATGGCAGTTGATACACTTTGAGCCAGTACATCTTACCAAAATCAGAGAAGCACAAAATGGTGTCATGGGTATTGGCAACTAACAGCTTCTCGACGAAATCTTCGTCTTTCACTTTGGTGGCCGCTTTACCTTTACCACCACGGCGCTGGGCTTGGTAATCGGTCAACGGTTGATACTTGGCATAACCTAAGTGCGACAGTGTTACTACAACGTCTTCTTCGTTGATCAAGTCTTCAAGACTCATATCGACTTCGTTGGCATTGATCACGGTACGGCGCGCATCACCATATTCTTCAAGGATTTGAACTAATTCTTCCTTGATGACTTCCATCAAACGCTCAGGACTGCGCAAAATAAACAGCAGACCCGCGATAAATTCGAGTAATTCTTCGTATTCGGCGATGATCTTATCGTGTTCAAGACCGGTTAAACGGTGTAAACGCAGTTCCAGAATGGCCTGAGCTTGTTGCTCAGTCAGGAAGTATTGACCGTCACGAATACCATATTGTGGCTCTAACCACTCTGGACGCGCGGCGTCATCGCCCGCTTTTTCCAGCATGCCTTGAACGTGGCCTAATTCCCAACCTTGCTCAACCAATTTCACTTTGGCATCCGCAGGCGTTGGTGAGGCTTTGATCAGTGCAATAATCGGGTCAATGTTAGCCAGTGCAACCGCCAGCGCTTCCAAAATATGGGCACGCTCACGGGCTTTACGCAGTTCAAATACGGTACGACGCGTCACCACTTCACGGCGATGCAGAATAAAGCATTCGAGCATTTCTTTAAGGTTAAACAGTTTAGGCTGCCCATTGGTCAGGGCCACCATGTTAATCCCGAAAGAACACTGCATTTGCGTTTGAGCATAAAGGTTATTTAGTACAACCTCGCCCACTTCACCGCGCTTAATTTCGATAACGATACGCATACCGTCTTTATCAGACTCGTCGCGTAGGCCGCTGATCCCTTCAAGCTTTTTATCTTTAACCAGCTCGGCAATCTTCTCGATTAAACGGGCTTTGTTTACTTGATATGGGATTTCAGTGACGATTATACGCTCACGGCCATTATCTTCGGTTTCCACATCTGCCAGAGCACGCATGATCGCGCGGCCACGGCCAGTTTTATAGGCATCAATAATGCCTTTACGGCCGTTGATAATCGCTGCAGTGGGGAAATCCGGACCTGGAATGTATTCCATCAACTGTTCAATCGACAGTGAAGGCTCTTCAATCAATGCCAAACAGCCTTTCACAACTTCCGTTAGGTTGTGTGGTGGGATGTTGGTTGCCATACCTACCGCAATACCCGATGAACCGTTAATTAACAGGTTAGGTACGCGTGTAGGTAATACAGCTGGGATCTGTTCTGTACCGTCGTAGTTAGGGACGAAATCCACTGTCTCTTTTTCAAGATCAGCTAGTAATTGGTGCGCTAACTTATCCATACGGATTTCGGTATAACGCATTGCCGCCGCTGAGTCACCGTCGACCGAACCGAAGTTACCTTGGCCGTCTACTAAGGTGTAACGCAGTGAGAATGGCTGGGCCATACGGACGATAGTGTCATAAACAGCAGAATCACCATGGGGGTGATATTTACCGATGACGTCACCGACCACACGGGCTGATTTTTTGTAAGGCTTGTTCCAATCGTTCTTCAATTCACTCATGGCAAACAGAACGCGGCGATGAACCGGCTTTAAGCCGTCGCGCACGTCTGGTAATGCACGTCCCACGATAACGCTCATGGCGTAATCAAGGTACGAATTCTTTAGTTCGTCTTCGATATTAATTGGCGAAATAGATGATGCCAGATCAGTCATAAACTGCTCGTTCCCCTGAAAAATAGCTGACAACGTATAATCCGTATCATTGCCTAGCCCAAAAACGTGATTTGGCATTCTAACACAGTTATTTAATGTCGCCAGACCTATCATTATCGAATTGAGAGTCTGGTGGCTTAATAGATGAAAACACTGTCAATTTGGTCGTTTGTGCGATAAACAAGCGTTGAAATTCACGGCTTACGATGAGGAAAAATCGTCAAAGGGATAAAGTAAAAGGTCGATACGGAGCACAACAATTAACATAAAAGCAGATAACTGCTGAAAATTCACTCGACCACAAGGGCTTAGCTCAGTCGAGCACTTTGTTTATCAAACATAGTCGTTATAATAGCCGCACAATACAGCTTCTTCAGGTAATAGCATGCATCAGAATACCAATGTAGACCCACAGGAAATCGCAAAGTTTGAACGTATGGCCGAAACTTGGTGGGATCTCAACGGCGAATTTAAGCCGCTGCATCTATTAAACCCGCTGCGCTTAAACTATATCGATCAAACCGCAGGCGGTATTTTCGGCAAGAAAGTGCTCGATGTCGGCTGTGGTGGCGGCATATTGTCTGAAAGCATGGCCCGCATCGGCGCCGAGGTTGATGGCTTAGATATGGGTGATGAGCCCTTAGAAGTCGCCCGCCTACATGCCCTCGAAACAGGCGTGAGCATTAATTATGTAAAAAATACTGCCGAGGCCCACAGCCAAGATCATCAAGCCTATTACGATGTGGTGACCTGCATGGAAATGCTCGAACATGTACCCGATCCACAATCTGTGATTAAAGCATGCTGTGACATGGTCAAACCCGGTGGTCATGTGTTTTTCTCCACCATCAACCGCAACATTAAATCCTACGTGCACACCATTTTAGGTGCGGAATATTTGCTAAAAATGCTGCCAGTTGGCACCCACGAGCATAAAAAATTCATTAAGCCTTCGGAGCTGATTGAGCTAGTAGATAATACCGATCTTATCTGTACCGATGCCTTAGGGGTAAGCTACAACCCATTGACGGGCATTTTTAAGTACACGCCTAAGGTTGATGTGAATTACATGATAGCGACGCGTAAGGTTGATTAATATGAGTCTGGCACAGATCAAAGGCGTACTGTTCGATCTCGATGGCACCTTAGCCGATACCGCGCCGGATCTGGTGCAAGCCCTCAATTTAAGTCTTCAAGACGTCGGCATCGCCGCGCAGCCGTTAGCGGCCATGCGCTACGCCGCATCCCACGGCAGTTTTGCCTTAGTCGATGCCGCGATCCCTGATGCGGCAGAAGATCTTCGGTCTCAAGTACAGCAAGGGTTGCTCGCCCACTATCAGCGTATAAATGGCGATCATTGTGCGCTATTTACAGGCATAGCAGCATTACTCGATTGGCTCGAGTTAACTCAGCTGCCGTTTGGGGTGATCACCAACAAGCCTGCGCGCTTTACCCGTCCCTTATTGCGAAAACTGAATTTACACTTGCGTATGCCCGTTATCATCAGTGGCGATTCTACAAAACACCCAAAACCCCACACTGCACCTATGCTGTTAGGCGCACAACAACTGAACTGTGCTCCAGAGCACATTTTGTATCTTGGGGATGCCGAGCGAGATCTGCTCGCGGCCAAGGCTGCTGGCATGTTAGGCGGCGTGGCCCTATGGGGTTATCTGGGCGTGAACGACAAGCCGTTGCAATGGCCAGCGCACGCGCATTTTGCGAGCCCAACTGAGCTACATCAAGCACTAATCGAAGCATTGGCTTAACAACATCAACCAAAAACAGCGCCTACAATGCTCACGAATAAGGCATCCAATACGTAACTTCACTGACGAACATCAGTGTGTCAGCATACTATTTATGACCCACGGAAAAAGTCAGGCGGATAAAAGATCGGCACTCGTGAGCGATCGCGATCTAAAGAAAAGGATCGCCTAAAAATCCCCCATGAGTGTGACACGCTAACCTGAAATTGAGCTTCAAGGTTAGTCGTTACTAACGCAAAATTTTATCCTCACGTTATCCACAAGATGTCCCCTGAATTCAGACTTGCAAATAGGGGCAAACCTCACTATCTTGTATCCCATATAATTTAAAACACCATATCTTGTGTATAGGTAACAATCAGACACACTAGAAGCTCGCCGCTTAATTGACTCGTTTTTAACCAGTCAGCTGTATTTAAGGGACGATTATTGATTGTTTTACAAGGATACGTACGGTGATTTTGCTCACCTAAATACATATAAGAACCAAGGCCTATCTCCAAATGAATAGCACTATGACAGTCACAAAACGCTGTGGCGATCGTGAGAATATCGATCTCGAAAAAATACACCGCGTAATTACTTGGGCAGCCAAGGGATTAAAAAACGTTTCTGTTTCTGAAGTTGAACTTCGCTCGCACCTACAGTTTTTCGATGGCATCCCAACCGAAGCTATCCATGAAACCATTATCAAGGCTGCGGCGGATTTAATTTCTCCAGAATCACCAGACTATCAGTTCCTTGCTGCCCGTTTAGCGGTGTTTCATTTGCGTAAGAAGGCCTTCGGTCAGTTCGAGCCGCCCGCATTGTATGCTCACGTGACTAAGTTGGTTGAGCTGGGTAAATACGATCAACACATTTTAAGAGATTACACCCGCGAAGAGCTGGATGTGATGGATACCTATATCGACCACTGGCGCGATATGGATTTTTCCTACGCTGCAGTAAAACAGCTGGAAGGCAAGTATTTAGTTCAAAACCGTGTTACCCACGAAATCTATGAGAGCGCACAGTTCCTTTACATTTTGGTTGCGGCTTGCTTGTTTGCCCGTTATCCAAAAGAGACGCGCCTGAAATACGTTAAAGATTTCTATGACGCGGTATCAACTTTTAAACTGTCGCTGCCAACGCCAATTATGGCCGGTGTGCGCACCCCAACGCGTCAGTTTAGCTCTTGCGTACTGATCGAATGTGGTGACAGCTTAGATTCCATCAACGCGACCGCTTCGTCTATCGTGAAATACGTCAGCCAACGTGCGGGTATCGGTATTAACGCCGGTCGTATTCGCGCCTTAGGTAGCCCAATTCGTGGTGGTGAAGCCTTCCACACAGGTTGCTTACCTTTCTATAAGTATTTCCAAACCGCAGTGAAGTCGTGTTCTCAAGGCGGCGTGCGTGGCGGTGCTGCGACCCTGTTCTACCCTATTTGGCACTTAGAAGTCGAATCTCTGCTGGTATTGAAAAATAACCGCGGCGTCGAAGACAACCGTATCCGTCATTTAGACTACGGTGTGCAGCTGAACAAAGTCATGTATCAACGTCTGATCAAAGGCGAAAACATTAGTTTATTTAGCCCATCTGACGTACCTGGCTTGTACGATGCTTTCTTTGAAGATCAAAACGAATTCGAACGTTTATATGTGCAATATGAGCAAGACAGCAGCATTCGTAAGAAAACCATAAAAGCCGTTGAGCTGTTTTCACTGATGATGCAAGAGCGCGCTTCAACGGGCCGTATCTACATTCAGAACGTGGATCACTGCAACACTCACAGCCCGTTTGATTCAAAAGTCGCGCCGATCAGACAGTCTAACCTGTGTCTTGAAATCGCCCTGCCGACTAAACCATTAAACAACATCGATGATCCAGAAGGTGAAATCGCGCTTTGTACGCTGTCAGCACTTAACTTAGGTTCTATCAAAGAGTTATCTGATATTGAGCCATTAGCCGACCTCGCCGTACGCGCACTGGATAATCTATTGGACTATCAAGATTACCCTATCAAAGCCGCGCAAATCGCCTCGATGAATCGCCGTACCTTAGGCATAGGCGTGATCAACTTCGCTAACTATTTAGCGAAAAACGGCATGAAGTATTCCGATGGTAGTGCGAACGCTTTAACCCACAGAACCTTCGAAGCGATTCAGTACTATTTACTGAAAGCCTCAATGAACTTAGCCAAAGAGCAAGGTGCGTGTCCGTTATTCCACGAGACCACTTACTCTCAAGGTATTTTGCCAATTGATACCTACAAACGTGATTTGGATAAAATTTGTGCCGAACCATTGCACTTAGACTGGGAATCACTGCGTAGCGATATCAAGCAATATGGCCTGCGTAACTCGACGCTGTCGGCATTAATGCCATCAGAAACCTCGTCGCAAATCTCCAATGCGACCAATGGTATTGAGCCACCACGTGGCCTTATCAGCGTGAAATCGAGCAAAGACGGTCAGCTAAAACAAGTGGTACCTGATTTCGATACACTGAAAGATAGCTATGAATTGCTGTGGAAAATGCCAAGCAACGACGGTTACTTACAGTTAGTGGGTATTATGCAGAAATTCGTTGACCAAGCGATTTCTGCTAACACTAACTACGATCCTTCACGTTTTGAAGGCCGTAAAGTACCCATGCAAACCCTGCTGAAAGATTTGCTCAATGCTTACAAGTTAGGTGTTAAAACGCTTTACTACCATAACACTCGCGATGGTGCGTCGGATTCACACGATGACATCACCAATTTAGAGAAAGAAGATGACGGTTGCGCCGGCGGCGCATGTAAAATCTAGTCTTTAACTTTAACGTTAACGGTTTTATAGGGATCCCGATTGAGTGGATCCCTATCCATTGGAAAAATAGCACCATGGCCTACTCTACCTTCTGTCAAACACCTAACGATGCCACCCGTGAACCTATGTTTTTAGGTCAATCGGTCAACGTGGCTCGTTACGATCAACAAAAATATGAAGTGTTCGAAAAACTGATAGAAAAGCAGTTATCTTTCTTTTGGCGCCCGGAAGAAGTAGACGTCAGTCGCGATAAGATTGACTACGGTGCATTGCCTGATCATGAAAAACACATCTTTATTTCGAATCTGAAATACCAAACCCTACTCGACTCGATTCAAGGCCGCTCGCCCAATGTGGCCTTTTTGCCGCTGGTGTCACTGCCTGAATTAGAAACCTGGATTGAGACTTGGTCTTTCTCTGAGACGATTCACTCGCGCTCATACACCCACATCATTCGCAATATTGTTAACGATCCTTCAGTGATCTTCGACGATATCGTCGTGAACAAAGAAATCTTAAGCCGTGCGACCGATATCGCCGCTTATTACGATCATTTGATCCAACTGACTCAGATATTCCATTTACTCGGTGCAGGAACCCATGTCATCGATGGCAAAGAAGTCATAGTAAACACCCGCACCCTGAAAAAAGCCTTGTACCTGTGCATGATGTCAGTCAACGCCCTAGAAGCCATTCGTTTCTATGTTAGCTTCGCCTGCTCATTTGCCTTTGCTGAACGTAAGCTCATGGAAGGTAACGCGAAAATTATTCGCTTAATCGCCCGTGATGAAGCCTTACACTTAAACAGCACTCAGCATATTTTAAGCATCATGCAAGGCGGTAAAGACGATCCAGAAATGGGTGAAATTGCTGCAGAATGCCAACAGGAAGCTTTCGATTTATTCTTCAAAGCCGCAGAGCAAGAAAAAGAATGGGCCAAATACCTGTTCAAAGACGGCTCTATGATAGGTTTGAATGAACAGATCCTGTGCCAATACGTTGAGTTTATTACTAATCAACGCATGAAGTCGGTGAATCTACCGCAACCATACCCAGAAATAACCAATCCATTACCTTGGATGAAAAACTGGTTAGAAAGCGATGCAGTGCAAGTTGCACCACAGGAAGTTGAAGTCTCTTCATACCTTGTCGGCCAAATTGACTCCGCGGTTGATGGTGATGAGTTCCTCGACTTCGATCTATAAGACACTTAAAAGTGACGTTACAAAATGGCATTAAAACAGTGACATCAAAAAAACGGCCACAAAACCTGTTTGCGAAGGCGCCAATCGTGCGCCTTCAAGGTCAACCTGTGTTGCTCTTTACCGAGCAACAAGGCACTTTGCTGCAAGCGCTCGAAGCCAAAAAAGTCAAAATCTTCTCAGAATGTCGCAACGGTTTCTGCGGTGCCTGCAAAACACGCGTCATCAGCGGAAAAGTCAGCTACTTAAACGAACCCTTAGCCGAACTCAAACATGATGAATGTTTACCCTGCTGCTGTGTGCCTACCGAAGATTTAGAGCTGGACTTGTCACCTGAAGGTGCAGCTGTGGTCACCTATGCGTGTCAATCTCATCAGAATAAAGCCAGTTTGGCTAAGCCAAAGCAAACACAAAATGTAGCAAGTGACACATGCACGCAGAAACAGGCAGTGTTTGAAGACTCATAACGGCAAGACTCGATTGTTCAATAAGCTGCTTTAAACAAGATGTGGCGTTAAAACCCAAAATCGCTTTAAAACAAAAATGAGCTTTTAAACAAAGAGTATCTCTTAAACAAAGAGTAGCTTTAAGACAAACAGCCCCTTTCAATACAGCCTTATTCAATCCGCGCCATTAGATACCAAACGTTTTAAAACCCACTATTCTCCCTTCCCTCTATTTACAATGCATTCACACAAAAAAAACTAAAACAACCTAAAACAAAAAAGCCTGAACACAAGTTCAGGCTTTCAGAATCTAACATTGAATACTTAAGATTTAAAACGTAAGTCTTATCGACTTTCTATAAACGCATTGCCAGTTCAGCGCCTTGGCGGATTGCACGCTTAGCATCAAGCTCTGCCGCGACATCTACGCCACCAATCAGATGCACAGGCAGGCCCGTCGCTTTCATCTCATCCACTAACGTGCGATTCGATTCTTGCCCAGCACACAAAACGACGTTATCAACGGCCAGCACTTCAGCGGTTTCACCCACGCGAATATGCAGTCCGGCATCATCAAACTTATCGTAACTCACGCCCGTTTTCATCTTCACATCATGTTGCTTAAGCACAAGACGGTGGATCCAGCCGGTAGTTTTACCTAAGCCCTTGCCCATCTTCGACGTTTTACGTTGCAGTAAAAACACCTTACGATGATCAGTATTGTCGGAATGAGGTTCAGTTAGGCCGCCTGCATGCAGGTAAGTTTTATCTATGCCCCACTGTTGCAGCCATTTATCGGGGTTCAAGGTGCTCGACTGGCGCTCACACAAAAAGTGCGCCATATCGAACCCTATACCGCCAGCGCCAATCAAGGCCACCGTATTACCGACAGTCACTTCACCCGAGAGCACTTTTTGATAATCGACCACCCGTGGGTCGTCAAAACCGGGTAAGACTAAATCACGCGGCACAACGCCTGAGGCGATTACCACTTCATCAAACGTTTCCGTCGCCAGCACACTGGCATCGAGGCGAGTGTTTAATCTCAGCTCCACCTTATGCAGCTTAATTTGGTTAATGAAATAACGAATAGTCTCGTTAAACTCTTCTTTCCCAGGGATTTTACGGGCGAGATTAAACTGACCACCCACCTCAGATTTCGCTTCAAACAAGACAACGTGATGGCCTCGCATGGCGGCATAAACAGAAAACGCCATGCCCGCAGGGCCTGCCCCCATCACCGCAATACGCTTTTTATTGGCTGTGGGTAAGAAGTTGATTTCAGTCTCATAACAGGCGCGAGGATTCACTAAGCAAGTTGCGCGCTTGAGGGAAAAAGTATGATCAAGACAAGCTTGGTTACAGCCAATGCAGGTGTTGATAAGCTCCGGCGTGTTCGCCGCAGTCTTATTCACAAACTCAGGATCAGCAAGGAAAGGCCGCGCCATCGACACCATGTCAGCTTGACCAGAGGCGATAATCTGCTCACCAATTTCAGGGGTGTTAATGCGGTTAGTCGCAATTAAGGGAACGGAAACAGATTGTTTGAGCTTTTCTGTCACCCACGCAAAGGCGCCACGGGGCACGCTTGTCGCAATGGTCGGTACTCGCGCTTCATGCCAGCCAATGCCCGTATTTAGAATGGACACACCAGCTTGCTCTAACCACTGGGCCAGTTGCACTACTTCATCCCAAGTCGAACCGTTATCCACCAGATCGAGCATGGATAAACGGAAGATAATGATGAAATCTTTACCAACTTTTGCCCGTATCGCGTTAACAATCTCAATCGGGAATTGCGCCCGTTTTTCAAACGCACCACCCCATTCATCGGTGCGAGTGTTGGTGCGCGCACTGACGAACTGATTAATCAAATAGCCTTCAGAGCCCATCACCTCAACACCATCGTAACCCGCTTTCTTGGCAAGGGCGGCGGAGCTGGCGTAATCCTTAATGGTCGAGCGCACTTGGCGACTAGACATAGCAGACGGCGTAAAGGGTGTAATGGGTGACTTAATCTTACTTGGTGCTTGGGAAAAAGGATGATAGCCATAACGTCCCGCATGCAAAATTTGCATACAGATCTTACCGCCAGCCTCATGCACCGACTGCGTTACCACGCGATGCTTACCCACTTGCCAAGGAAAACTCAACTGACAGGCATGGGGCGTAAGGCGACCACGAAGATTGGGGGAAATACCACCCGTCACAATCAAACCTACACCGCCCAGAGCGCGTTCTTTGTAGAACGCTGCCAGTTTCTCAAATCCGCCCTTTTCTTCTTCCAAACCTGTGTGCATTGAGCCCATAAGCACACGGTTTTTGAGCTGGGTAAATCCCAGATCTAAGGGTTCTAATAAATGGGGAAACGACATTCAAACATCCTTTTAAAACAAGTGATTTAAATCAGCATACCTTGTGTCAAATCTAAGCTCAACCGTTGGATCGAGGCCATCAGTCAAAATCCTTTACAATTGTGTTTAGCCTGTAGCGCCATTTTCAGTTAGCATTGGCAGATTGGACTTATAAAGGAGTGGCAGATGTCCGCTAACCCATCGTTTTTCAAGAGAATATGTTTGTTTATTTGGCACACCCTGAACGGGACACGTAAACTCATCCTCAATCTAATCTTTTTTGGACTCTTAGCCGCGATCATTATCTCCATTGGCAGTAGCGAAGATATCCAAGTTGAAGATAATTCGGCACTGGTGCTTAATTTAGCCGGCTCTATTGTCGATCAGAAACAACAAGTCGATCCCTTAGAAGCCGCATTCAAACAAGGCCAAAATGCCAACGCCGATGGTGAAATCCTACTCGCCGATGTGCTTTATGTCATTGACAATGCAGCGCAAGATCAACGTATTAGCGTACTAGTGCTCGATCTGGTCGATCTTAAACGTGCAGGGATCAGCAAACTACAATCTATCGGAAATGCACTCAATCGCTTTAAAGAGAGCGGTAAAAAAGTCATCGCCATCGGCAACTACTACGAGCAAAATCAATATTTCCTCGCCAGTTTTGCCGACACCATTTACCTCAATCCCCAAGGCGGTGTCTCGCTTGATGGCCTGAGTATGTACAACCAATATTTCAAATCGGCCTTAGAAAAACTCAAAGTCAAAGCGCATATTTTCCGCGTGGGGACCTTTAAATCTGCAGTTGAACCCTACATACGTGACAATATGTCAGATGCTGCGCGGGAAGCCAGTAGTGCACTGTTAGCCGATGTATGGCAAAGCTACACACAAACTGTCGCAGGCAATCGTAATATCGAACCGAATTCTCTGGTGCCCGACGCAACCACTTATTTGGCAGAGCTCGATAAAGCCAATGGCGATTCAGCCACAATGGCAATCAACATGAAATGGGTTGATAACCTAGCGACCACAGAAGATTTTCGTAAAACCATGCTAGAAACCGTAGGAAAAGCCAGCAGTGGTGACAGTTTCAAGCAAGTCAGTTTTTATGATTACTTAACCTTAGTGACACCATTACCCAGCTTTGTAGAGCAAGACAGTGTTGGTATTATTGTGGCAAGTGGCACAATTTTGAACGGCACTCAACCTGCGGGCCAAATTGGCGGCGAAAGCACCGCCGAACTGCTACGTAAGGCACGTTTTGATAAGCACATTAAAGCCTTAGTATTACGTGTTGATAGCCCTGGCGGTAGCGCCTTTGCCTCTGAGCAAATTCGTCAAGAATTACTGGCACTTAAAGCAGCAGGTAAGCCCGTGGTTGTGAGCATGGGCAGTTTAGCCGCATCCGGTGGTTACTGGATTTCAGCCAGTGCCGACTATATCTTCGCAACGCCAACGACGCTCACGGGTTCGATTGGGATCTTTGGTATGATTACTACCTTTGAAGATTCATTGGCCAGTATAGGCGTGCATACCGATGGCGTATCGACCTCAGAATGGGCAGGATTATCAGTTACCCGCACACTTTCCCCCCAGATTGAAGCGATTATCCAACGTCATATTGAACGCGGCTATTCGGACTTTATCTCCCTGGTCGCTAAAGAACGTAAGATGACCATAGAACAAGTCGATAAGATTGCTCAAGGCCGCGTTTGGAGCGGTAAAAAGGCTCTTGAACTTGGCTTAGTCGATGAACTGGGTGATGTAGATGAAGCCATAGCTAAAGCCGCTAAACTCGCGGATATGACGCTATTTGATACCCGCGTCATCGAACAAGAGCTGACACCCGAACAAAAATTCATGCAGCAGATGTTTGCCTCAGTATCGAGTTACCTGCCCGCCTCACTAAGTCAGTCATCGATGTTAGAGCAAATGCTACAACAGTGGACTAGCAGTTTGAAAACGTTAACCTCTTTTGATGATCCAAATAACGTCTACATCTACTGTGATAGTTGCAATATGATGAACTAAATCTGCTAGCGTCTAGGTTGCTGCTCGCAACGTCAAGATGATGACAAAGACAAAGCCCGGATCTCCGGGCTTTTTTATTGGGTTTATGTCAGTAAAATCGTATAATTCGGCCACTTGAAGCTAAAGAAAACGACAAGAATGACTAAACGCTCCATTTATGTTGCCTATACTGGCGGCACCATCGGTATGCAAAAGACCGATAACGGCTTTGTCCCCGTCGCGGGATTCCTGACTCAGTGCGTGCAATCTATGCCTGAGTTTTACCATGAAGAAATGCCGACATTTGTGATCCACGAATACTGCCCGCTTATCGACTCTTCCAATATGGCACCAACCGATTGGCAGATGATCGCCGACGATATACAAGCCAATTACGATAAGTACGATGGCTTTGTAATCCTTCACGGCACAGATACCATGGCGTACACGGCTTCGGCACTGTCGTTTATGCTGCAAGGCCTATCAAAACCTGTGATAGTGACGGGCTCGCAAATTCCCCTCGCCCAGTTGCGCTCAGACGGCCAAACTAATTTATTGAACTCACTCTACATAGCGGCGAATTATCCAGTTGCGGAAGTGTGTTTATTCTTCAATAACAAACTCTTTAGGGGCAATCGCTCGACTAAGGCCCACGCCGACGGTTTCGATGCTTTCGCCTCACCCAACTTCCCGCTACTGCTTGAGGCGGGGATCAAAATCAATCTGCGCGCAGGCAAAATCACGGTCGCCAACGATACCCCATTAGAAGTCGCTCATATCAGCCCACAACCTGTCGGTGTGGTGACCTTGTATCCTGGGATATCAACACAGATTTTTGAGAACATTCTGCAACAGCCAGTTAAAGCCCTCATACTGCTAACATTTGGTGTGGGTAACGCGCCGCAGGATGCCGCCTTACTCAAAACCTTAAGGCAAGCAGATGAACGTGGCATAGTGCTGGTGAATCTAACCCAATGTTTCCAAGGTAAGGTGAATATGGGC
The DNA here is from genome assembly GCF_025654335.1 of Shewanella sp. SM21. Lineage (NCBI taxonomy): Bacteria > Pseudomonadati > Pseudomonadota > Gammaproteobacteria > Alteromonadales > Shewanellaceae > Shewanella > Shewanella sp. SM21. The sequence continues at coordinate 438,808 of NZ_JAKKRL010000002.1, forward strand.
GGCTACGCCACAGGCAATGCATTAGCCAAAGCAGGCGTGATCAGTGGCGCCGATATGACCATAGAAGCGGCCTTAGCAAAACTGCATTATTTGCTATCTAAAAATTTGCAGCCAGCTGAGATAAAAGCGGCCATGTTACAAAATCTAGTCGGTGAACTGAGCATAGATTAAAGATAGTGTCTTCTAATCTGTTTGTTGCCCTCAAACGCTAGCAACAAAAAAAGCCCATATTTGATGGGCTTTTTTGATTTAAACTCAGACTAGATTTTAGTTCAGACTTAACAGCACTAAATGAGCGTTTATTTTAAGACTTTTGCGGACCAAGAGTTGCATTGAAGTTATTTGATATCAAATCAATGTTAGCATTGATATCACTAACAAAAGATAAAATGCTAGCTCCCCTTGCCAACCTCAGACTTACACCTAATTCCTAATAAAGCACACCTTGCAAGCCGATCTGCGCGGCCAGTCAGAAATTATAAATCCTGCGCTTTAAAGCCAGCAATCGGCTCACCGCGGAATTGCTTTTTCAGCTCGGCCTTAGACAGCTCATTTATTTTACCGTCAGATGCAATAGTGAAATGCTCTGTTTGCTCAAGCTTACGCGCTTGATACAACATCACCACCTGCAGAGTCGATTCACGCTGAGTCTCACTCAACACAGTACCATCCTCCCACTTACCCAGCTCAGCAGCACTGCGAAGCCTTTCATAAACTTCAATGGGCATTTGATCGATCACTTGATTGATATCCGTCATACACTTTTCCGCTTATGTAACACGATTCTGACTCGTGTAATGAGATAACCTACAAAACCAAACACAAAGCATATTCCGGCGATATTCGCCCGCATACCTTCGGCGGGTTCCCCACCCCAAAACCAAATCACCACACCAGCAATGAACAAGGTCATAGCAACGAAACTCTGATTCATTAAGCTGCTGGACTTTTGAATATGGCTAATGCGCGATAAGGACTCATTGTCGCCATCGGTTTTTGCTTGGCAATGGGGGCATGAAGGCGCTTTGCTCGACATACGTTTACGACACACCGGACATTCAATTAATGCCATATCAGCCTCGCCCTAACGTAACTTATCAACAACGGCGAGCATGGCAATCAGCGATGCTTCACCTAAATAAATACTGCGTTCTGGTGACCAACCCACAAAAGGATCGGCCAGATTGTTATTGTCTTTAAACGGCATCTCAAGGGTATTTGATAAACACTTGAAGGTCTGGGCAACCCAATTAGACGCTACGGTCAGATTCGCTTGGCCTGGCTCATCTTTATCATAGCCAAACTGAGTTTGAAAATCGGCACTGGCTAAGGTCAATGCTTGACTAAAGTCCGCTTGCAGCTGCGCCAGTTTATCATTGTAAGCGGGGACGCCTTCACAACCCGCTAGAAACACATAAGGTAAGCCTTCATCACCATGCACATCATAAAACAGGTCAACACCCGTTTGCTGCATCTTGTTGACGACATGATATACCTCAGGGCTTTTTTCTAAACTCGGTGTTTGCCACTCGCGGTTTAGATTAATCCCAATCGCGTTAGTGCGCAGATGACCTCTGACACTGCCATCGGGATTCATGTTGGGCACTATATAAAAATTGGCCTTATCAAGCAGTGCTTTTGCCGTGGGACAGTCATTATCGAGTAAACGATTCACTAGACCTTCAACTAACCATTCAGCCATCGTTTCACCCGGATGTTGTCTGGCGGTGATCCAAATATTGCGTTTAGAAGGATCGCCATTCCCCACTTTCATCAGAGTAATATCGCGGCCATCTAAGGTCAGGCCTAAATGCTCTAAATTGACATCTGGGTGTAACTGGGCGCCGCTGAGTAAATCTAAATGACGCTCATAGCTGTAGGGTGCAAAGTAAGCGATTTGAATGGCATCGCAATCTAACTCTATGCTAATGCTCAGTTTACCGTCTTGATATTGAGTCGGAATACGGAACCAATGCTGGCGATCATAACTGGCCACCGCCTGATAATCTTCCCATCCCTTGGTATAAGAAGCGGTTCCCGCATTGATAATATTCAAGGTGTAATGGTTACCCACTTCACCTTCAAATCGAAAATTGAACCATTGATAAAACTCACCACCCGCATCAGGGCGGATAGCAAGTTGAATATCGTCTTTATTATCAAGATTGACGACTTGGATATTTCCGCCATCAAAGTTGGCACTGATCCGCATAATGATTCCTAATAGGTTGTTAAAACTAAGGGCAATTTAATGGCGTGCGACAGATAGCACACGGCACATTTTATTATATGGCCGATAGAATAAACCAAAACATCCCAAGGGGAAAACGAAAGCCATTAAATTCAGTCAAGACACTTGCAATCGGCCTTTAATTAACCAGTTAACACGCCTAAAATCCACAAAAAAAGAGCCTTTCGCTATAAATTAATGAAGATATTAGACCATAAAACTATAACCTTGGCCTCGTACTGTATTTATCAAATTACGCGGCAAGCTGATATTGGCTAGCTTGCGGCGAGTGTTACTAATATGCATGTCCAGATTACGGTCAAATCGGCCCAAATCTTTCTGTAGCACTGAGCGCTGCAACTCTTGTTTAGTGATGACTTGGCCTTTTCTTTCAAAAAGATATTTAAATAATTTAAACTCGGTTTGGGTCAAATCGACATAGCGGGTGCCAATAGTGATCCTATAACTCATTTCATCGAAGTTAATCACTTTAGCCGCCACAGTCGCCATTTGCGGCGAGTGAGAGTGACCGGCACAGAGACGCCGCTCTAAGGCTCGTAAGCGGACAAACATCTCTTTTATGCTAAACGGCTTACTCAGAAAATCATCTGCTCCCAATTCATAACCAGTGATGCGATCATCTTCATTATCACGTGCTGAGATCATCAGTACCGGCGTTGAACATTCACGCGCTTTTAGCAACTCAAACCCATTCATCTGTGGCATCACTAAATCAAGCACTATGATGTCTGGAGCAAAACTTTCAATGCATGCCAGCCCCTCGATGCCATTAACCGCACACTTAACCTCATGCCCTTGCGTACATAAGGCATCAGCTAACCACACGCTAAACAATGGATCATCATCGACCAAGAGTATTTTACTCATCCTTAAAGCCCAAACGAGAATCTATATCATTTATATTACCATGCGAATCGAGACGACTCTAGCGCTATTACATTAGTTAAGAAGTGTGATGTTGAAAACTGTGAACAAAATACGATATTAACAACCAATCAACTGATGATTAGCGAATCTAAACTCATCTCGTAAACTCCCAATAAAAAAGCGCCCTAAGGCGCTTTTTAGAAACTAAGAGTCTGAACTTAGCTTAGAATTTAACCGTTACACCACCGTAAATCACGCGGCCGATTGTGTCATATACTTGTGGAACTGTGCCACCATCACTACCGTTAGAAACACGTGATGGTTTTTCATCAGTGAAGTTTTTCACACCTAAACTAACAGTTGTCATATCTGTGATGTGATATGTTCCAGAAATATTGTGGTATAGCACTGAGTCAACATCATAGCCTTTCGCCAAGTCTGTCATCTCACCAATATAACGGTTGAAGTACATAACACTCCAATCATCTTGACCAGCTGAGAGACTGAAGTTATTACGAACCTTAGCGTAAGCACCGAAGTTACCGTCGATAGTATCAGTGTAATCTTTATTATCCTGCTCAAAGTTCAATAAATATGTCGTGTCATTGCTGATTTTCCAATCCAAACCTAAGCCTTCAAAGTTATAGGCTAAGTTAAAATCAATACCGCTAGTATCTTGATAACCTACGTTGGTTAACGCATTCGTTAAATTACGCAAGTCACCTTCTGGGGTAATATTAAACGTTTCACAAGCTGACGTAATGCCATCTTTACAATCATCTAAGCCAGCCTGAGTATCTAAACGGGCGATCGCGTTATCCACTTTGAAGCGCCAGTAGTCTAATGTCAGAGACATACCATCAAGATAGCTTGGCGAATACACTAAACCAGCAGTATAAGACTCTGACTCTTCAGGCTTCAAATCTGGATCAGAAGTACGGTTTACCAAAATTTGTCCTGGCTGTTCATCATCTGACAACCAAGGATTTGTAAGGTAATCAAACGATCCCGAATTACCACCATATAATTCAGCAACACTTGGAGCACGGAAGCCTGTAGCCGCAACACCCCGAACCATTAAGTCATCTGTTGCAGTGTATGTTAAACCAATTTTCCAAGTGGTCGCTTTACCGAATGTTGAGTAATCGTCTAAACGCAGCGCGAATTCACCCGTTAATTTCTCGGTGAAAGGCACACTTACTTCTTGAAAAATCGAAATAACGTTGTAGTTACCATCGGTTGGATCTTGCTGTGCTGCAGTACTTTCACCTGCGACAACAATTGGATCGGGATTATAGAAACCACTCTCACGGCGGTATTCAGCACCAATCGCAAAACCAACGGCACCCGCTTTTAAATCAAACAACTCACCATTCAAGCCCGCAGATAATGTCTGTTGTTCATTACCGCCATTTGCAGCCTCTGTATAACCAACAGCATCTTTCATCGCTTGTGTAAGTGGTGCACCACTCAACCAAGCATCAGGATTAGCATAAATAGCGTTACGCATATCGCTAGCATTGATAGAGTTCTCTACTGCGGTTTCTGCTTTGTTCTTACCAAATGTATAAGTAACATCCCAGTTCATACCTGTATGAACGTCTAAAGTACCCGCTAGACCACCTGATAAACGCCAAGTATCAGTATCCTGAGTATAAATACGAGGACCTACATCATTCATACGTCTAGCATAGAAGACTTGCCCATGATCATCAGGCTTAATACCTGCAGCAATCATATCACTATCAAGTGTTAAACACTTTAATGGATCTGCATCTGGTTGACCACAGACATCAAGATATAGCTGTGCAGGTTGAGCTGCCATTTGCTGATGAGAACGACGGTTGGTATAAATAGCATCTGCAGTTAACACAACATCATTACCCAGCTCTTGAGTCATGTTAGCAAATAAACTGCGACGTTCACTTGGTGTTTGATAGTAGCTATCTTGGGTGAAATCATAAGTCTCTGTTTGTGCTACCCAATTACCATTAGCATCTTGAACCATACCATCTAGTGAACCCGTTGGTATAATTCCACTCGCACCAGGTTTAGTCCAATCACGATCAGATTGGATCACACCACGTCGGTCAGAAAAAGCGGCACCAAAGGTGTAATTACCACCATCGGTGTTAAAACCGTATAGTGCACTGACATCACCACTTTCGCCATCGCCTTTATCTGTACCACTGCCGTTAAAATCGAACTGGAAACCTTCAAAATCTTTCTTCGTGATAATGTTCACTACACCAGCAATGGCATCAGAACCGTAAACCGCTGATGCGCCGTCTTTCAGAATTTCAACACGCGCAATCATAGCGACTGGAATCGAGTTCAGATCCACTGCACTATCAGCGCCTGAACCTGAGTTAACCATGCGGCGACCATTCAATAACACAAGCGTACGTTGTGAACCCATACCACGTAAGTCAACTTGGGCAACACCGTCAGCACCGTTGTTTGTGGTTGAACCCACTGCCGCACCCGCCATCGAAGTCTGTACTTGCAGCATTTGGTCAACAGAAGTGAAACCTTCCGCTTTAATCGCAGCAGCATCGATAACGGTCACAGGAGATGCTGTTTCCATATCTTGGCGTTGAATGCGTGAACCTGTAACTTCAATACGTTCAACTTTTGCTTTTTCTTCAGCAGCAAATGCGCTTGACGTAACAAATGCACCTGTAGTGATAGATGCAACGATAGCTAAATTAATAGCTGACGCAACTTTCGTTCTTTTGATCATGTATGAATGCTCCCTAGATCTTACTATTATTTTTATGCTTACAGCTTGTACAGCTATTGCTGTACTAGTGTTGCACCTGATACTGAGGATTCACTTTAACTCCGTCAATGCTCAAAATTTTAACCAATAAAAACATATTGTTAATAGCTTTGACTTATTTAGTTAATTAATTTGACCATTATTTTTTAATACCCTTATTAATCACACCAGCGCAGAGTTAATCACCACGAAATAGATATTAATCAGACTTTGAGACTGTTAATGTGAAACATAAATGCAACATTTTGCGCATTAAAAAATGTGATGCGGGTCACACTTTTAATCCTTATTAAAGTTATCTAGAAGAACAGTGTATTGATTAACTATTGTTAAATCTGCATATCTAGCAATGTCCACCGATAGCCAAAGCGCTAAAATACCGATAAACATAGATAAATTGCATTAAAACAGAGATACACTATGTATCAATTGTGCTAATTATGCATTTTAACAACACCTAAAATTATGGTTTAACAATTAAGGTACAAATGATTCTGCACGCCTTTGAAATGACTATTTGTTACTGATCTTGCTTATTAATTTTGAATATAAGTATTAGCTTCCAATCCCTCTAAACACTCCCTATTTCTTATTCTTAAATAAATGGCTTACACCTCATACGACCACATTCAAGGGCAAATTTTCTCCATAAAAAAAGCGACCACTTAGGTCGCCTCTTAGAGTCTGTATCATCAAAATGATGATTACTCGGGTTTGATCAACTCAAAATGTTGATATGCCCGTGCGGTTGCAATACGGCCGCGGGGCGTGCGTTGGATAAAGCCTTGCTGGATCAAAAAGGGCTCTAGCACATCTTCAATAGTTTCGCGTTCTTCGCCTATGGCTGCTGCTAAGTTATCGAGTCCAACTGGGCCACCCATAAACTTATCGATAATGGCGAGTAGTAACTTGCGGTCCATGTAATCGAAACCTTCATTATCGACATCCAGCAAGTCTAGTGCATGATCGGCAACAAACTTAGTGACAGCGCCATCATGCTTCACCTGCGCGTAATCCCGCACGCGGCGAAGCAGTCGGTTAGCTATCCGCGGTGTACCACGTGAACGGCGTGCGATTTCAAATGCACCTTCAGCATCAATATCCAGTTCCATCACCTGCGCCGAACGCGTGACTATGGTGCTTAAATCTTTGATATTATAGAATTCAAGCCGTAGCGGGATCCCAAAACGCGCCCGAAGTGGTGAAGTCAAAGCCCCTGCCCGTGTTGTCGCCCCCACTAGAGTGAACGGCGGTAAATCAAGCTTGATAGAACGTGCCGCTGGCCCTTCACCTATCATGATATCCAGCTGGTAATCTTCCATCGCTGGATACAAAATCTCTTCTACCACTGGGCTTAATCGGTGGATTTCATCGATGAATAACACATCACCGGATTCGAGATTGGTCAAAAGTGCGGCGAGATCGCCCGCTTTTTCCAGCACAGGCCCCGAGGTGGATTTAATGTTCACCCCCATCTCGTTCGCCACAATCATGGCTAAGGTGGTTTTACCCAATCCCGGCGGACCGTAAATCAACATATGATCTAAGGCTTCATTACGATTCTTTGCCGCTTGAATAAACACCTTAAGCTGTGCCCGAGTATCATCTTGACCCGTGTATTCATCGAGCATTTTAGGACGCATCGCCCTGTCGATGGATTCATCTTGAGCTTGGATCTGCGGCTGGATGAGTCTGTCTGCCTCAATCATTGTTATTCCTTATCGCAGCTTTCATCTTAATTATCATCATTGTTCAATTAAAGCATCGATTTAAGGGCGGCTTTGATCAGAGTTTCTGAATCCATGCCCTCTTTGTAGGCTGCAGAAACCGATTTGCTCGCCTGCGGTGGTTTATAACCCAGCGAAATTAAAGCTGAAATAGCATCTTCTTCGGCGCTATTGACTGTCGGTGCGGGTGAGTAATTGGATTGCAGCACGAACTCACGCTCTGAGCCTGCTGAGGCTTCCATCAAGCTCTTGAGCTTATCGCGCATTTCTACCAGTAACCGCTCGGCGGTCTTCTTACCAACACCAGGTAATTTCACTAAGGTCACTATGTCATCGCGCTCAACGCAGCCCACAAATTCTCCGGCTGTCATGCCTGATAAAATGGTCAGTGCGAGCTTGGGGCCGACACCATTGGTCTTGATCAGTAAGCGAAATAACGCCCTTTCCTGCTTAGTGATAAAACCATAGAGAAGCTGTGCATCTTCACGCACCACAAAGTGGGTGTAGACCATAGTTTCATGATTAACTTCAGGCAGCTCATAAAAGCTAGTAAGCGGCATCTGCAACTCGTAACCAACACCATTAACATCGATCAAAATTTCTGGTGCTTGTTTCTCAACGAGCACGCCCCGTAAACGACCTATCATCTGTACCGTCCGTATGTTCTTGCCGTTGCCCGGCCACTCAATGCAATTAAACTCTGGCTGGTGTGATAATGACACACAGCAACACCGAGTGCATCTGCGGCGTCAGCTTGTGGGGCTGCAGGTAATTTAAGTAGTTGTTGGATCATGTGTTGTACTTGGGCTTTCTGCGCTCGCCCCGTACCCACGACAGCGCTTTTAATTTGAGTCGCACTGTATTCAGCCACAGGTAAATTGGCAACTGTGGCAGCAACAATGGCCGCCCCGCGTGCTTGGCCTAACTTGAGCGCAGAATCGGCATTTTTTGCCATAAATACGCGCTCAATCGCAAATTCGTCCGGTTGATACTGACGAATAATCTCAGTGATCCCATCAAAAATTTGCTTTAGCCTACCAGGAAGCTCTTCAGACGAAGTGCGAATACAACCACTGCCGAGGTAAATCTGATGCCGTCCCTGACATTGGATCACGCCGTAGCCTGTGATCCGTGAACCAGGGTCAACACCTAAAATAATTGCCATTCAATACCTTATTTGGGATCTACATTTGCGTCCCTGTTCCTACGTTAGCGTTTGCGAGCTGAAATGGGCTTCAATTGACGCCCCAATTCAGCTCACAGTCAATCTAGCCTAGGCTTGCCATCACATCATCGGAGATTTCCGCATTATGATACACCTCTTGCACATCATCGTGATCTTCAAGGGTGTCGATAAGGCGCATAAATTTTTCGGCGGTGTCTAGATCAAGCTCAGCTTTCGTCGAGGCTATCATCGCGATTTCGGCATTATCCGCCACAAAATGGGCGTTATCGAGCGCCTCTTTCACCGTATAGAAATCAACGGGATCAGTAAACACATCCACCGCGCCATCATCATAGCTGACAATATCTTCCGCGCCCGCTTCAAGCGCCGCTTCCATCAATGCATCTTCATCAGTTCCCGGCGCATAGGATAACACCCCACGCTTAGTGAACAGATAAGAAACCGACCCATCCGTGCCTAAGTTACCGCCCGATTTACTAAACGCATTACGTACACCACTCACAGTACGATTACGATTGTCCGTCATGGTTTCAACCATCACAGCGGTGCCGCCTGGGCCATAACCTTCATAGAGAATGGTTTCGAGTTGCTGGCCTTCTAATTCACCGGCGCCGCGTTTAATCGCACGCTCAACCGTGTCTCGGGTCATATTGCCACCGAGGGCTTTATCAATGGCGACACGTAATCGTGGATTAGAGTCGGGATCTGAGCCACCTTCACGGGCAGCAACGGTTAACTCGCGAATGAATTTAGTAAAGAGTTTACCGCGTTTAGCATCTTGAGCCGCTTTACGGTGCTTAATGTTGGCCCATTTACTGTGACCTGCCATGGGAAGTCTCCTCTACTTAGGTATCATCTAGGTGCCATCGCAAAGCTTATCAAGAGCCGAAGGTGGAATAAGACTAAATAACGGCTATTTACTTAAAGGATTGAACTAACAGATATTGATAAGCGGTGGAATGACGGTTCACTAAAACAAACCGAGGCTCATGCCTCGGTTTTCGGTACGACTAAAAATAACTGATAAGGGTTAACCCAAATCGACTTACACAAAAACGAGTTACACTAAAACGATTTACATAATGTCGATTTGAATAAGGTCGATTTACAAAAGTCGCCTTACAAAGCCCTCTTACAAAAGATCAGTCTTCAGCTTTAACAGCTTTCTCAACCACGGCAATACCAAGTTCAGCTAATTGCTGCGGATTGGCAAAACCAGGCGCGTTAGTCAGCGGACAAGCGGCAGTGGTGGTTTTCGGGAACGCCATCACATCACGGATTGAGCTTGCGCCCGTCATCAGCATGATGATGCGGTCTAAACCAAACGCTAAACCAGCATGTGGCGGTGTACCGTAACGTAACGCTTCTAACAGGAAGCCGAATTTCTCTTTAGCTTCATCGTCAGTAATACCCAGAATACGGAATACCGCAGACTGCATTTCTTGGTTGTGGATACGTACTGAACCACCGCCTAATTCGCAGCCGTTTAATACCATATCGTAAGCATCAGAAACGCGATTTGCTGGGTTAGCTTCAAGTTCAGCTGCTGTTACGCCGCGCGGTGCGGTGAACGGATGGTGAACCGCGTGGAAGTTGCCGTTGATTTTCTCAAACATTGGGAAGTCAACTACCCACAGTGGACGCCATTCACCTTGCAATAAGCTGAAATCTTCGCCCGCTTTAAGACGCAGTGCGCCCATAGATTCGGCAACCACAGTCGCCTGATCTGCACCAAACAGGATAATGTCACCAGTTTGCACGCCAGTGCGGCTCACGATTTCATTGACTATGCTTTCGTTTAAGAATTTCAGCACAGGTGATTGAATGCCTTCTAAGCCAAGGCTTAGGTCATTAATCTTCATCCACGCTAAGCCTTTAGCGCCATAGATGCCAACAAACTTAGTGTAATCATCGATTTGCTTACGAGACAGTGCAGCGCCGCCCGGAATACGCAGTGCAGCAACACGACCTTCTTCATCGTTCGCAGGACCAGAGAATACCGCAAATTCCACTTCTTTGAGTAAATCGGCAATGTCCACCAGCTCTAATGGGTTACGTAAATCTGGCTTATCTGAACCAAAACGACGCATCGCTTCGTTGTAGGTCATGCGCGGGAACTCGCCGAGATCGACGTTCAGCATTTCAAGGAACAGACCACGCATCATCTCTTCGGTTTTCGCCATCACTTGCTCAGAGCTCATGAAAGACGTTTCGATATCGATTTGGGTGAATTCTGGCTGACGGTCGGCACGTAAGTCTTCATCACGAAAGCATTTTACGATTTGATAGTAACGATCAAAGCCTGACATCATCAGCAACTGTTTAAACAGCTGTGGTGATTGTGGCAAGGCAAAGAACTGACCTTTATAAGTACGGCTTGGTACTAAATAATCGCGGGCACCTTCTGGGGTTGCCTTGGTCAGGATCGGTGTTTCTATGTCTAAGAAACCGTTTGAGTCGAGGAAACGACGCACAGAACTGGTGACTTTAGCGCGGAAAATTAATCGCTGCGCCATTTCTGGACGACGTAAATCTAAGTAACGATACTTAAGACGTTGCTCTTCGCTGTTGTTCTGGTAGTTATCCATGCTCAATGGCAGTGGATCGGCAGCATTGATAATCGTCAAGGCTTGACCTAAGACTTCAATCTCACCCGTCTTCATTTGACCATTGACTTGGCTATCAGGACGGGCACGAACTAAGCCTTTGACCTGAACGCAAAATTCGGCGCGCAGCGTGCTAGCGACATTGAACACCTCAGGTAAGTCTGGATCATAGACCACTTGGATGAGACCTTCTCTGTCTCTTAAATCTAAAAAGACAACGCCACCCAAATCACGGCTACGATTAACCCAACCTACCAAGGTAACTTCTTGTCCAACGTGAGACTTATTGACGTCTCCACAATAATGACTGCGCATCTAACTCTATCCTTTATCCGGAAACCGGTGCTTTGGAAATAATCAAAACGAGATAAAAGCGGCATTATAGTAAAATAATGCCGATTACCAAAGTACTTCACACTTAGGCGGTGAAGTATCAAACAGTTTTACGCCCTTGACTAGAGGCGAACGCACTATCTGAGCATGAGCGTTCAAAAAAACATCAAGCTGAGCGATAACAACGCCCGCCGCTACTTTTTGCTTGGTACATCAGCTGATCGGCTTTTTTCAACAAACCTATCGCGGTGTCACCATCGCGGGGGTAAATCACCACGCCGATACTAACGGCTATGCTGACACTGACGCCTTGAATAAGCAAAGGGCTCGACAGTGCCTGTAGAATATTATCAGCAACTTGGGTAACGGCATCGAGATCTTGCACACGATTTAGCAGGATAACAAACTCATCGCCGCCAAATCGCGCAACGGTATCTGATCCACGGATAACCTTGGTTAACTTTTGGGCGACCAGTACCAGTAATTCATCGCCAATGGGATGACCGTGTTGGTCATTGATTTGTTTAAACCCATCGAGATCGATGAATAACAAAGCGAAATGTGCCTGTTCTCTGCGATGAGATAGCAAAGCTTGGGTTAGTCTGTCATCAAGTAAGGCACGATTGGGCAACTGAGTTAAAGCATCATGATTAGCCACATGCAGCAAACGTTTTTCAGCCACCAATCGCTGGGTGATCTCACGATTTAAACGACGATTCACTAACAGCACAGCCACCATCACTAAACACAAGATTATCACGCCAAACACGATATAACGCAGCCATTGCAGATATTTAGCACTCTCTGTCGCCACAGAAAATGACACCCAGCGCGTATATATTTTTTGCTGATGTTGAGCATCAACCAAAGCCAAAGCTTTGTTAATCAACGGCACCAGCGGCGCAAATTGAGGATAAACACCAATATGACTGTGTTGATCGGCGAGATCACTGAGCAGCGACATTTTCAGTGTCGGATAGTGGCTGGTTTTAAGCTCAGAAGCTAAAGTCACCACTTTATCGATAAACACATCCGCATTGCCATTCGTCACGGCCGCTAATCCGGCCTGCGTATTTGGCACCATGACTAACTTGAGCGAAGGCTCCAGACTCATCAATTGCGCCACCAAATGATATCCCTCAACCACAGCCACCCTTTGACCTGCGAGCTGAGCAATATTAAAAACCGAGACTTGTTCCAGTTGCGACACTAAGGCCCACGGCGATGGCCAATAGGCTTCACTAAACGCTAAACGCTGCTGGCGCTCCGCCGTTTGCGCGACACTGCCGGCTAAACTCACCTCGCCCTTTTGCAACGCCTCGATTAACGAATGCCAATCATCAAAGGCAACGGGCGTGAGCTTAAGTTTGAGTTGTTCCTTGAGCAATTTGACGATATCGCTATTGATCCCCGCAAACTCACCCTGTTCATCCATAAACTCCATCGGTGGCCATTGTTTTAGATAACCGACTTTGAGCTCGCCTACGCTTTCCACATAGGCCTGCTCAGCGGGGCTTAAGCTGACATGACGCTCAGCTTGGGTAAAAACATGATCTTTAGGATTGAGCATCCATTTATGTTCAATCTCGGCAAATTCTTGATTGCTAATACTGTTAAACCCATTGGCTATCCTCTGTGTAAGGCCAGCATCATCGCTACGGGTCAGCACATAAATGTTGGTGCTAAATTCGAGATCAGGATACTGGCTAAAGTCAGACCAGCCTTTATTGAGCAATAAATAATGGGATGTCCATGCACCCGCGGCGATAAAACCGACAACTTCTCCAGACCTCGCCCCCGCCACCATGGCATCCATACTGTCGTAATAACGCAGTGACACTTGGGGTAATGCTTTACGCAAATCCACCAAATAAGGCGCTGTCGGCACCACACCAATACGCTTACCTTTTAAGCAGTCTAAATCGGTTAACTGTTGCTGATAGAGAAAGAGTCGACTCTTCACTGTATATAAATGCCAAGCCTGAGTAAGGCCCGTTTTAACATCATCACTTTCAGGATAACCTATATGGGCATCGGCGAGACCACGACGAACATCGTCCACGCTGGAGTTCATATCACCAGAAATAAAATCAACGGCAATACCCGTTTTCTCAGACCACAGTTGCCACATGTCCACATACAAACCATGGGGTAAACCATCGACCCCTAAGTCCACAAAAGGCTCGGCGCCCAGTTGCATCGAAATAACAATCCCAGCTTGTTGACGTTGATAGCCAAGCCAACGTCGCTCCGTTTGCTGAATAAAGTGCACATCGAGCGCAGTGAAACCTTTATTGATCTTATCGACTAATGCAAGATTGCCCTTTTGAACTGCGGGTACAAACTGCATCGCCTTAATTTGAAGGCGGGCAGTATTGGGAAAGTTTGCGGCAATCTCTTGGGATGAGTCGGGATCTTTCAAATAGCCTTCTAACCCCGCAAAGACTACGATCTCGCCCGCGGCGACCCCTGCCAATAATTTCTCACGACTTTCGTAGCGTTTAAACACAAGCTGCGGTTCGATACGGTGTAATTCCGCTTCATGGGATGAAGCCGCTACCACACCAATTTGAAAGGGGATCAGTTCTTTGATGGATTTTTTGCCCTGCAGGGATTTATGCAAATACAAAAAAGTGCCCACATCCGCAATGGGCACTGCAAAATCAAATTCTTGCTCTCGCTCTGGGGTTTTCCCCATGCCGATATGCACTTGCGCCTTACCTTGCCGCAGTTGATCAAGGGACTCGTGCCAGTGACGCGCCACAAAAACCACTTGGGTATGGCTGTGTTTAGCCCACTCTTTCCATAAATCAACCAGTAATCCAGTCGGCTCGCCATCGTTGTCGACATATTGATAGGGAAAGCTATCCTCACCCATAACGATGATTAATGGCTCAGAGGACAACGGACTTGCCTGCCCCGTTATACTCAAAAAACAGCTGCACAAGATCACAATTAAGTGGATCACAAACTTCAAGTTGAGCCCTTAGTACTTGATGTACATGTAACGATTTTGTTATCTATTAAGTATTAGACAAAAATTTATCGCAAATTACTAGCATGAGACTTGCTGCTAATCGCTCTGATTCGTTAAAATGCACAGTTGAATTCCCATGAAAAATCTCAGATGAACGTTTCTCAAGACACTATCTACGCTCAAGCGAGCGAGCATATTAGCGATTTCCAGTTTGATAACCGTGTAGCAGGCGTATTCAGTGACATGATCCGCCGCTCAGTGCCTGGATATGCGCAAATTATCAATACCATAGGCGATTTTGCAGATCGTTTCGTCATGCCAAATACTCAAATTTACGATTTGGGTTGCTCACTCGGTGCCGCGACCTTAAGTATTCGTCGCCAAATCCAAGGCCGCCAATGTCGCATTATTGCTGTAGATAACAGTGAATCTATGGTCGCACGCTGCCAAGAGAACCTGAATGCCTATGTCAGCGATACGGATGTCGATCTGGTTTGCGGTGATATTCGCGATATCGATATTCAAAATGCGTCATTGGTGGTACTCAACTTTACCTTGCAATTTTTACCGCCAGAAGACAGAGAAACCCTGATAGCGAAGATTTATCAAGGTCTGAATCCCGGCGGGATGTTAGTACTATCAGAAAAAATTCGCTTCGAAGATGCCCCGATCCAAACCCTATTGGAAGAGCAACATTTAGACTTTAAACGCGCTAATGGTTACAGTGAACTTGAGATCAGCCAAAAACGCAGTGCGCTGGAAAATGTCATGAAGCCCGACACCTTAACCACGCATCAACAACGACTCACCAGCCAAGGCTTTAGTCACTTTAGTCTCTGGTTCCAATGCTTTAACTTTGCTTCTATGGTGGCCATCAAGTGATCAGCTTTAGCTCGTTTTACCAACAAATCGCCGATTCGAATCTACAGCACTGGCTCGAAACCCTGCCGAGCATTTTAGGCAAGTGGCAACGAGATCATAAACACGGCAACCTGCCAAAGTGGGAAAAAGTGCTCAACAAGCTGCACTATCCAGCACCCGACCAAGTGGATTTTGTTGATAGCGTGACCGTCGGTAGCGGCGAGCAACTTAGCCCAGGCGAAAAAGAGAAGCTTGAAAACCTGCTGCGTTTGTTTATGCCATGGCGTAAAGGCCCCTTCCACATTCATGGCATCCACATCGATACCGAATGGCGCAGTGACTGGAAATGGGACCGCGTTAAGCAACATATTTCGCCGCTGAAAAACCGCACTGTGCTCGATGTCGGTTGCGGCAGTGGTTATCACATGTGGCGCATGTTGGGCTCAGGTGCCAAACGTGTCGTCGGTATCGACCCTTCACCGTTGTTTTTATGTCAGTTTGAAGCCGTCAAACGTTTAGCGGGCACACATCACCCTGTACACCTGTTACCATTGGGTATTGAAGAGCTGCCACCGCTCGATGCATTTGACACGGTTTTCTCCATGGGTGTTTTGTATCACAGACGTTCGCCTATCGATCACTTGTTACAGCTGCGTGATCAATTGCGCACCGGTGGTGAGCTCGTGCTAGAAACCTTGGTGATAGATGGCGACGAAAATGCCGTACTCGTGCCTCAAGATAGATATGGCAAAATGAATAATGTATGGTTCATTCCGTCCGTTGCCGCGCTCATGCTATGGTTAAAAAAGTGTGATTTCACTGATATCCGTTGTGTCGATACCGATGTCACAGCCCTTGCCGAGCAACGCCGTACCGACTGGATGCCCAACGAATCACTGGTTGAATACCTAGATCCTAACGACATCACCAAAACGGTTGAAGGTTATCCTGCGCCCAAACGCGCCACGATTATCGCGGTGAAAAATCAGCCTAATCAGGATTTAAACTAACCTTTTCAGTCTGAAGTAAGCGAATATCAGTCATTGCGTCCTCAAGGTTTGAGTTGGTAATGGCTGATATCAAAAGCCGAAAGATCACCATTCATCTAGTTAATCTGGAATATGTAAGTGTTCAGCAGCTTAGTGTAACTCCTTCCTTGAATAGCAATACATTTGCGACTCCCCCCCTTATCGTTGACATCCAGAACAGAACAGGGTTTCATGCATAACAATGACTTGAAGCTAACTCAATTGGATACTAAGTCAAAGTTAACTCATTCCATCACAGATGCAGAACACATAACCCATGTTAAAACCCACTTTACTGGTTAGCCTGTTTGGCTTGAGCCTTTATGTTACGAATGCCGCCTATGCGGCGCCAAGCCCTGTTCCCCTTTTAGTTGAACAATGCCTGCGTTTGCCAAGTATTGATCTTGCGACTGTGTTCGCCAATGCGCGTTTAACTGCGTCTGAATTAGCCTTGGCCCAGCGCGCGCTTATTTTTGAGCAACAGATGTTAGGGCTTAATAATATCAACGACAGACTCAACTATTACCGTGGGTTTAACTTACCAAGTGAGGAACGCGAGGGTCTACTGCAATGCCAGCTACACCTCGCCGACACCCTGTCGCAACTTCTCAGCCAAACTGAATTGAGCCAACTAGCCTACGCCTTAGCCCAAGGCAATGCAGAACAAATACTACTGAGCCAACAGCTTAAACAATTGCTACAACAACATTGGAGCGCCGAGGAGAAAGCGAAATTACATACTGCACAAGCCAGCATAGGCCAAGGGTTAGGCAGTCAACAATTTAGTCTTGCCTTCAATGGCAGCCAATGCCAACCTGAAGTGACTCAGCAGCAACATCTGCATAAAAAAGAGGATAAAAGTGACGAGCCGAAGCCCGACAGTTCAAAGCAGAGCGACTTTTCTGGCACTATCGCCAGTTACTTACTGACGCAGGAAAACGCCGTATGTCGCCAAAATGTATGGCAGGCCTACCAAGCCAGAGCCAGTGAAACCAATCAAACGGCGTTAGAGCGAATTGCTGAGCAGCGCCAACAAGCCGCCACTGCTGCAGGCTTTACCGATTACAGCGCATTAGTGCTTAGTTCGCAGCAGTTATCGTCCCCTGAATTAGTCAAAGCTTTTCTTGATAGCCAAACCCAAGATCTGCAAGTGGCTCCCTGGGATATTGGGCGAACCCTGTCACAACAAGCATCAGCCAAGGTGCCGACATGGCAAACCTCTGACGTCTTGAGTCGCAGCTTTACTTATCTGCAAGTGTTTGGTTTGCAGTTTGAGACCATAGAAACCGCTAAGGTCGATAAAATACCTGCCGATCCCAATCGGCCACATATCGTCAGGGTCTACCACCAGCAAAGATTGTTAGGTGAAATCTATGTGGCGTATAACCCAAATCCACAGCAAGGTAGTCAACAGCAGACATTGCGTCAAAGTGTACTCGGCCAGCAATTTGGACAACAAGCTTTAGATCTCAAGCCACAGCTGAGTAACTACAAAGACATTGAGCAATTAACCGAGTCTATCGCAGAGGCTGTCACTTCTCTTGCTAAAGCGAGCCATTTCTACCTCAACAATGCCATGGGACAGAGTCAAGATAGCTATTTTGTGGCGAGTCTTTGGTTAGCAGAAGTACTGCGCCATCAACTCTTTCCGCAGTTTGAGCACACCTATTTACAGGAGCGTGAAACACTGGCTAAAGCTTATTCGAAGCAGCTTAAAGTCTTTCGCGCTAAGGTTGCAGTCAACTTTTACCAAAACTCAAGTGCACAAGTCTACCCCGATCTCGGTGCGGAGTTTAATGCTAGCTTTGGTCAAGACTGGCCACAAACACAGGATTATCCTTATAGCTTCAATGCTATCGCCAACGAAGGACCGCTCTACTACCAATCACTCTGGCAAGCATCGCTAGCCCAGCTGATAGCTCAATCCACATTCAACTGCCAAGACAAACTAAAATTATTCAATGTATTAGTCATCAATGAAGACGCTTTAAGCTTCAGTGACCAATTAAAAGCGGTCATTGGCGCCCCCGTTGATAGTTCTGCGCTGATCCAAAGGATCTCAAATAGCGCCGCTTCAGAACATGCTGACAGCTCCAACACCCAAGCTTTCGACGCAATAGGTTCTTGTGCGTTTTAAGTGTGAATGCTTAGGATGTGTTTGTGACTCGCTCGGGCGCAAACACTGAAAATCGTCATGATTAGCCTCTCTATCCCCTCAATAACTTAGCGCGACATAGTTAGCTGTATGTCGTGAAAACGACTGACTCTATGATATTTAATTGAAAAAGTCGTAAGAAGTGGCCACTATAAGCCCCAATCTATCGTTTTTTTGAGATTATAATGACTCGAGCTAAATCTACCTTAGAACAATGGCGTATTTTGCAAGCGGTGGTCGATTTTGGCGGCTACGCCCAAGCGGCCGAAAAACTCAACAAGAGTCAATCATCGCTCAACCATGCGGTTGCCAAATTACAGCATCAGTTAGGTATCGAGCTACTCGAAGTCAAAGGCCGTAAAGCCTATCTCACCCCGCAGGGCGAAGTGCTGCTGCGCCGTTCACGGCATGTCACCCAAGCCGTCAACGAGTTAGAACAACTTGCGAGTAATCTCGAACAAGGGTGGGAGCCGACACTCACGATTGCCCGTGAAATTATATATCCGATGGAAAGCTTAGTGTGTGCCCTCAATGCGTTTCTACCCCACAGTCGTGGCACTCGAATCATCATGCTGGACTCTGTGATCACCGGCACTCAAGAGCTCATTCTGCAGAGTAAAGTCGATATTGCTATCTGTGCAGGGGTGCCGCCTAAAGGGTATATATCCGAACCCTTATGTGAACAAGAACTCTACCTCGTCTGTCATCCAAATCACCCACTCGCTGACTTAGGCACAATTGAAGACGATAAACTACTGGCACAATATTTACAGTTAGTGATTAAAGATACTGGAGTGCAATCCAACATTGATATCGGCTGGCTCAAAGCTGAGCAGCGCTGGACAGTCTCTAACTTCCATGAAGCTAAAGTCATTTTAAATCAAGGCATTGGTTTCTGTTGGATCCCCTCTTTCTTAATCCAAGAAGAATTGGCTTCGGGTAATCTAGTACGTTTACATCTTGAGGGCAGCCAAAAACGTCGTATCATGTTGAGCTTAGTGATCCCTAAAAGAGATCAACAAGGGCCTGCATCAAAACTGCTTGCTTCCTTGATTTTAAAACAGCATGGAATTGAAACGACGAATAGTCATTAACAGCAAGATACCAAACGAGTTATCAATTCGAGTGAGCAAAACGATAAGTACTAACTGCTGATTAAATGGTTAGTTCTTAGTGGTACTGAGAGGTTGTTTCGAAAAAGATGATGAACAGCGAATCATGGAAATAGTTAAAGCTTAAAACCTAATCTTACACACTAAAGTCGACATAGCGTGCTTGTTGATAACCCAAGTATTGCGGCTGAATAAATCCCGTCTCCTGTAAGAGATCATCCTCCACATATAACTCGCTCTGCAAAGACACATTTGTATTCGCGCTAGCACTGATATTTGAAGACTGCTCATTTACATCGTTTGCGGACAAAACATCCGTAGATTGCAAATTGCTAGGCAGCTCATTTGAAGATGCAAGATACGAAGGCTGAATATTCGCTTGCGACGTCATATCGACACGAGCAGAAGGTCCTGTACTGGCTTGTGCAACCGCAGCATAATAACGGCTTGCAGCACTATCAGATCTTGAGATAAAACCCGTCGCTAAATCCGCTGAAGTTGAAGCATATCCAAATGCTAAAGTTGCGGTCGGTGGCTCAATCGTTTCCACTGTGGTCGATGTAGTGACTGAGTCACTGATATCAGAAGAGGTTTTCGAACCCGTATCAATGACTCTCGTGTTGACCGTTTGCGCCTCGATCGCTTGTTTTAGCTTATCAAGCGCAGTAGAGGCGGGGGTGAATACAGCCTCTTGGGGCTGAGCAATATTACCGGACTCATCAACGTCTCCCGTCACTACAGGTGTATGTTTTTCTAACGGTGGCAACTCTTTGATTTGTGCATCTGCGTCTATTAATGTTTGAGCCGTTTGCAAGTCAACAATTTGTTTTTGTCGCTCCTCTGCCAGCATCACCTTAGCTTCATTCATTTTTTGCAAGGCTTCCGCGGCAACACGGATATCCGCTGATGACGGGTCAACAGGAGCCATTGCTGCGGCATAAACTTGCTTCATTTTGTTTATCGTTGCAAGCGGGTCGCCTCCCACTGGAGAGACATCAATCTGCACTTCGCCATCGGTGGCGTAACGTTGGCCATCAGCACCCTTTTCATACTTAAAACTCGGGCTCTGAGCGTATTGTCCTCCGACGGTTGCGTGGGCATGCTCATGGGCTTTAACCTCTGAATCTCGAGTTTTAAGTTCATCGACTTGCTGTTGCTGTTGCGCCTGCACTTTTTCTTGGGCTTGTATCTCTTGTTCTTGAGCCTGTTGAACCAGTGATTGTTGCTTTGCCTCTTCCGCTGCTGCTATTTGCTGTTTCCGCGATTCTTCTTCCTGTACTTGCTTTTCAAGCTGATTATCATTTGGGGCAAAGACAGCAGCTAAGACTTGTTGACTATCATCTGGGTTAGACGCTGTCGCAGGAGCATCTACAGGACTAGCTTGAGCCTGAGCTTCACCGAAAACTTGAGTAAATAGTTCTAACACAGTCGGTCGAGCAACATCATTGCTAGCGGATTGATCTGTGGCTTGCGTAGAGTTTGACTGACCAACAGGCCCTGCACTCGTTGCTACACTCTTATTTACAGAACTGTTAATTGCAGAATCGGACGTAGTGGGATCAACTAACGCAGCTCCAGTAAAGACAGTTTGTGGCCCAAACACTGCCGCTAAATCAGGCATTATTGGAGAAACATCACCCGTGCTAGATGGATTGAAAGCAGGAATATAAGTACCCCTAGTGCCAATTGATGGACTCAGAGGCGTAAAAATATCAACGGGAATATTGCTCGTTACACTGAGATTTGGACTTATTGTAGCCAAGGAATTTACCCCAAGTCCGCTATTACTCGTACCCGCGACGGGCGAAAATACCTGAGTAGAAATAGGTGTCGCAATCTGTCCCCCGCGTACACCAGAAATGGATCTTGGTCCTGTTAACAAACTAAAACTCGCATCGGCATGTAAGCTAGCTCGATCATTTAACGTATTTACCTGAGGATTGCTCCTTGGCGTTGGTACGGAAAAAGGATCGATCTTGGGTGCTTGGCTTGCACCATTCAGTACAGGAAGTACAGATGCAGTAGTTGATGAAACAGCACTAGAAGCAGCAAAAGACACATTCGGTGATGAGTGGAGAGATTGAGAAACGTTAGCAGCTAATGAAGTAATAGGCGTGGCTTGAACTGGAGCAAATGAAGTTCCAGTAACCTGTAGTTCATGGACACCACTCGCTTCAATTTTTGCGGAGCCCGCAGTGTGAGCGCTGGCTCCTTGATAAGTGCTATTAGCGTGACTCTGGCTTAGATTCGAGCTTAGCATCTTATCATGTGCCGAAAATGAAGAGGATGGCGCTCCAACCTTAGGTGATAGCGCCACAACCGACATGATATTTACACCTTAATATTAATGATCGAACCTATCGTTTCAGAATCAGTTTCAATCACTTCTGTTGACGCTTCCCCTTGTCTTAATGACTCATTAGCGTTAAGTAATGCCGAGGTTTTATCAGGCTGCGCAACATCTCTTGTAGATTCAGCCGGAGATGCACTTTGCGTCGGTGTCGGTTTAGCCACATCTATTGTTGCTTGAGTGAGCCCAGATTGAGCACTTTGCAAGCCTTGCAGACCGGATGAATAAGCAGATTGGATTTGCATAACGGTATTCCTGCACGCTGTGATTAATGGGTCAATTATTGACCAATCACCTGCAAAAGTACAGGTTTTATCCGCATTCTCACCATTTATTTACGGTCTTATTTATCCTGTGATCCAATTGGCTTCCCAATCCTTAAATACGGGATTAAAACCCTGCCGTTGCATCTGTTCAATAACTTGCTCGACGCTGCGATCATCGCTTATCTCAAATTGATCGAGTTGACTGTCGGGTGCTTGATAGCCGCCCGGTTGTGTCGAACTACCCGCACTGATGTGAGTAATTCCAAGTGGTAAAAGATTATCCCTCAGCTCAGGGCTTTCCCTTGTCGACATGCTGATATCAAGCTGATGATTAAAAAGTCTAAATGCACAAATCATTTGTACTAAACCTAAATCCGATAGAATAACTTTTGGAGTGATCCCGCCAGTACAAGGTCTTAACCTTGGCAGCGAAATACTAAAGCGAGTGCGCCAATAGCGACGCTCTAAATAGTCAATATGATATCCCATCATTAACGCATCTAAACGCCAATCATCCAGCCCCAGTAACACCCCAAGACCAATTTTATCGACCCCCGCCGCCGCAACTCTATCCGGTGTTGCTAAGCGATAGGCAAAATCCATTTTTTTACCTCGCGAATGGTGACGAGCATAAGTCTCTGGCTGATAGGTCTCTTGATAAATCATCACAGCATCTAAACCTAGCGTGACTAACTGGCGATAATGGTCCTCACTAATGGGTTGGACCTCCATCGCCACATAGCTAAATTGCTGCTTTACCAATGGCAAAATCTGCTTGAAGTAATCGATACCAACCTTAGTTTCATGCTCACCCGACACCAGTAAAATCGAATCGAACCCCCTATCTTTGATAATGGCTATTTCGGCCATCAACTCCTGTTCATTCAAGGTTTTGCGTTTGAGTTTGTTACTCATGCTAAAGCCACAGTAATCACATTCATTAGCGCACAGATTCGAGACGTATAGCGGTAAATACATGCCCAGATTCGCGCCAAATCGCTGCCGCGTAAGCGCCGCTGAACGTTGTGCCATGGTTTCGATATAAGGCTCTGCCGCAGGTGATATCAAGGCCAGTAAGCTTCGTAAATCCCCTGCTGGACTCACTAACGCCCGCTCGACATCTTGGGCTGTGCAAGAATACAGATCGAGTAACAGTTTATCCCGTGGGATGTTGGCAAATTCCTCTACAAAACTCATTGGTTTAAAAATCCCGTCAGAGGACTGGT
The DNA here is from genome assembly GCF_025654335.1 of Shewanella sp. SM21. Classification (NCBI taxonomy): domain Bacteria; kingdom Pseudomonadati; phylum Pseudomonadota; class Gammaproteobacteria; order Alteromonadales; family Shewanellaceae; genus Shewanella; species Shewanella sp. SM21. The sequence continues at coordinate 462,535 of NZ_JAKKRL010000002.1, forward strand.
CTGTACCGCGCCAGTTTGTACTCGGCCAAGCCCAGCTTCAAAGGCTCGCCGACCGCATTGCACCGCCTCCTTAAAGCACTCGGCCATCACTATCGGCGACGCGCTGCTGGCGATAGCGGTGTTGACGAGCACCGCATCGGCGCCCAGCTCCATTGCCCGCGCAGCCTGTGAAGGCGCGCCAATACCGGCATCGATCACCACTGGCACCCGCGCCTGCTCTATGATGATTTTTAAAAAGCTTTCAGTGACTAAACCCTGATTACTGCCAATCGGACTCGCCAGTGGCATAACCGCAGCGCAGCCCACCTCTTCCAAGCGGCGACAGAGCACAGGATCGGCATGCACATAGGGCATCACGATAAAACCTTTATCACAGAGAATCTTGGCCGCTGCTAAGGTTTCAATTGCATCGGGCATCAGGTACTTAGGATCGGGGTGGATTTCGAGCTTAATCCAATGAGTTCCCAGCATTTCACGGGCAAGCTCTGCCGCAAACACCGCTTCCTTGGCGTTTCTCGCCCCCGAAGTGTTAGGCAATAGCCGGACACCCGCTTGACGTAACGGCGTGAGTAAATCATCAAACCCCATTTTAAAATCAATTCTTTTCATCGCGACTGTCACTAACTGCGATTTTGAAGCCGTTATCGCCTCAAGCATCACTTGGCTATTGCTGAATTTTCCCGTTCCGGTAAATAACCGTGATTCAAACTCCACATCGGCAATCGTTAACATATTAGCCTCCCGCCACTGCTGAAAAAAGTTCTAATTTATCTTCATGTTGGCAGAGAATAGATTGCCAGCGGTTGCGCGGAACCACCTCTGCATTCAACACGATAGCAACTGAGTCGAGGGCAATATCTTGCGCGAGGATCACAGCCGCGAGCGAAGTCGGTTCAGTCAACGACTGTGGGATATTATTTATGTGAATTAAAATCATATCAAACCTCAAGATTATCTTTATTTGATGATAGATAAGCCCCTTTGGGGCCACATATGTCACAATGGGGATCCCGCGTTAATATCGCCGCAGTCCATGAAAGTGATTTAGCGTCGAAGCGCCAAAAACGCCCCAACAAGGCACTTTTCGATTCATTACAACTATCCATATTCAACAAAAGTTGCATAGCCACCAAAGATTGCATTGACGCCATCACGCCCACGCTCGGACCAAGTACGCCTTGGGTACTGCAGCTCTGTGACACTCTCGTCTGTGCGGGGAAAATACAGTGATAACAACCACCAGAGGGGCACTGCACTTGATCGACTGCAAACAATTGGCCGCTAAATGCTGCGATTGACGCGCTGACTAAAGGTAAAGCAGCTTCGATACTGCTGCGATTAATGGCTTGGCGGGTCGCAAAGTTATCAGTGCAGTCAAGCACGAGCACTCTTTTACCCTGTTGTTTTAATTGTAAAACCTCAGCGAAGTGATGAGCTGATGTCTCAGCACTAAATGCTGTTTCATGGGCAGTAACAGTGCACTGCGGCGCTAAGCCTTTGAGCTTTTGCTTGGCAACTCGCGCCTTATTGAGTCCAATGTCGGCATCGTTGAATAGCAATTGTCTTGGTAGATTCGATACTTCAACCTTATCCCTATCGATTAAGGTCAAGCGACCAATACCAGCACAAGCCAGATACTGCGTCGCCAATTGCCCTAAGCCGCCAAGCCCTACAATAACAACGCTGGCGTCGACCAATTGCAATTGCCCTGCCTCACCGACCTCTGGCAATAAGACTTGCCGAGAATAACGCATGAAATCTGAATCACTGAGTGTATGAGTGCTTTGTGTTCCGTCGCAAAGAACCTCTGCGTGATAAAGCGGTGGTTTTTTACTCATGCTTTGCATCCAACTTATGCTTTACAGCCAGTTCTTCAGACAAGCTACATTGCTCCCAAGCTTGGCTCAGCTCTGCAAACGCTGCTAACGGATCCTTAGCTTTCGTGATGGCGCGCACCACAGCAATATTGCCCACCCCAGTAGCTTTCACCTTTGCCAGATTATCTAAGTCCATGCCGCCAATGGCGACCAAGGGATAATGGTCTTGGAGTAACGCCACATAGTGTTTAAGTTTTGCGAGCCCTTGGGGCGCCGAAGGCATTTGCTTCGTCGTGGTTGGGAATATATGCCCAAGCGCTATGTAGGATGGCGAGTATTGATGCGCCAGTAGCAACTCAAAATAACTGTGGCTGGATATACCTAATGCGAGCCCTGCCGACTGAATGGCCGCTAAGTCGGTAACGGCGAGATCTTCTTGGCCTAAATGTACCCCAAAGGCATGGTATTTTATCGCTAACTGCCAGTGATCATTGATAAAAAGCTGCGCATTAAAATGCTTACCTAAGGCAATGGCCGTTTGAATTTGTGCTTCTAATTCAGAGCCAACCAACTCAAATTTACCTGACTCAGACTTGCCTAGCGCAGATTTATCTCGCTGGTATCCTGCTAACCCTGCAGCAGTTGACCCGCTGGTATCGGTTTTTATCCGTAACTGCACGGTTTTAACACCCGCAACTAACAAACTTTCCAGCATGATTAAGTCACTCACCACGGGATAAACACCAAGATCGGCATCGAGCACTTTAAAACCGTGGGATGAGATGTATTGAGCTGGCGTCGAAGTTATTCTTACCTGAGCGGTTGCCTGATCTGTTGCGGAAAAAACTGTTGCAACTAAGTCATTACCAACATCAAGATGTTGGTTGAGGTGATAACTAATAAAATTACCATCACACAATTTTATCTTGGCATAGCGGGACAAGTCATTGGGCCACCCCGTACGGGCCAACGACCCTGGACCTTGCCCTAAACCAATCGCCGCGCTTAAGCCTTGACTCACGTAGGCTTTGGCAACCACCACCGCATCTTGCAATACAAAACCTTGCGCTAACACGGCGGCAATAGCCGATGACAAAGTGCAGCCGCTACCATGGTTATGACGGGTATTAACCCGCGGGCTTGCCAACCAAAAACGCCCATTTTGATGCAGCTCAGAGCTAGCGCGTACTTGATGGCAAACCAGATAATCCTCGGCAAGCCCATGATCCCAGCCGTTGCTATCGAGAGTGCTAACATGAACGTTAGCCTGAGTTTGAGCATGAGTGTTATCGTGAGTTTTAGCATGAGTATCATCAAGAATATCAGTGCTGCCAAAGCTCACATCGCCCCCTTTAGCGAGCACACTGCAATCTAAACTCTGGGATAAAGCCTGTGCTGCAGCAACGAACTGCGATTTGGTCGAAACATCACTGTTAGTTAACCGCCCAAGTTCAAGCACATTGGGCGTGATAAGTTCGATTAAGCCTTTGAAAGGATTAAAATCTAAAGCTGATTTGGCAGAACTTTTTATATCCTGACAGTTATCTGCTGCTAATGCATCGCCACAACTGGCGACCATCACAGGATCGACAATCACAGGCACAGATGGATAGTGGATTTTAAAACTCGCGATCCAATCTGCCAGCAATGCCACTTGAGTTTGATCTGCCAGTAAGCCGATTTTAATTGCTTTGGGTGGCAAGTCTGAAAGCAAAGTCGTCAGCTGAGCCATTAACATCGCCGCTGATACGGGCTCGACTAAAGTGACTGCTACTGAGCTTTGCGCCGTCACTGTGGTGATCACGCAGCAACCGTGACAGCCCAAATCTTGAATTGTCGCCAAGTCCGCCTGAATACCGGCACCGCCGCCGCTGTCTGAACCGGCTATGGTCCAAACAAATGCGGGGCGAGCGGTATTCATGGGCGAATTACCCCCATGAATACCCGACATAATTAGGCTTCCTCTGCTTCGGCGACAAGCTTGCCTATCACCTGATAGATCTCGGCGCCCGAGGCAGCAAATTGTGCCGATTTTAGCGCCATTGCCGCTTCCAACTCCTGCGGCGTCTTGATTGTGACTTGCATGGCTTGGGCAGCCGCTTCAACTTGCTCCGCTTTCGCTTGTGCCGCCTCTAAGCCAGCGGCATAGGCACGTACATCTTGGGTGATTTTCATCGAACAAAATTTAGGGCCGCACATAGAGCAAAAATGCGCGACTTTAGCGGATTCCTGCGGTAAAGATTCATCGTGGTAAGCGCGCGCGGTTTCAGGATCTAGTCCTAAGTTATATTGATCTTCCCAGCGGAATTCGAACCGCGCCTTTGCCAGCGCATTGTCACGAATTTGCGCACTCGGATGACCTTTGGCCACATCGGCGGCGTGGGCAGCAATCTTATAAGCAATCAAACCTTGCTTAACATCTTGTTTATTCGGTAATCCTAAGTGTTCTTTTGGCGTGACATAACACAACATAGCGCAGCCATACCAAGCAATCATGGCCGCGCCTATGCCGGAGGTGAAATGATCATACCCAGGTGCGATATCGGTGATTTGTGGGCCAAGGGTGTAAAACGGCGCTTCGTCGCAGTGAACTAACTGCTTGTCCATGTTCTCTTTAATGAGCTGCATCGGGATATGTCCCGGCCCTTCGATAATGGTTTGTACGTCGTATTCCCACGCGATTTTGACTAGCTCACCTAAGGTTTCAAGCTCTGCAAACTGGGCGGCATCATTAGCGTCGGCAATCGAGCCTGGACGCATACCATCACCTAAGGACAGGGATACATCGTAGGCGACGCAAAGCTCACAGATCTCACGAAAATGGCTGTAGAGGAAGTTTTCCTTATGATGGCTCAGGCACCATTTGGCCATGATTGAACCACCGCGGGAAACGATCCCAGTAACGCGTTTAGCCGTCATCGGCACATAACGTAGCAGTACACCAGCATGAATCGTAAAGTAATCAACACCTTGCTCAGCTTGTTCAATTAAGGTATCGCGGAACACTTCCCAGGTTAAATCTTCTGCCACGCCGTTCACTTTCTCCAGCGCTTGATAAATCGGCACTGTGCCAATGGGCACTGGCGAGTTACGGATGATCCACTCGCGGGTTTCGTGGATATAACGACCCGTGGATAAATCCATGACAGTATCCGCGCCCCAACGGGTAGACCAGACGAGCTTTTCCACTTCTTCCTCGATGGAAGACGTCACCGCAGAATTACCGATATTGGCGTTCACTTTCACCAGAAAATTACGCCCGATAATCATAGGTTCGGCTTCGGGATGGTTAATATTCAGCGGAATAATCGCGCGGCCACGGGCAACTTCGGCGCGGACAAATTCGGCGGTAATCGGTTCGCCGACTAAGGCACCAAAGGCTTCGCCCTTGGCTTTACGATTGAGGATTTCATCCTGTACTTGCGCAAGTACCATGTTCTCGCGGATCGCCACATATTCCATTTCTGGCGTGATAATCCCTTGACGGGCATAGTGTAATTGACTGACACGTTTGCCCTGCAGCGCTCTGCGTGGGCGGACAATGGCACTCGAGCCTGCCTCAAAACGCAGATGATCTAAACCGTCGTCGGCGAGTCTTTGTTGGGTAAAGTCTGAGGTCGCGCAGGATAATTGCTCTGTGTCGTTGCGGGCTAGGATCCAGTTTTGTCTTAATTTACCAAGGCCTAGACGCACATTGATGTCGGCCTCAGGATCGGAATAAGGTCCGGCGCAATCGTACACGCGGATTGGCGGATTTTTTTCCATGATGGGCGCATCATCTGTGCCGCCGACCAGGGTGTCAGTCTGCAGAATTTGCCGCATGCCAACGCGAATATCGGCACTGGAACCCTCGAGATAAATCTTTTGTGAATTAGGATGTTGCAGTGGCGCTAGCGTATCGATAAAGGCTTGGGCCTGCGCACGGGTTTCGCGGCGACTCGGCGCCTGAGGCACGATTGATTGACGAGACTCAGTCGATTTATTAGGGATTGTCGATTCTGGCGCTGTGATTTCTGTCGCATTGGCAGCTACAGCTGGGTTTTGGTTTGAACTGGACATAAGCAATCTCACGTTAAAAAATGGAGTTGCTTGTCTGGAGAATTGAGTTGTTGATAGCTGGACATGGCAATCAACTTTTGTGCCCAACACTGGCTTCAAAAATTGAGTTACCCTGCTCAATAACAATTAAATCTCAACATTAAGGCTTAAAACATTGCTGAGTTAACAGGTGTTCAAGCCGTCTATTTTGGCGATTTAATATGTGTTATTACGCTTGTTTCCTTCGCAGGTTTTAACCTGATCAGGTTCAACGGATCCCGAATAAACGGTCTCAGCCAAGAGGCACTCCGACAAGATGAGTACGCAGTATAGACAGAAGCGGCAGCAACAAACAAGGAAAAAAGCAATTAAAAACCTTAACCACCAATCCAAAATAAAGATTTATAATTAATTGTTTTTAATTGATTAAATAAAATGAAACCTAAAAAGCTATAATTAGCATGAAAATAAATCATAAAAGAAAGTCACTATTTATGGGGTTTGAGCATCATTTTGTTTAATCGAGATTGAATGGCATCATCAATAGCTTGATTGATTTTTTTGCCACTGCAGTTAATGGGAAAACCTAAATTTTCGGCGTTAGGATTAACTTGAGTGCCGACTTGTACCACGCGATAACAAGTATCCCCTTTACGCACAATACGATTTGGGTCTAAGGGTAAATCTAGACTCGTTGTGCCACCGAAATCATCAGCATTAGGGACAAATAGCACCTCCATCTCTGGGCTCATTTCACTCATATTCGATTTCCGGGTGAACTTATCAGCCTGTTCAATGACGAGATCATCGAGCGCTTGCTCGCGCTGACGTTCAAAATATTGCTGGGTGAATAAACTCATGCTTGAGCTTGTCGCTATTGTGCTCTCACCTTCTGCTGCAGGCGAGCTCTTAGCGCCAAGCTGCGGCTTCATTTCTGTGGTATCAAGCGTATTAGTTGTTTTTTTTGCCGTCACTTCCGCGGGCTGTACTTCACTTTGGGCACTTGATTGAGTTTTCTTTGATTGAGATTGGCTCGATTGAGTGATGTTCGGTTTAACCGTATCTGGGTTCACTTTTTCCGACTCTACTTTTTCAGAGACGGCCTTTTCGGGTGCTATTGTTTCAGGCATGACCTTTTCAAGTATTGGCAGAGGCTTCACTTGAGTTTGAGGTGTGGGAACAATTGTAGGCGTAACAGAACTTGTCGCTTCAGTCTTATCCTCGGCCTTGATCTCAGTTTTGGACTCCGAGGTTTCGGCTTTCTCTACCGCGGGAGCATAAATAAAGTAAGCCTTGATCGCTGTCACTTTAGGGCCACGGCTTTCTATTTCATTCAATCCAAAGGGATTTAACTGCGGGCGCCACAAAATGCAGATAAGTAAAAATAAACACACATGCACTAAGAGCACAAAAAATAACAAACTGAATCCTTTGAAATACGGCTGACGAGCACGCAAAACGGATCCCGTCCCCAATCCCTGAGCACTAGTTTGTATCGTCCTAGACAGTTCAGGTTTGGATTCAGATTCAGATTCAGAAACCAATTTATCTTGATCTTGATGTTCAGCACGGATTTCTTGCAGTACCAAATCTTGGGCTTGCTCTTGGTCTATAGCTTGGGTGTCATGCTCAGTGACTAAAAAGCCTGCACCGCTATTGAACGCTAATGGCTCCGCATTAGTGGTAAAAACAGGCGTTTGAGCAGCATCCAGTTCACCGAGCTGATGATCAAATGCGATAAAAGTCTCACCTTCTGGCGATGTGACCGAAATCAGCAAAGCACTATCAGCATCATCTCCAATCGCTATCGCTGTAGGAGATGCTGTCAATAAAGGCGCGGCCTTGGGTTGATGTTGAAAAGGCAAAATCCATCCTTAGGTTTTGTATAGTATCCATTGATTTCAATGACGCTTAACGTGGAACGATTGCACTCTAATTCAATATCAATCCAATATCAGGTTGGTGAATATTGAAAACGAATTATCCAATGATTGCATTTACTTGCGAGTGCTCAACGCAGATTAGAGGAGGCAAACAGGGTAAAGTTCAATGCAAATGCAACCTGCTACAAGCACAGTACTTTACGCCAGTGCTTGATAAGTCACTTGCCAGTTAAGACAAATAAGGCTGGGAATTGGGATCATAATCGCGCTAAATCTCACGTCTTGAAGCGAGTAGCATCATCAATGCGATGCACTGATGGGAGTGCAAGACGGCGTTAAAAATCTAAAAGATGAAAAATAGAAGCCAACCATAAATTTAAGCTTACAAGTGTACGCTTAAATATGGTGATTTATTTTTCTAACTGATAGACTCAGTCTATTATCGTTTACGAGTGTGTATCTACCATGTCGAGTCAAAGTGTTACCGAACAGCCAAACACAGTTAAAAACCCGGTAAAATCTGGACCATATAGTATCAAAGAAGAGATCGCTAACAGTGTATCCCATGGCCTAGGTGTTATTGCGGGGATTGTGGCATTGGTGCTCATGCTGCTTAAAGGTCAAGATCACCTAACGCCAATTCAACTTACGGGCGTAACCATTTATGGTGCGAGCATCATAGTGCTTTTCCTATGCTCGACGTTATATCACAGCGTTAGCCATTCAGGCTGGAAACATAAACTGAAGATCGCCGATCACTGCGCTATTTACTGTTTAATTGCAGGAACTTACACACCTTTGATGCTGATAAGCTTACAAGGCACGCAGTCGATAGTGATTTTAACGGCTATTTGGTCGCTTGCAATTGGTGGGATCCTATTTAAGACACTGTTTATTCACAAATTCAAAAAGTTAAGCTTAGTCTTGTATCTCGCTATGGGCTGGCTATGTGTCACTGTGATGGGCGATTTAACGGCGGCCATGTCAGAGATAGGCTTTAATCTATTAATCTTAGGCGGGTTATTTTACACCTTAGGAGTGGTGTTCTACGTCGGTAAACGCATTCCTTTCAACCATGCCATTTGGCATTTATTTGTGCTCGGCGGTGCCATGAGTCACTTTCTGTGTATTTATCTGACTGTTATTTAAATGGCTATGACTTAACAGATGGTGATTTAACTGGCTCTGATTTAAATGACTATGACTTAACAGATGGTGATTCAGCTGACGGTGATTTATCTATGGGTCAAAGCTAAACGTCGTTAATTATCTATTTAAGCACTTCCTCGAACGCTCTCTCAAACATCGCAATCAAGTACGGCTATTCAATTCAGTAAACAGCGACGCTAATACCGTCGCTTGTTCTGCTCTGCCACAGTGCCGCCAAAGCGCAATAATACATTCTGCGGTACACAAGCCCCCTTCTTGCTGATTACGCCGCAATATAAAGGCGGATTCAGGCATAAGTGGCGGCAAACTGACTCGTGCAGCCGTTTTAAGATAGGGGCTCTGGCGCAGCATCTTACGTGCCTCCTGCCAAGTCGCATCTAAAATTACCACTTGGCTCGGCATTCGTTGTGCTGCTATGAGTGTGGATTGCGCAGGCACTAACAAGGCTTGTGCGTTCGAGAGCGATGGCTCAGCTAAATTCGTCTCTAAGGGGTTAATATCAGTGGGCATAGCAAACTCAGTATCACTTGCAGGAAACAACAGCTTGGCTTGCTGCGATGCCAACATAGCCACTAAATCGTTATCAGGTGCCGTTCTCGACCAGACGATGCTTTTCACCTCTTCAGGGAATGCGGCTAACGCGAGTTGGCCAGTATTCGTTTTGCGGGTTAACTCGCGCTCGTGGGTCAATAAAATAATCTGCATTGCCTTCCTTGCTGCGGCAAAAGAATGAGAAATAACATTAAACATCTAGCGATGTTAGGAACAGGCTCGAAGCACATCCACTTGAAAGCTCAGGTTAAAATAACGGCGTTCGTTCGCCAATAAGCCAAGCCAAGCCAACTAAGTTTGACGTGAAATAAAATCATAGATTAAAGTTATGATTTAAAAATGATAAAACTTACAAACATTCCAACACTATCTGTTTTAGCAGAAAAGTTTCACGTTCTATTGATTGGCCTTTATGGGGATGATTACGCTGAATATCTTCATTATGGGCGATAGCTTGATGAATATTGAGCCATTGAGGTCGCATGCCATTTTTAATCTCATGGGCTTCTAATCGAGTCTCACCTAAACCACGCTCGCCCAGTGCGGTGTCAATACTGCACACATAACAGAATGACTCCATGTGCACTACATTCGCCCCTTCACGGTACCAAGGTCGAAACTCTTCATAGCGACCAAAGGGCGCTAACACTTGAATGTCTAAGGCACCGGTTTCTTCCTGAAGCTCGCGGATCAGTCCATCTTCGAGACTCTCGCCATCGTCAATGCCGCCGCCAGGTAAGCTGTAGTCGCGGTATTTTTGAGTATACAGCAGCAAAATGTCTTCACCCGATAACACAATCGCGCGGGCAGCTCTGCGATAAAAAACGCGTGCCGTCTGTAGGTTAACCGCTGGATCTTGGGTGGTTCTCAATAAACGCATAGTCTTAGCCATTTGCCGAAAAGGAGTCGCAGCATAAACGAAAATGTGCCAAATGCAGATCAAAAAATGTAGCAGAGGCAATAATCACACTCAGTCCAATCCGAGTGATTGATAGGTTTTAGCGATTAGACTCTTGATTATTAACGGCTTAGGCTAAAATCGATTTGCCCATGATATTAACAACGAGATCGCGATGCATCAGCTCTTTCGCCTGATTCTCATCTTTGGTGCTCATAGTCATTCTTAACGTAATGCCCAAGCGGCAAAAATGCTCAAGCGCATTCAAACTCACTATGCTCACTCAAGAGCTGGGCCAATTGCTGCTGATAGGCATCAATAATCGCTGGTGTTTGCTTATGCGCGGGCATGCGTTGGTAATGGCCAATCACCTGCGACAGATAACGCTGCGCTCGCGGCAAACTTGCTTCATCTAGCGTCTGCCACATTAACGACCCCGTAGCAGTGATAGGCAGACCATTTGGAGCTGCGATTGTACTGACATGGAGGATTTCGTAGAAACGTTGATTCTCTTCCAATAAGTGTTCCGACTTAAGCCCTAGCCCTAAGGCCGAAAGTGATTGCCTGACATAGTAATTATGATGCACGGGACACAAAATAAACTCGAGGTGCCGCAGTGGGTGTTGAGCTAAAATTGCCCGCACTAATTCCACCAGCAATTCACCACCCACGCCAGCGATGATAATCAACTGATTATCTTTGTCACTGGTTTGCTCGAGCGGTAAAGCCGTGACATCGAGGCAATGCACTTGCCACTGACTATGACGACTTAAATTAGGGTCTATGTCTAGGTTTAAGTGAGGGTCTATGTCCGGGTTTAAGTTTGGATCTAAGTGTGAATTAAGGCCTGATATGTCAGCGGGAAAGAAACGCTGCAACCGCAGTTCAAGCGCCTGCATTAGCGAAGGGACACAATCAACAAAGTGCACGTGGCGGGCAGCGCTCCTTTCTAGCAACAGCATACCGAGCAAACCATGATCGCAGCAGCAATCCCAAATATGATCGTAATGACCAGTGATCATACTGTTTATCTGTTGTAAACGTTGGCTAATTTTCACGGTTTGACCTTACTACTGCGGCTCCAAATACTGTAAATCCCACTGTAAATCCCACGCTAGATTGCATTTTTAAGCAAAAAGAAAGCGCGCAGTTTACCCGAGTCAAAAGCAAACCACATCTTTTGTTCGTGCCCTCGCAGTGCTTCACGTCACGTCTGTTACGCCACGCCTTAATATGGTGAATACGTATGCAGGCCGTTGCGGTTAAAAAGCCATCGCCACTAGTATGCTGTGAGTCACATTAGTTATAAAAACAAGGATCAAGGAATGTTCATCAAGACCAACCCTATTCAGTTCACTCGCAGCGACTTAACTGCCCGTCACGTAACAGATTGCCACTTAACAAACAGCCACACTCGCCAGAGCTCATCGCGACAAAAACTATCGCAAGCGCTATTAAGCCCTACAGCCATCGCCCTTGCAGTCACGAGTCTTTTTAGTGCCAACGTATTTGCTAAAACCGTTACCGTCAACTCACCCAACCAACAAATTCAAATCAGCTTGAGTGATGATACTGGCCGCCCCGAATATAAAATCGATTTTCACGGCAAGACAGTCATAGAACCGAGCCGCTTAGGCTTAGTTTTTCAATCCCTTGGCGAACTCGGTCAAGGATTACAGATAAAAAGCAGCGATAAACAAAGTGCCGATGAAAAGTGGCAACAACCTTGGGGCGAACAGGAATGGATCCGCGATCAACACAATCAACTGACTGCTGTATTAAGTAATGGCAAGGTGCAACTCGAAATCGAATTTAAAGCCTTTGACGATGGGATTGGCTTTCGCTATCACTTAGCCCAACAAGCAGCCCTGCCCGCCAATTCGCCGCTATTAATCACTGACGAGTTAACCGAGTTCAATGTCGGCAATAGCGCTAAAGCCACAGCATGGTGGATCCCTGCCCGCGGCTGGAATCGCTACGAATATTTATATCGCACCACAGCGCTTAAAGACGTCGATAGAGCCCATACCCCCTTCACCTTTAAACTCGCAGACGGTACGCACTTAAGTATCCACGAAGCCGCCTTGGTGGACTTTGCCGCCATGACCTTAGATCAACAGCGCGATGGCAAACTTAAGGCGGATCTCACGCCTTGGTCCGACGGTATTCGCGTCAAAACCCAAGTGGGTTTTTATACGCCGTGGCGCACTATTCAAATTGCCGACAAAGCAACTGGGCTGCTCAATTCGCACCTCATCCTAAACCTCAATGAACCCAATAAACTCGGCGATGTTACTTGGGTAAAACCAGGGAAATACGTCGGTATTTGGTGGGGAATGCACTTAAACGAAAATACCTGGGGCTCGGGCCCAACCCATGGCGCAACCACCAGTGAAACAAAGCGTTATATAGATTTCGCCGCTAAATATCAGTTTGATGGCGTACTGGTAGAAGGTTGGAATGAAGGTTGGGATGGCGACTGGTTCCACAACGGCGACCAATTTAGCTTTACCAAGGCCTATGCCGATTTCGATCTGCCCGCCATCACAGCCTACGGGGCAAAACAAAATGTACGTTTAATCGGCCACCATGAAACAGCGGGTTCAGTCACGCATTATCGCGAGCAAATGGCAGATGCCTTCGCCCTGTATGAGCAGCACGGTGTTACTCAAGTCAAGACAGGCTATGTCGCCGATGGTGGCCAAATCAAGCGCATCAATAACAAAGGCATTACCCGTCACGAGTGGCACGACGGCCAGTTTATGGTCGGTGAGTATTTGCACAATGTCACTGAAGCAGCGAAACACCATATCAGTATCAATACCCACGAGCCGATCAAAGACACAGGCCTGCGCCGAACCTATCCGAACTGGATCTCCCGCGAAGGTGCCCGCGGCCAAGAGTACAATGCTTGGGGGAGCCCACCAAACAGCACTGAACACACGGCCATGTTACCCTTTACCCGCATGCTTGCGGGTCCAATGGACTTTACCCCAGGAATTTTTGACTTAGCGCCCAAGGGGTTGGATGCTGAAAATCGTGTGCAAACCACATTGACCAAACAGCTCGCCTTGTACGTTGTGCTCTATAGCCCAATCCAAATGGCAGCGGATCTGCCGCGCAATTATGAAAAGCACTTAGATGCCTTCCAATTTATCCGCGATGTGCCCACAGATTGGTATCAAAGTGTCGCGCTGGCCGGTGAAGTCGGTGACTATGTGGTCTTTGCTCGCCAAGCGAAGGATCAAGGTGATTGGTACTTAGGCGCACTAACGGATGAAGCCGCACGCAAGGTCACGGTCAAACTGGATTTCCTCTCCCCGAATAAACGTTATCAAGCACAAATTTACCGCGATGGCGCAAAAGCCGATTGGAAAACAAATCCCTATGATTATGTGATTGAAACCAAAGAGGTAAGTGCTAAAGATAGCCTAAACCTCGCACTCGCCAGCAGTGGCGGCACGGCAATAAGGTTCAAAGTGCTTTAGATTTAGTGTTTAAAAGTCAGTGCGTTAACAACGTGTTTAAGCGAGTGTGAAAATACAGAGTAAGAAAACAGAAAGTCACCAAGGATATACCTTGTCCTTGGTGACTTTTTATTGCCAGATAGGACCTATTTATCCCAATACAAAACGTAAAAGTTAATCCTCCTCGAAGCATCTTAGCTGATGTTGGCGTAAATTCAGTTCGTGCCTAGGCCGACAAATCAGCATGAACCGAATACACAGGCTTTAAATACCCTCGCAAACTAGCCAACACCACAGACTGTTCAATCCAGCCCAAGGCAAATGCGTACAACCAACACAGGTGCAAAAATGCCTCAGTTAGATTAATCTGACCTTCCTTTCTTCCTTATGGTGCTCAGCTTGCGATATCGGGCAAATTTATTAGAAATGCGCAGCTTTAAACGTTTCGAAACTGAACTCGCGCACTTAGGCTTTAGCCATTTTAAACCCTTAGCGCCACTTCGCCCTTGGGTGCAGCGCTACTTTCATTTGCGCGTTGCGACTGATTTACCGCAGAACATTGAACAGACATTTTATCCAGACGGCGGCACTAGCCTGCATTTCTATTTCCCAACTCAAACACTCAGTGGCGATGAACCTCAAGTGTTATTTCATTGTGGTCAGAGCCGACATTCCCACGCCTTTTTACCAGGAATCGAGCTGATGACAGTTCGCTTTCACCCCGGCGGCGCGTTTCATTTACTTGGCATTGAACTGCAAGATATTCTGTCTGCCGCATCAATGAAGGCTATTGATGCGACGCAATTGCAGCTAACAGGATTGGATCAACTGCTCTCGCAACTGGCGGAAACCAATCAGCCAGCCCAACGCGTCGCCCTACTTGAGCACTGGTTATTGCAACTCACCCAGCAGCAATGTGATGCGGCCTTATCTCGACATAAAAGCGATATGATTAGCTTAGTGCAGGCGAGTTTACCAAAGCTTACTCAAACCCAAGCCAGTTTAGAGGATTTCTATAGGCAACTGCCCTTAAGCCGCCGTCAATTTGAACGAAGATTTAAACAAGAAACCGGATTGTCACCCGCGCAGTTACTGCAATTAAACAGAGTCAAAATCGCCCGAAACTTACTCAGCCAATCACCTAACCTCAGCCTAGTGCAAGTCGCATTCGATTGCGGATTTTACGATCAAGCCCATCTACATCAACACTTTGTACGGGTGACACAGCAAACTCCAGGACAATACAAAAAGCGTAAAATGTCGCAAATCTCCAATCCTACGTCGCGCTAACAGCTTAGATTGAAGCCTCAGCTTATAGGAGGCTTTTATGTCAGAACGTATACCACGCCAGCAAATTTACCAGCTACAACCCGCACTCGCCAACGCACTGTTAAGCTTAGACAAAGCGGCCGGTGATTCCCACTTTGCACCATTACTGGTGCATTTAGTCAAGCTCAGAGCATCGCAACTCAATGGCTGCGCGTTTTGTCAGCGAATGCACGCCGAGGAAGCCAGAAGCGACGGTGAAGAACAGCTGCGTTTAGATTTACTTGCCGCTTGGCAGGAGGTCGATGGAATCTTTAATGAACGGGAACGTGCAGCACTGCTCTGGACAGAAACCTTAACCCAAGTTGCTACTGCCCCCGTGCATGACAGTCAATATGCGGCGCTTGCAGAGCATTATTCCGAGAAAGAAATTGTCGACCTCACCAGCTTAATCATTGCTATTAATGGCTGGAACCGCGTCGCGATAGCTTTCCATTTACAGCCCATCTAGCGGCAAATAAATGGACAAATAAACAGGGCACCGAATCGGGTGCCCTGCTTGTTAATATCACTATGTAGTTCTTATCACTATGCCGTTTGTCTAGTTAACTTAATGTCAGCGCCACTATTTTAAGTGGATGATTGTCATCGAACGAAGGGAAATCCTCATGGGGATCGAGCCAAGTGTGCGTAGTGACTGTACGGCCTTGTTTTTCAACGCAGCGCACTAAACTGTCAAACCATGCTTGGCGCTCGACTTTCGCCACATTGTTGCAGCAAACGATAGTACCACCGACTTTGGTCGCCATTAATGCGGGCTTAAACAAACCTTGATAATCATTGACCAAATCGACAATACCAAAAGCACTCTTGGCATAACGCGGCGGATCGAGGAACACCAGATCAAACTGGGTTTGCGCCAATTTGGGATAACTCGGTAATTTTTGATTGCGACGCCCTCCCACACTCAAGCCTGCCAATTGGCGCAATGCCGGAAACGCATCACTCTGCACAAACTCACATACATTCGACACCTGATTTAACGCCGCATTCGCTTTGCCCGTCGCTAAAGCAAAGGAAGAAAAATCAACATTCATCACCTGAGTCGCGCCGCCGATGGCTGCCGCAGTACCAATGCCGCAGGTGTAGGAAAACAAATTCAGCACAGTTTTATCTTGGCTGTGTGCCCGCACATATTCGCGGCCAATGCGCATATCAAGGAATAACAGCGGATCTTGTCCTTCGTGGCGCAGTTTAGTGCTGAACTTGATGCCATTTTCCTGCATTACTCGCTCAGAACTCGCAATCTCTGTCAGTGCGGGAGATAAGGCATTCAATACACGGGAATGGCCTAATGAACGATCGTTATACACAATCGGCAAATCGGCCTGTTGCAACAAAACAGTGCCGACATCAACCAACTCTTCGTCGGTTAAGGTTTGATGAAAACTCTGCACTAGCCAAACATCGCCGTAGCGATCGACATTCAAGCCACTCACGCCTTCGACTGTCCCATGGAACACCCGAAAACAATCGGTTTGATCCTGTTCTGCTTGCTGTAAAAAATCATGGCGTTTCGCCAGAGCCGTCGATAACAGCGTTTGAATAGACATAAAAAGCGGGACTCGCGCAGCGGAAACCTGCGTAAGGTTTCAAGAGAGAAAATGGCATAATACCAAACTAGGTCGCAGAATATCGGATAAATTCACCAAAAGAGCGCTAAATAGCAAGCTTTGACACAATCCTACAATCCCACCTTCCAACCTAATCATATAGTTTGAGGACAGAATAGAATTAGATTACATACCTAGTCTTAGTTAACTCGAACAAGAAAAGAACGTTGAAAGCTTTAACGTAAAAATGAACTATTTGTAGTCATTTAGGGGCCAAACAATTCCTCGTCCAAAAGATTGCATATCGGTATCGAAACAGAGGCTGTCTAGCTTGTATGGAATAGCACCTAAATAACCATTAGAGAACCTCCGGACAATATAACCGCTTAGATTTTTTGTGTAATAGGTAGGAATACACTGGGGCCATACACCACATAACAGAATTAAGTTAATCGACAAGTAGTGTCTATCATAAGTCGCACTTTCATATGAAATGACAAGAGAAAGAGCATTGCCGTACTCAACCTGAATGTTTACTAACTGACCATTCATTTTCAAGCGGAAGTTTCCAAGTAAAAATATCAAGCAAAACACAAAATCACGAAAACGTAACTCATTTCTAGATTCGATTACATGCCTGATCCCAACCAGCTTAAAGATATCGCATAAACTAGCCTTTACTTCATCAAGAGAACCAATACCACGATTTCTTTTTTGAGGCAGCTCTATACCTTCAAAAGTTTCTTGCGTATTAGCATCAAAAAAATCAATGGCCTCTTGAAACCCGTTAATCACCAAACCACGGTCTTTCTCATCCGGATGTGCTAGGAAATCACCAAGTTCACGGAAAATACTTCCTTTTTGAGTGTAGTCTCTGGATAACATTAGAAACATTGCGACATCATCCTGATCAAAAGACCTATTTATAAATTTTCCATAAAAGAGTTCAATATGATGATGTGTGTAATTATTCATTTTTTGCCACTAATCCATAAGATCATTTTCAGGACATATCAGTACTCTATATGAGCTCGATAAACTAGGTCAAACATGAGTGACCATTATAAAACTGGTTGCTTACCGCAAACTCATGCCCCCCGTTTGCGATTCAATTCACTGAGTCCACTATGGATAAGACTGATGCAGGCAGAGGGATCTTCTAACGGCAGCAGATGCCCACATCGCTGATCTTCTAAAAACACTGTGTCTGGCGTGAGCTGTTGCCAATGCTGCCAAGTTGCTTCAGAAAAGAAGACTGACGGTTTCCCCCTGATAGCGACGCAGGGAAGCTTTATCTGCTGCAATATCGATAATACATTCGGCGGTTGGGTGTAATTATGCTCCTCCCAATATTTGGGAAACTTCAGGGTGAATCGACCATCCTTGTTTTGATAAACCCCGAACTGAGCTAAGGCGGTAAACACCTCATCATCAAAGCGTTTGTATAACTTACTCATTTTGCAATATTCAAGGAAATGCTCACGACTTTCCCACACATCGCGCTTCTTTAAGGTGTTTTTTGCAGGCGCGGTCAAATTCATTAACGATTTAGGCATGAACTTCGCAATCCAAGCGATAGGGCGCGACACCATTGCGGGTTCGATAAGTATCAGCGCTTTAAACAAATCAGGTCTTTTATTGGCGGCAAGAATGGTACAGGTTGCTCCCATGGAATGGCCAATTCCCACAATCGGCGCACTGCAATGCCGCTCAATATGCAAGATCAAGTCATCGGCATAAAGTTGCCAATCTTGGCGCTTAGGCGGCAAACCTACATCAGGCCATGTCGGCCTTAACTCGAGTGCATTAAGGCTGAACGCTTGCTGCAACTTGGCCAATAAGGGCGCATAAACACCCAATGGAAAACCATTAGCATGGTAGAAATGCGCACTTTCGCCAGAATCAGAAAAGGTTTTAAAAACCTGAGCCTGTTGTAATTCATTCCAAATTTGATTCATTCAAATCCTACTTATCGAGTCCCACTTATTTAATCGCCTTAATCTAGCTCGCCAGACTCGTTACGCTCAAGGTTCGAAATCAAACCTGCCGATTTTAGCCGTTACGGCAATCTTAAAAGGAGACCTATTATCAAGATCTATGACGACAAAAATGATGCATTTCACCCGCATTAACCACGATGTATTGTCACTTTACTTTTAAAGGTATCGACTTATTTGTTAATCACGCCTCTGAGCGGCTACACCAGTTGATGAAAACGGAGAGCATGACTTTTTTTATCGGCGATACAGCAGTTCGATAAGATGTTAGGTATTAAATCACTTCAATCAACTGCTCTAATCCAGGCGCCGTTTTAGTTGGCACAAACTCTATCACCTCAAACTCAGCGACATCAGCAATGCAGAAAGGATCTTGCTGCAAAATAACCTCTAGCGCCGCGCGACTGTCTGCCTTCGCGAGGATGACGCCGCCAGTACGTGGTACTTTACGACCCGAGGCAATAAAAGTCCCTGCAGCATAATTCTCATCAAGGTAGGCAATGTGTGCGGCTAAATGTAACTCCACTTCGGCAATCGGTTTTTTATAGGGAGCAAAACAACAAACATAGGTATCCTTTCTAATAAGAACATAATCTCTGATGCTATCACTTTTGGATGACTTCATCATGAACATAAAAGTTAATTTACCATTAAACTAGCACCATCAAAACTTTAATCGAAAACACCAAAACCAACCAGACTCCACCACTCATTTATCAACACTTACACAACATTAGTAACAACCAAAATATAGCACTTTAGTACTGTTGTACCATCGATTCTCTTACTCTAATATTTTATCTTATTTTTAGAATTGTGAATTGATTTCGCATAGTTTTCTTTCAAGCATAAGACATTAAAAATGAATAAGTTTTCGTCAAAGAAGAGCATTGGTCAACGCGGAAAATTTATATTCAGAGTCATTGCCAGCACTATTATTATTTTTATATCTACACAGGTAATTGCAGACATGTTTGATTTTCTAAAGAAATACGATGTACACCTGTCCCCTGAAGTACATGGTGTCATAACCTTAAACGGTTTACCTGTTGAGGGGATTACTGTCGAACGAAACCTCAATTACGATAAAGTGTATATTGATAAAACAGCAACAGACAAACAAGGGAAATTTCATTTCCCGGAGATTAATATTCGCTCTCGTCGTCCTGGGAAAATGTTAGATGAAACAAGAAATAGGCAAGCTATTTTTGCTTACTATAACAATGCTGATTATCTGCTTTGGTTAACAACGACAGACAGCGTCAAACCTATTAAAAAATTTAGTGAAATACTTAACAATCTTGTTTGTGAGTTAACTTCTCCTGAAATGAGTTATTACCTCACAAATGATGAGCATCCAGACTTTCCGTATCCAGTTAAATCTATCTGTCACTTTGTAAATGAACACCCCATTTAGTTATCCCCATTGGAAACGTTATTAAAAGGAATTTACTATGCCAACACTGCCACCCAAAATAGCAGTACAATTAGCCTCTTTAGCCTACGACATTAAAGACCCCATTAATGGTCGATATACTTTAAACTCCCCAGATGTTGAAAGAAACTTTTCTTTTGATCTTTCAAACGGACCCATTAAAGGAGTTTCTGGAAGCATATTCTCTCGATTATTAAATCGAAAAACAGGTTTCGCAATTGTTGGCACAGGTAAAGAACAGTTCAAAGATGACCATGTCATCTCTATAAGAGGCACTGACGGATTAGAAGATGCAATAACTGATGGACACTTTGGTTTAACCGTCGCAGATAATAATGCTTTGATCCATGCAGGTTTCAACAAAACATTTCAGAGCATTAAACCTGCACTTGAAAGTACATTAACCCCTCTGCTGTCAAAATCATCTTCAGGAATTGTCCATTGTGTTGGTCACAGTCTTGGTGGAGCACTTGCACATTTGACTGCAGATTGGGTTAAGCATCGCTATAAAAATAAAGTATTTCTTTATTCCTTTGGTGCTCCTAGAGTTGGATTAGATGGTTTCTCTATTAAAAGTACCAACTCGATAGATAAGATTTTTCGTTGTACTCATGCATCAGATCCAGTTCCTATGGTTCCACTCTGGCCTTATGTCCATGCACCTTATCAAGGTTCAGAAATATTACTCGCCTCTGGTGATGGTATTCGCCCTGAAGCACATAAAATGTCAACATCTGCTAACCCTGGGTATCTTAATACTGCAAACAGCAGTAGCTGGAGGAATCTAAAACAAAAATCTTCTCTCAATTTAGCGACGGTAAGATTAGATTATCAAAATCGCTATCAAGCATCATTTTCTGGCTATTGGGCCGATAGAATAAGTGCAGGCTTAATTACCCTTCTCAAAGATGCTGGATATTATGCGGCTGTCATGGGACAAGCAACTATTGGTACAGGCCTTACCTTTTATGATTTGCTAGCAAGAGCGCTTGAAGGTATTGCTAAAGCCTCAGTTAAGTTTGGAGAACAAACTAAAGGTTTACTAGGGCACATGCTTGTATTTGCAGGGCAAGTTGTGACTGAAATAACAGAATTATCATATAAATTTATAAAGTGGGTTTTAGATAAAACAATTGGCGCACTTTATAAAAGTGCACGACAAGCGATGGATAATTTATAATAGGAAATCATATTTTTAATCAGGTACATGGCTAGAATCACTAATCTAGTCATGTACCTTATTTTAAGAAAAAATCTCATCATAAACTACCTATCTACCATAGAAAATAAAACTCTGGATAACATGCTCGCTCTCATTAGCATTCAAATCGATGCTATGACTTATCTTAAAAAAAGGAACAAAAATGCCAACAACACTGACAGTATACCGTGGAGAGAAAAGTGCATGGTGGCCTGAACCGAGTATTCGCTTAATAAGTGGAATGACCTTATACCAGCCATGGCCAGTAAACACACCATTATCATTATGGAATAAACTAAAACAAGAAGTATCACGTCAAGTCGGATTTACGGTAGATAAGAAAGTAGCAGCCTATGCACAATTTCTAAGATCATCAGGTCAACCCTATGCATTATCGACCGCATGGACTGAAACAGGCTCGTTTACTTCAGATTTCAACTACGTAATCGAAATTCCAAATGTACACATTTTTTACTGGGGAGGAACCAAAGATAATCTAGAACTAGGGGAACAAGTCAATATTTCTAGTCCAAGCCAAGTAACTAAAGACTTTATCGTGCTGAACGCTTCAACATTAGCAGCATCAACAATTTTAGGTTTCGGTCATAATACTGGCACTAAAGAAATAACCTTCTTTCATGATATGCCTATCAAATTCATCAGTTCATGTAACAACAAAACACCCGCTGAGCTTGAGATAAAAAAAGTACAAGACCTTAGTTTTGAAGAAAAAATAAAATACTCGAAATTTATCAGAAGGTAAGGAAGGTATACGACTACCTCAAGAATAACCAAGTCGAATCATTTGTAAAAAACATGACATGTGAAATACCCATGTCATGTTTTTTCTTATTATGATAGATATATCAACATCAGAACTGAACACCGTCAAACATCTCAATTGATATCCTAATAACCTGTATCGTGTACACGAGAAGCTATAAACTTTATCAAATTATTAACTCTTGCCAGTGCTAGATAGATAAGTGATTAAGGGCATTAATATTTTTTAAGGCATTCACCAAAAACGTTACAGAAAATTAGTCTAGCCCCAATGCCGAATCTCAGCGATAAGCTTCATTTAGACTCGGTTCAGTGTGATGACGCTTTTGAATTAATTGTTCTAAGGTATTGTATTCACGATCAACAAGCCTGTTTCACTGTCATGCAACATAACTATTTGTCTCGATGTAAAGCGTTTGAGAGGGCAACAATATCTGCCATCACTTTTTTCTCACCCAATTCGGCCAAGAAAGCGAGATGTTCCAAAACTTTTACTTTTTGCAGGTTTTCCAACTTAGGCGCACCACCCAGGGCCAACGCAGGCACGAAAGCATACATCTCATCGGCTTCCAACGGCCCCAGTTTTGCCATTGCTCGCTCAAACAGAGGTTTGCCTTCAGTATCTTCTTCTTCCATGCTCGATTTTGAAGCGGAGGAAAAAAACAAATCTATGCTCATGTCTCCTCCTGTTTCTTTTAGTTCTTCGGTTTCATCCGTTGGAAATATCATTCCATAACAAGGATTGATATCCAGACTTGGCCCAGAAGCTTCGCCCCAGATCAATAAACGCCCGAAAACTGTTCGACCTATGACATAGTAGTTATCCTTACCGACGAAGGGGGTGCCCGCCAACCACAAGTCCAAGATTTCGCTGTAATCTGCCGGATTTACCGTCCAAAAAATGCCCTCGCCCCAGCCACAGAAGCCATATTCCTGCCAATATTCCAAAAGACGGTTTGGTAACTTATCTTTAAAATAATCAAGCGCTTCTTGGCTTGGCATCGTTGCTTTGATTGCAGGGCCAAAACCTTTAAAGTGGTAGAAATTATCAAAAAATTTATTCATTTTACTTACACCTATGTAAATCGACATCCATTAATGTATCCGGGCCCAGCTCTTCCAAGGCCTTTTGGGCCTCAATATCCATCAGTTCAACTCGTGTGAACGGCATTTTTTCACCGAGTTCATTGACCCCTTTATTTTTCCATTGAGAACCGATGGATTGGTTGACACTGGCATCACCCAAGTCGAACACTATATCCTTACCACCGGCAATCATGTCGGGATTATGCAATGCATTGAGGGTCTTCATCTCACTCTCAGTTAATGTCGTTGCTCGTTCAAGAGCCTCTTGTCCCACTACACCCTTTTTATTAAGCTGTTTCTCATATTTTTTGATCAACTTCTCTTTGAAATCTTTTCTGGCTTTATCCTGAGCTGGGCCAGTCCCTCTACGACCTATAGCGTTATAGGACTCTCTATTATCCAGATACTCCTTAACCGACATCTTGTTGATGCCATCTTGCTGCCCTTGCAACTGTCTATCGTACTCGATATCCGAGCCTTTGCTATTCTTCTTGAAACAGGCCACCTTATGCTTTTTCATCAGGCTGGCTTTTGCTACGGCCAGCGTTTTATTACTAGGAACATCTAGCTTGCCTAATTTGCTAACAACAGGTTCTAACGCTTTATCGGCAAATTTCCCAGGGATGAGCGCGATAGCCATCGTCGCTGCACCTGACAAAGTAGGCCCAGTTTCCAACATAGTAGACAGTTGCTCGATAGAATCTGCGATCCCTTCTACGGCCCACTCTATCGGTAATAATGTTACGGATTGTAATCCCGGTTCTTCTGGTGGAGGACCATAAGCCACTTCTCCTAAACCTTCCTTGCAACTCAGTCCCAACGGATCTATCCAGTTGATATGATTGGGCGCATATCGGTAATGGTTTATGCCCCCTAGCAACCCTATTGGGTCTTGACTGATAAAACGGCCTGTTTCGGGGTCGTAGTAGCGGAAG